>NZ_JBFXGH010000125.1:0-6040 GCF_050178175.1 Sphaerochaeta sp.
CCACCATTTCCGGTGCACTGGTACCAAATCCTACAATGACCATTCCAATCAGGAGAGAGGGCATGCCAAAATGGCGCGCAGTAGCTGCAGCACCATCTACAAATCTATCCGAACTCAATACCAGTACGATAAGGCCGCCAATAACGGCAAGAATTGGTAATACCATGTAATTTCCTTCCAAAAGCAACAGAACATTACCATGAATACCACATCCATGGATGTAAGGTTGATCTAGGCTTCCTGTTTACAGCATAGCAGTGTAATGAAATTTTTTTGCTTATTCAATCATCACCGATACAAGAAGTCATCAGCAAGTAAGCAATATTGTCTAGGTACTGTTGAGATTATAGGATTGCTATACAGAGTGTGATGAGGGCGCTATACAATCCGTGGATGATTACCAAGGAAAGGAATGAGCAGTATGTGATATTTCCCGAAGACGAGAGAAGGGAATGCCGAGAAAATGTTGTTACAACCACCTGAAGAACATCACCTTCAAAACTGTGGAAGAGTCCAAACAGTAGTTATAAGATAAGGTTGGTGAACTGTTTTGATTGGGTTACATCCAATCGCTTATGAAAGAGATATCTTCTGGATAGAAAATCTTCCGCCAAAGCAACGGCAAAGAATAGGAACCACAGTAATAGGAAATGACATCAGGAACGCAAGAACAATTCCGGTGAAAATCTGTTTTTGCAACCCCACATCTGATTTCATAAAATCGTATACTTTTATGATTTATACGCATAAGGAGTAACGGAACGATCATACACAACCACTGGGAAGTGATCAACAAAACGATTCTCAGTCCAAGGTCACGTTGCATCAGAACCTGTCGGTTCAGCCAAACTACCATAAGAAGCGTGCAAAAATTCCCAAGTACCACAGGAGTAAGGTCAATGCTGCCTGGCCTCTTTTCCTGCGTAAACGGATACTGGTGATCATTGTCAGCCTCTTATGTTGCTTGCTTGCTGCAGCCTGGTCCGCTGATCGTGCTACGGCCTCCAGAGAGAGGCGTGATAGAGATTTGTGTGCTGATCCTCTCCTTCAGTGCAGAGACATGGCTGATGATGCCGATCAGCTTTCCATCCTGTTGCAGTGCAGAAAGCGCTTCCAGTGCCGTCTCCAGGGTCTCCTCATCAAGAGACCCGAATCCTTCATCAAGGAACAAAGAGTCTACCCTCACCTTTCTGCTTGCCATCTGGCTTAGCCCAAGCGCCAAGGTTAGGCTTACGATGAAGCTCTCACCTCCAGAGAGGTTCTTTGTTGAGCGAATCTCGCCTGCCTGGTAGTTATCAACCACATTCAGTTCCAGTGGTTGGCTTTCATCCCTGATCAACAAATATCTGTCTGTCATTTTTTCAAGTTGACGGTTGGCATGGGACACCATCAGTTCAAAGGTGAGTCCTTGGGCAAAGGTACGGTACTTTTTCCCATCGGCTGAACCTATGAGATTGTGCAATGCGTCCCAGCGAGCGCAACGTTGTGTTTGCGTTTCTATGGCGATTTTCTTGCCCTGTAAGCGTCCCAATGCTGCAGAGTTTTCTTGCAGTGTATGCTTATAGGTGGAAATCTCATCGCGCAATCGCTTCAAAACCTCATCATAGGAGTTTGCCTGTGCCAGTACCTCTTCATATGGTGCATCGCTGAGACGTTTTACCTTCTCTATTTCCAAACGATGCATTCGATCTTTCAGCTTGGTCTCAATTGCAGTTCCTGCGTTGTCCAATTCCTTTGCTTTCCGGGATAAGGATTCCTGTTCCCCATAGGAAAGCCTCGCGTCCTTGAATGCCTCCTCATCAGGAAAATCAGAGGAGCGTAATGCTTTCAGGAATTGTTCTTCTGCTTCTGCAAGTTTGGGAGCCCGTTGCTCGATGCTCTTGTTTCTAGACTCTACCTTGCTTCTGGCTGTTGCCAGTTTTTGTTGAAGATCATTCAGTAGAGTCCTGGCACTCTTTTCAGCTGACTCGGCATCAGCAATTGCATCGGTCAAACGTTTTTCTTCAACATTCGGGATTACATCACCATACAAGCTTTTTCGCTTATCTTTTGTATCCGCTAGTTGTTGTTTTAGCGTATCAAGATGGTTCTTTTTTCCAGTCAGTGCTTTCTCCTGGGTGGAAATCATACCCTCTAGGCGTTTGATCTCTCCAACAATACTGTCGATGTGTTTTTCCATCTCTATCTTTTGTTTCGTCTTTTCCTGCCAGGCTTTCAGTCTGGAATCGAGAGAGGCCCGTAAGGAGGTAACCAAAGAAGCATCAATTTGGGTGATGCCCAAAGGCCTCAGTTTCTCTAGAAGAGATTGTATGATCTCATCAACATTTGAGCGAAGGTTTTTGATACTCAAAGCTATCTCGCTACAGGTTCTTTCATCGGACTTCTTCTCGCTGGCTGCACTCGTTTCTCTTTTCTCATACGCTTGCAGTGCGGTACGTGCATCAGTCTCCGCTTTCACAAGATTATGTATAACAATCTCCTGATTCTCCGCTTGTGTGATTAATGTTGTCAAAATATCAATGCGTTGCTCGATATCATCGCGAACGGGAATATTCCCTTTTGCAAAGGGATGTTCTATCGCACCACAGAGTGGACAGGGCTTTCCGTCCTCCAGCTTTGTACGAAGGCTTTCCAGTTCCTCAATTCTTTTGATATAAGCGATTTCTCGAAGCAGGGAATCCTTTTCCTTGCGGTAGGAGCTAAGCGGGATATCTTCTAGAAGTGTCTTCAATGCAATTTGTGCTTCCTGGAGATCAAAAGAGATCTGTTCAAGCTTGGATTTGCTTTCCGTGCATAGTGTCGTTGCTTCTTCCAGTTTCTTAGTAGCGGTAGATACCGCTTTTTCTGCTATTTTGAGGGAAGTTCCCTTCTCTTCTATCTCTTTCTGTTTCTCTAGGAGAGATCCTAATTGCTCTTCAATACCGGTAAGACCACTGACAAGCCATGCATCCTGTGAATGCTCAGCAAGATAATCTTCTATGGTTTCTTTCTGGGTTTCACTTTCAGCTTTCTTCTTCTGCTCCTCGATCAGCTTCTCTCTATCAGTATCAATCTGTGCAGTATCCTTTGCGTAACTTTCAGCCTCATCAGACACATTTTTTTCCAAACTAGCTATCTTCTGATCAAGAAACTGCATTTCCTTCAGTTTTGGAGTTGCTGTTTGCAATTCCTTTTTTCTTTGTATTGTCAGCTGTTCTGCATCTGTTAGAACTTTACCCTGATTATTTGTTGAAGTCTCCATCTCAGGGAGTGCTGATTCTTCATCTCCTAGGGCAGTCATGTCTTCAGCTTGTTGTGCGCGAAGGGCTGAGAGTGTTGCGTATATTCCATCCAGATATGATGCTTTCAGGGCATTGCTCAAGATTGCCCGATTTGGTTTGAATGTTTCCATTTCACGATTGAGTGCTTCCTTCTCTTGGGAAAGGTCATCGATTTCCTTGTTGAGATTTTCGATATTCTTCATCCAAAGCAAGGCTTCGTTTGTTTTTGACAAGTTGGAGATTAGGATTTTCTCCTGTTGGAGTTTTTCTTCCAGTTCCTTTTTTATGGTTATTTCTTGTTCGGGTTCCAGAATCACAATACCGGAAGTTTCAGCCTGGAGCAGTTTCAATGCTTCCTGTTCCTTTTTCTGTCTCTCATGAACTCGTTTTGAGATCTCAGAGTACATTTCGGTACCGGTTATTTGCTCTAATATTTTCGATTTCTGCTCGCTGTCTGCCTTCAAGAAAGAGTCAAAACTGCCTTGAGCCAAGAGGATTGAGCGGGTGAACCGGTCAAAATCCATTCCTGTCTTTTCTTCTATAACAAGCCCGACACGACTTTTCATTGTTTCAATGGGTTTTCCGCTATCGGCGTCAAAGATTTGATGTTCTGCTTCCTGCAGGTTACCCTCTGCCTTGCTCCGTGCTCTTCTCTGTTCCCAATGACAACGAAATCGTCCTGCGTTTGAGGCAAACAACACCTCAGCATAACAACTTCCTGTCTGTCTGCTCATTATCTCATTATTGCTTTTGGTGATTCTTCCTAGCCTAGGGGTTGCTCCATAAAGCGCAAGACAAATGGCATCGAGAATGGTCGATTTACCTGCGCCAGTTGGTCCAGTCAAGGCAAAGATGCCATTTGATACATATTCTGGATGGGTAAAATCGATAACCCATTCACCATAGAGTGAGTTGAGATTCTTGAATCTGAGTTCGAGTAATTTCATGATTTGGTCCTATTCAGCAAGGGTGTCTTCATCTTGCATTTCCAAGAGTATTTCATGATAGGCATCTCTTAGAGGCTGTCGCTCTTCCTCGGTTACCGCAAACGTATCGAGGCACCGTGTAAAGACTTCTTCCGGGTTTAGGTCTTCCAACGTTTCCTGTACCTGCATTGATGCCATAACACGTTGTATGAATTGACGATTACGTATACGGAGTATGGTGAGGTTTGAATCTTTTACAAGTTCCTCACACTGTTCACTTAGATTGGTGACCATCTCGGGTGCTGTATACTCAATCTCCAGATAGGCAGGCTCACCATTCTCCTTAAGCTGTAGAATTCTTGAGGTAATGTTCTCCATGGTTCCCTTGATGCTTTCCAGATGTTGAAATGATGGTATGGGAAGAGGCTGTATGGAAAGGGTGTTTTCAAAATGCAGCAATACCACCTGTTTCTGCTGTCTTGCTTCCCCAAATCCCATGGGGATTGGGGATCCGCTGTATCGTATCGTATCCTTGCCACCTACACACTGTGGTACATGGAGATGCCCAAGCGCTACATAATCCAGGAAATCAGGGAAGACAGTGCTGTCTACCTGTGCAAGGGAGCCGATGTAGAGTTCACTAACACCATCTCCCTCAACTGTCCTGCCGCCTTGTGTGAAGAGATGCCCCATTGCAATGATGGGCAGATTGTTTCCCAATTCCATTTGTCTTTTTTTTGCAATGCCACAAACTGTCTTGTAGTGTTCCTTTATTCCTTCCAGGAGTTTTTTGTTCTTGTCATCAATGGTCTCTCCTGCTTCTGCATAACGGATGTCCTTGTCCCGCAAATATGGAACGGCACAGATAATGGCCATCGGTTTACCGTCGGCCTCAGCTACAAGGACCTCTTCTTCTGGTGTTTCTCTCTTGGATCCTATTACGTTCACATTGAGTACATGTAAGAGGGCACTTGGAGCTTGCAGGAATGATGGGCTGTCGTGGTTCCCGCCGATGATTACAACGGTCTTGCAACAAGTTTGGGAAACCTTGTAGAGAAACTCGTAGTAGAGTTGCTGGGCTCGGTTGCTAGGCGTACTGGTATCGAAAATATCACCGGAGACCAACAAAATGTCTACTTGTTGATGTTCGATGGTCTCGACCAACCAGCTTAGAAATGAGGCAAATTCATCATAGCGTTTCTGTGAGAACAGCGAACGACCAAGATGCCAGTCTGAAGTATGGAGAATGTTCATGAAGGCTCCTGAAAAAGAGTTGTACTCATACCACCACAGTATAGGCTGACAGCAGGTGATTCTCAACCAAATGCACGCAGAAATCTGGGTAACTTCCAATTTTTTCCTGATTCAGTGTAAGGAGCTTTGAATGTTTGGTTGCTTTACATGAGAAACCCGCCTTCGGAAGAAGACGGGTCGTGTTTCTGGAGGTGGGGGGATTCGAACCCCCGTCCTAACGTGCCACCCAGGGACGTCTACAAGCTTAGCTGGTGATCAAATTTTCCAAAGTGCGTTAGGTTCACCGGCAAAACGTCCGCTCTTTGTAGCCTACTTTAATGTCCCCTCCCCCCATAGGCACTGGGTTGGGTAAGCTCTTACTTTTACAGGTATCCGTTGCTTAAGAGCGGCAGCAGACGGGCCTGTACGTCCTCGTGCTGTTACGCAGCGAGAGCGTATTCTGCTTCGAAGGAGACTTCGTCTTCTTTTTTGGCAGTTAATTGTTTTTGCTAGTTTTAGGAGTTGGCGCTCCGCTTGCAGCCACTGGCCTGATCTTCCGCCAGTCGAAACCGAAACACCCCCAATGGGACTAATCCCTTGAGGTATCTTTATTATACTCAG
>NZ_JBFXGH010000126.1:0-5767 GCF_050178175.1 Sphaerochaeta sp.
TGGTGCTTCATAGACAAGTGCCCTTATTTGATAGAACAGCGTAAGCAACAGTGTTGCAGTCTCAGCAATTGAGGGAGTCTCGCTCAGGCTAAGTCGTTGTAGTTCAATGAAAAATGCCGAGCCATTAAGTTTGGAGAGGCCAGGTATCAACCTATTGAGCTTTTTAAGTGTTGTAGTGATCCGTGCTGAAAGCTCATCATACTTTGCTATCTGGGAATCGGTCATCTTCAAGGCGACATTGTAGATGACCACTTGGTTGATTATCCCCTCCGTCATTGCCTCCGAGAACCCATAGGTATAGAAGAGTGGACCAAGGGAAGGAACCAATACCTGCTCAAATCCATTACCTTGTGGTGTTGCTGAAAGGCCTAGTGAATAGTAGTTTTTCTTTTGCCTCTCATCCAGTAATTCAAGAAAAGAAAATATCTTCCTGTTCTCTGCACTTGCATAGTGATGGCACTCATCTGCAATGAGCATTACCGGTATCCTGTTGCTGAGTTGTTGATGCAGAATGTAAGAAAGCTTGTATCGCGCAGAGTTGATAACATAGATCATGACAGGCTTGTCATGTTCCTGATGATGCGTGCCACAGACCCACCCAATATCTTCTCTCTCTATTCCTAGGTCATCATGATGTGCAAGAATAGCTGATTTCCACTGTCCGACCAGGAAGGTTTTGGGGACAATGATTACGATATGCAGCTTGGTTCGCAACTTTTCCTGCAAGGCTTTTGCAGCATACAGGGCAAGGATTGTTTTTCCGGCTCCTGTTACAACCTGCGTAACACCACGTCCCTGCTTTTCCAGCCAGGACGCGATGCACTGTTCTTGCCATGCATGAAGGGATAAGCCCATGGGTTTGATGCTCCTTGGCACAAGATACCACGAGAGGTCTTCCTCAAGCAATGTCATGCAATAAGATCATGCGATAATGGTAAAAGGGATTGCATAGAACCGCACCATCATTTATGCTTTTCTGTATGCCCAGAAAGGAGAAGTCATGGACTACGAAATTTTATATAACGAATATCTTGCGTACGAGAAGGCAATTAAAGAAAAGATCAAATTGGTAACCAAACTACAAAAAGCTATAGCTAAGAACATGAGCAGTGGTGACCTGTCTAAAAGTATTTCAGACACTGAGCTATTGCATCAAGCAAGCGATGAGCTGTCTGATTTGACCAGTAGTATCAAAGCACTGCTCTCAAACTTTGATGCCAGAGAATATATGGAAAGCGGACTTTTTGCTCAGCAGCTCTTGAGTCAGTGTGAACAGAGTAATGTTGATGTTATCGGCGATTTCCCCGTCTACGAGATGTTTCCCTACAAGGTACGGTTTGATGTAGAGAACCAGGAAGCATATCTTGACCGGAAGAAGGTCTCTTGTCTCCGTCCATCCACCTTGGTGTCCATTGTCAAGGCAGGGCAAGAAAAACTCTACAAGGCATCCTTCAGGGCAAACCAGTTTGCAACTGAGTTGGCCGCAGCCTATGATCTTGCTTGCTTGAAGCTAGGGAAGGAAGCAGGAGCAGATATCTACCTGACCACGCTCTATAAATACTTGGTGCCGATGAGCCGCTCACGCAAGGAGTATGACCAACAAAGTTATGCATTCGATATTGCCCGGCTTTTTGATGCCCAAGAAGTGGAAGTAAAGGGAGGGAGGTCATTCCAGTTTGGTCCAAGCAGAAACAACTCCAAGGCACTGAGGATTCTTGACCAGACTGGAAGAGAATACTATCTCGCAACCATACGATTCTATTAAAAGAGGTAGTTTGATGGAAATGCAGACCAATATGCGTGCAACCATTGCCCAGCTTTCTCAGGGAGAAGTCCCCGAAAGTGACCAATTGCTTAGCCAACTTTCAGTTGGAATCCAATTTCTTACTGACTTCTATCAGGAGAAATATCTTGATGAGTTCATCAAGGCTGGTGGGAGCAAGATCAAGTTCATTACGGGAAGAAAGGGAAGTGGGAAGACTCATACCCTTCACCTTTTGCAGTCCCTTGCAAAGCAAAGGAAGTATGTAACGGTCAGCATTTCTGCAAAGACCCTCTGGCTTCATGATTTCAGGGAGTTCTATCTAGAGGTGCTTCGACAAGCTAATATCATGGACTTGCTCAATCATTGCAGTGAGAAGATTGTCCAGGCAATGGGATTTGAGAGCAAAGACATTGACCCAGGCCTCACCTTCCTTGATTTCCTTGCCCAGCAAGGTCTGGCTGATGGAATAACCAGGCGGGAGATACGTAACCAGCTAAAAGAGATGTTCCTTGATAATCCAAGGATGGATAATAACTTTTCTCTTGCTTGCAGTTTGCTCTGCGGTTCCTTGCTTGGTCATCCAGTATTGGAAGAAACAAACAAGGAACTTCTGCTTGCATGGATGCATGGGGATAAGAAGATTCGGATGACCCTGCTCAGGCCATTGGGTCTGGCTCCTACCAGGATCACCAAGTATAATGCCCGTAATTTGCTGCGCAGTCTTGCTGAATTGGTGCATCTGAGTGGATACACCGGGCTGTTGGTGACCGTTGACAATCTTGAGGTCCTGGTTGATAGGTCAGGTATGAATCCCCTGCATTATACCAAGATGAAACGGGAAGATACGTATGAAAGCATCCGCCAATTGATTGATGACATTGATACCTTCAACCATTTCATGGTGGTATATGCGTTCTCAGGGGAATTGCTCGATAATGAGAATGCTGGATTGAAGTCATACCAAGCACTCTGGATGCGAATCCAGAATGAGGTACGCTCAAAGCGAGTGAACAAGTTTACCGATATTGCCGATCTTGATGCGATTGCACTCCAGGAATATTCACCATCGTTGTTGGTAGAGATGAGCCAGAAGCTTGCCCAGCTGGTACAGCATATCAATGTACAGGCTTCCCCTTTGGATGAAGAGCATGCGAAACAATTGATAACACAGGCCAGACTGGGGGGTGTGTCAATTCCTCGTTTGGTCAATCAAGCGACGTTGGGATTCCTTGCCCAACAAGATACTGCTGAGGAGGAAGAACATGGCTTGGGGTTATGAAGAGAGACATATGATCGAGGCCCTGCGCTCAGGGGTTCCTTCCAAGGCTATAGGTCACCACTTTGCAGAAGCCAGACAGGAACTTTTGGATGATATCATAGAGAAACTGGATGGTGTTTGTGACTCCAAGATAAGTGATTCCATGATCATCAGTGGGAAATATGGTGAAGGGAAGACCCATCTTATCAACACCATCTATACGTTGGCTCATCAGAGAAACATGGTCGTATCCCTGATCTCCTTGAGTAAGGAGACACCTCTGGACAAACTTTACTTGGTGTACCCAAAGTTGGTAAACAATACTTACTTGCCCAACCATGTACAGCCAGGGTTTACCCAGGAACTGAACAAGCTTTCCCCGAACTCTCCCTTGACCAACGACCTCTTGCTGTATGGGGCAACACAGCTTGAGACCGACCGTTTGTACTATTTGCTACGGTCCTACCTCCATACCGACGATATGGAAGAGCAGTTCCTGCTGCAGACAGATTTGGAAGGGGATTTTGTACCCAGCCTCCAGATCAAGAAAATGTATCGTAGGATTTTTGGGGAAAAGGTAGTATTCAACCAGAATTTTGTGAAATCTCGTCATGCCCAGGACTATGTGGCCTTTCTCAGCCATCTGTTCGTACAGCTCGGGTATAACGGGTGGGTGGTTCTCTTTGATGAATCTGAGCTCATTGGTCGTCTTAGCAAGAAGGCGAGGGCAAAGGCATACAATAATCTTGCTTCATTTCTTTTCCCTGCCAAGCAGCTGGAAGCTACCTTCAGTCTTTTTGCCTTCAGTTCTTCCTATACGGAGGATATTATAGAGGCAAAGAATGAGTATCAGAATCTGGAAGAGTTGTATCCTGAAGGACAGGAGCCTATGAAATCAGTGCTGGATTCCATTGTGAAAGCTCCTCAACTGAAGCCGCTCAGCCATGAAGAGATGCAGCAGATCCTTGAGAAGATTGTACGCTTCCATGCAAAGGCTTACGACTGGCAACCTGGGATTAAGTTGGAAGAACTCTTGTCCCGTGTAGACAAGAGTGGGTATTTGTTGCGGTCGAAGATTCGTAGTGCGATTGAGTATCTTGATCAACTCTATCTGTACCAAACAGAAGCTGACAGCTCCATTGTACAACTTGAAGAGGGCCATTACGAGGAAGAGAGCGAGGAAGAGAGTAACCCTACCTTTGAGCAGTTGTTTGATGATTGACCCTTCATATGCACATGTAGGAGTATGGGAAAGAATAGGGAGACCCCTTGGGTCAAGCAACTACCATACTATGCTCTGGCTCTTTCACAATTAGCGGATGCTGTAGTATTGGCAAAACAACGATCTCTCAGTGCATTGGAACAAGAGGGTATGATTCACTCTTTTGAAAATACCCATGAGTTGAGCTGGAAAGTACTAGGTGGCTATCTCAAGGATCAAGGCATCCAGAGACTGTATGGCCCAAAGGATGCTGTTCATGCAGCATTGGCTGTTGGGCTGATACAAGAAGGAAAGCCCTGGATGGATATGATCCGGGACCGTGGCCAAATCTATGACCTAGAGGTCACCGATGAAATTGTTACTCGCATCATGGGCTCTTACATGCATGCATTCAAGGAGCTTCAGGAAACATGGGAAAGCCTTGCTCATGAATTGAAGACATGAACTCTTTGTATCCACACGAACTGTTGTGGTACGTCGATGCAGTATCCCAGATATATGTAGGCATTGCGTATGTAAGGTTCAAGAAAGTGCCTATATTGGGGTGCTTTGCGTATGCTTATAGGTATCTGAAATTCTAAATGGTTGTCGATACAACCAAAAATAATATAAATTTGGTGGATATAGTAACCAATTTCATTGAAAATTGGTGAATGCAGTGTACAAAAATGGCAATGTGCCGTATGCTTATAGTATGGATAGGTTATACGAGTTTTATCGAAGAAGATTGCAGTATACTGATATGTCCCTGGTACGGGAGTTTGAGACTACCGTTTCATGGGATGCTCGTCTTGTGGGAATCAGGGGAGCCAGAGGGTGTGGAAAAACTACACTTATTTTGCAACATATAAAAAAGGCGTTTGGGGATAACCAAGATCTTGCCCTGTATGTAAGCTTGGATAATCTATATTTTGCGGACAACCCTCTGCTAGACGTTGTTGATACCTTCGTAAAGCATGGAGGCACCCATATCTTCTTGGATGAGGTGCATAAATATCCTGATTGGACCATTGCAATTAAAAATCTGTACGATGAATTCCCTATGCTTCATATCGTCTTCACTGGTTCTTCCTTGCTTGAATTGGAAAGGGGTAAGGCTGATTTGAGCAGAAGAGCACTGATGTATGAACTCCCAGGGCTCTCATTCCGAGAATATCTGGAAATTGAAACAAAGATGTCTTTTCCTGCGTTCTCAATTACGGATCTTCTGGATAAACATGGCCAGATTGCTCAAGAGATTGTTTCTCGGGTCAAACCCTTTAGGTATTTTTCAGATTACTTGAAGTTCGGATATTACCCTTACTACCTTGAGGGTGCAGGGGATTACCCCATGCGATTGGAAGAAACAGTGCTTATGATTCTGGAACAAGAGTTGCCTATGGTGCGTGGTATAGAACCTGCCTATATCCCAAAGATCAAGCAACTGTTGTCAATTATTGCGCAATCAGCTCCGTTTGTTCCAAATATTACCAAATTGAGTGAGCGGATAGGAATCAATAGGCAGACCTTCATCACCTATCTC
>NZ_JBFXGH010000127.1:0-5699 GCF_050178175.1 Sphaerochaeta sp.
CCTTGGATCAGCGGCGGAATCGAATTCAACTGGCCCCAGCACCACCGTCCGACCACCTTCATGCCGGTTGATTACCAGACCAAGGAAGATGCAAGCAAGCACTCAGTCAGCATCCAGCTACATGACACTGACAGGATGTATGGCACCACTTCCACCGCCACCATCACCCTCTATGAAGACAAGGCATATGTCGAGATCACCGGCCAGTTGTACAACCCCACCCAGTTCCCCCAAACCTTTCTCTGGTGGGCGAATCCAGCCATTGCAGTGAATGACCATACCCAGTCCATCTTCCCCCCTGATGTGCATGCTGTCATGGATCATGGCAAGCGGGATGTATCGACATTCCCGATAGCCACAGGCATCTATTACAAGCATGACTATAGTGAGGGAGTCGACATCTCCCGCTATAAGAACATCCCGGTTCCCACCTCATACATGGCCTACCATAGTGACTATGACTTCGTGGGAAGCTACGACCACCAGAAGCAGACAGGTATTCTCCATATTGCCGACCACCACATCTCTCCTGGAAAAAAACAGTGGACATGGGGCTGTGGTGACTTCGGCAAGGCATGGGACAGAAACCTCACTGATGAGAATGGCCCCTATGTAGAATTGATGACTGGAGTCTTCACCGATAACCAGCCTGACTTTACGTTCCTCGAACCTGGAGAAGAGAAGACGTTCAAGCAGTACTTCCTTCCCTACAAGAAGGCACCCAGGGTGATCAACGCTACCAAGGACGTAGTACTCTCCCTGGACGAACAAAAGAAGCTCTCACTCTATGCGAGCAGCGAGGTCTCCCAAAGACTTGTTGTAACTTCATCTTCCAATGGTGTTCTCTTTGATAAGCAAATCATACTCAAGGCAGCAGAGTGCTTTGAGACAACGTTGCCAGAAGCAGCCCATACTATATCGCTCTATGCAAACGATGGAGAGCGATTGCTTTCCTCAAACATACAAAACAGGGAACAAGCACCCGATATTCCCGATCCAGCAAAAGCTATCCCTGCCCCCGAGAACATTGATACAGTAGAAGAGCTGTACTTAGCCGCAGTGCACCTGGAGCAGTATCGACACGCTACCTTCAGAAGTGAACCCTACTATCAGGAAGCACTCAAGCGAGATCCGAAGGACTACCGATGTACTACTGGATATGGCGAACTCTTACTCAAGAGAGGGTTGTTTGAGAGAAGCGAGAAGCTCTTCAGGACGGCCATTGAGAGGGCAACCAAGCACAACCCCAATCCAATCGACAGCAAGGCATATACACTTCTCGGTCTCAGCCTGTTCCATCAAGAACGCTTTGAGGAAGCCTATGATGCCTTCTACAAGGCTATCTGGGACGGAAAGCAGCAGGAGCAGGGTTTTCTCCATCTCGGCATCCTGGAACTGAGAAAGAAGCACTACAGAGAGGCAGCAACCTTCCTGGAGAAATCCCTTATCAGAAACAGCCACAACCTGAAAACGCGTGATTATCTTTCCTTTGCGGAGTTGCAGAGAGGAAACAGAGAAAAAGCTGAAGAGATCATCAGAGAGACACTTGAGATCGATCCATTTGATACTCTTGCGCATGATTTACGAGCAGGCATAAAAACAACCAAGCAAAATACAACAAACATGTATGACGTTTGCTCCATTGGCACCTATCGTCTCCTGACCCTCGCTGGCTTGTACGCAGAGATTGGCATGTATGAAAAGGCTTTTTCAATCCTCCCACAAGAGGGAGTAACCAATCCCATGGTGCTTTACTCCAAGGCACACTACAGCGCGGAACCCAAGAAAACAGAGAGACTCCTAACTCAGGCCGAAGCCCTGGAGGATAGCACATACTTCCCAAATACCCTTGATGACTTGAAGATCCTTACATCACTCGCAAGTACCCATAAGAATCTCTGGAAAGTGCATTACCTCCTTGGTACGTACTGGTATGATAAACGGGAACACGAGCGAGCAAAAGAATCATGGGAACAAGCCAACAAAAGCAACCCAGAACATGCAAAGACGCTTCGCTGTCTCTCTTTGGTATATTTCAACCAAGAAGGAGACCCAGAGAGAGCAAGAGTGGCTCTTGAGCGTGCTTTTTCTCTGGATTCTGAGGACGACCGTCTGCTCTACGAGCTCGACCAGCTGTATAAGAAATGCGGGAGAAAACCGGAAGAGAGGAAGGTCTTCCTGGAACAGCATAGGGATTTGGTATTCCGCCGTGATGACTTGATGATTGAGTATATTACCTTGCTGAACCTCACAAAGGACTATGAGAGGGCACGTAAGCTGGAGTTTTCCTACAGTTTCCATCCTTGGGAAGGTGGGGAAGGCAAGATCGCAACCCAATATGTCATTACGCAGGTGGAGTTGGCAAAGAAACAATCTGATCCTGAAAAAGCAAAAGACCTCTTGAACCAAGCACTTACCTACCCTGAAAATCTGCATGAGGGTAAGCTTGAGGGAAATAAGGATAATGAGGTTCATTACCTATTGGGGTGCTTGTTTGAGCAAGAAAACAACCATGAGCTTGCAGTACATCATTGGAATCTGGCCACACGGGGATTGTTGACTGCCAGTGGAGCAATGTATTACTACGACCAGAGTCCTCATCAGATTCTCTACAAGGGCCTCGCACTGCGAAAGCTGGGAAGAGAGCAAGAAGCAACAAGCAGTTTTGATGAACTCTTGAGATATGGCAAGGAGCATATGGATGATGAGGTGAGCATTGACTACTTTGCAGTCTCTCTCCCTGATCTCCAGGTATTCACTGAAGACCTATCAAAGAGAAACAGGATTCACTGTCTCTTCCTCATCGGCCTTGGCAACCTAGGCAAGAACAACAAGAAGGAAGCAGAAGAGGCGTTCAAGAAGGTGTTAGAGATGGATCCTGGGCATAGTGAGGGGAGGAGGATGGTGTAGCACCTCCTTATCCGAACATTATTTAATCCAAGGAAGTGGAGGTACATGTAATGAGTGCCGATTTGCTAAATCAATCTAAAGTATGGGAGTCAAAATAATCTTGCAGTATTTCTTCAAGTAACTCAGGGACTTCCATTGATTTCTCTGAAGCAATTTTCTCTGCAATGTCAAAATGCTCATAGTTAAGAGTGACAGAATATTTGCCAAGTGGTGTGACAAAAAGATCTCCTCCGACTGCTGAGCTTATTCTTCTCAGCAAATCATAGGTAGGCTTCCCTTTTAGCCGAGAAAGCCTAGAAATTGCACTCTGATTGGTTCCAGATCTTGAAGCAACTTCCGCTTGTGTATACTTATGCAAGTCCTTCAAGTATTCGTAATCGGCTAGGAAAGATGCAAGGGCCCTCATTTGAGACGACCATTCTGCATACTCATGGTCTGCTTCCAACTCTTTCCTGAATAATTCCGAAATTGGTCTTGTTTCCAACATATTCTCCACCATTCGTTAATAATCTAAACTGAATATCAAAGATTTAACGTTGTCTTTGATATTAGAGGATTTCTTATGTTTAATTTCACCATCAATAAGCAAAAGCTTGTTTTTGCTATACCTACTCTCAATGAAATATATCCGCACAACACCTCCTTTACGTTGTATCGGGATTCTCATTTCTTGTAGCCTGACTTTATCCCTACCGTTGCAGGTGGTAGAAAACTCTAGATCTGCGATTTCTTCTACATCTTTGAAGGCTTGTAAGGTACTACTCTTATTTACCCTTTTCAGGAATTCTTGAACAAGAATTGCAAGATCCTTCCTTTTTCTTAATTCTTTTCTCATGAATTTCTCAATTCGTGAGAACCCCTCATCCTTTGCTGTCAGCGGGTAGTACTCTACAGTCATAAATTCAATACATCCTCAATATATCAATTTTGACATATTTGTCAAGGTATAAGCTATCTATATCTACTCCACTCTCACCCCATCATCAGTCTTGCAGAAATGGACAGAGAAGATGTCCTTGTATTGGGGGAATTGCTGTAGATATTCTCTGGTAACCTGTTCCTTTATCTCTTTCTTATACGCTGGATCAATGAGAGCCATGCAACACCCTTTAAAGCCTGCACCACTGAACCTGCAGCCGTAGATACCAGGAACATGCTCTGAAATCTCATAGATTGCCTTCAGCTCGGGAGACCCTGTCTCCCAGGCATGGATGGAACTGTATCCTGAAGCGAATACCAGCTTTCCAAAGGTCTCCAAATCCCCTTCTTTCCAGGCCTCAATGCCTTTCTCCACGCGATCCATCTCCGTGAAGTAGTGTTGGGCACGCTTTGCAAACACCTCCGGGAGTTGGTCTCTATACTCCTCATACACAGAGGAAGGAACATCCCTGAGTCTTGTATCCTTGTAGAGGCCATACTCAATCCCGGCAAAGGCTTTCAGGCTGTATGCAGCACTTTTTGCCTCATCCACCCGTGTGTTGTAGCCACTTCCGAGTACCCGGGAAACACCCGAGTAGAAAATGGCAATCTCAAACTTGGGAAGCGAGGGGGAAGAGGGAATCAGGGAGAAGGAATCATCGCGGGTATCGAGGGTAAGCAGATGTTGTTTCTTGCAAAGCACCTCGCATGATTGGTCGAGTTTCCCTACATTGATCCCTACATACCCATTCTCAGCAAACAACGCTGTCTTGATCAGCTCAGAGGCAGAGAGTTCAATACCGTTTGCCAAGCAGAGTGCATTGATATAACACAATACCACTGCAGCAGAGGAAGAGAGCCCCCCGATGGGAAGGGTCCCCTTGATCACACCCTTGATACCATTCTTCAATTCATAATTCTGGGAAAGTGCATATGCAGCACCCTTGGCGTAATCACCCCAATTCCCCTGCCTCTCCCCAATATCCTGCAAATCAAAAGAGACGTGTTCGGGAAAGTTCATGCTGTCCAGATTCACTGCCCCATCATTGGAAACGAGGAACCGCAAGGAAACTCCCTTATCCAAGGCAAACCCGGTAATAATGCCATACTGGTGGTCAATATGTGCACCCAGCGGGCATACCCGGTAGGGAGCATAGGCTGTGTGAATGTCTTTCTTCTCTGCCCAAGGGTACAAAGAGGTGAACTGTTTTTCTAAGGAATGTGGCATGGTAATCTGTTTCCCCTTATGAATATCTCTCGTAGTGTAACCCACTTTCAAAGCTCATGGTACAAATTCATTGTAAAAAGCAGGACAAACAGGTTTAGAGTCCTCCTGTTTCTTCGGACCCTTATATTCGGTCTTCACTTGCTCATAATCATCAAGGTTCCCAATATCCCACCTTTTGCCCGGCATAGGGTACGCATAGACAGAAGTCTGGTTGCACAGCCAGGAAATGAAAGAACCCGGGGCATCAGTGTTACAGCCAGCAGCAATTGCCTGCTTGATCTTGGGGATATCCTCCTTCTTGTAGACATAGAAAGGAGGGACTGCCCAGTGACTCTTTGGCTCCTTGGGCTTCTCCTCCATCAATATGACCTTGTCTGAGTCATCGATGGAGGCCACACCGGTCCTCTGGAGCCGGGGAATGGAAGGTTCATAGTGACGCATGATACACGTGCCTTGCTTCTCCCTGAAGAAAGAAACAAAACCCGAGAAAGAGAAGTCGAGTAGATTATCTCCTGCCAAGACCAACAGGTCCTCCTTGAGGTCCAGCTGGTCGATGGCAAAAAGAATATCCTTCACAGCCCCCAGCCTATTCTCATTGCTGGTGGAGCCATCATCGAGAATGGTAATAGGATGGGAAAGAGAA
>NZ_JBFXGH010000128.1:0-5668 GCF_050178175.1 Sphaerochaeta sp.
AATATCTGGACGATATACATAATCATGGCTGTTTCTTTCTCCACGAAGAATCATTATCTGGAAACGTCTCCTGGCTTACGACTCTTCTTACTGACAGGCCTTCTCATCCCCGAAGGGACAATGGCATCGTCTGCTTTCATCATCGATTACAGTGGCGGGACCGCCGGGGAATCACACCCCGTTCCGTTTTTCCAGATCCAGCAAGTAGCATAGTAAGCGTAGAATTGGGGTTGGTCAAGGCTGCCCAGGGGAAACTATTGTCCTCTTCTTGCTTTTTATACTATTGGGTTCCTATACTGAAGATAGATTAGTGAGGAGGAGCAGTCTATGCCAGGAAGATTCATTATCACCAAGACCCCAAAGGGGTTCTATCGGTTCAGCCTTCAAGCTGCAAACTATCAGACGGTCCTTACCAGCAAGAACTACTCAAGCCTTGCAACCTGCAGGGAAGGTGTGGAGACAATCAAGAAGAATGCCCTTTCCCCGATAGAGGACCAGACCCTTCAAAAACCGGGTCCTTCGCTAAAATACCCAAAGTATGAGGTGTATTTTGACAGCGCTGGGAAATATCGATACCGGCTCTTGGCTTCAAACGGCTTGAATGTTGCGATGGCTGAGGACGGGTATTCCACCAAGGCAGGTTGCCTGAACGGAATTGAAGCCATCAGCAGGGCAGCCGTTGATGCCCAGGTGGATGAAAGCGCTCTGCTGAACTGATCACTGTAATTGCTAAATGAAATCTTGAGGTCGTCTTTTTCTATACATGACGTCCTGTTGCTTGTTGTGCTGAGGCGTTGCAACTTCCTGTTGTTTTTATCATAATGCCTAGCTATATATGAAATACCGAATACCGTTACTCTCAATATTACTTATAGGGATCTCTTTGTTGTTCGTATCCTGCGACAAACCTGCGCCCGAACCAGAGTCGCAGAGTTTTCTCATGCTGGGAACCGTCTGCACGATTACCATCTACGACCACCCCAGTGAGGAAGCGTTCTCTGCTGCCTTTGACCGGATCAGGGAGATAGAGAACCATATGAGCCTTCACACAGACTCCAGTGAGATTGCCTTGGTGAATGCCAATGCCGGTAAGGAAGCCGTACAGGTTTCTCCTGATACCTTTGCAGTAATCGAGAAAGCACTTGAGATAGCCCGCCTGAGTGAGGGGGCATTCGACCCGACCATTGCTCCTCTGGTACAAGCCTGGGACATTGGTGGGGAAAATGCGAGAAGACCTCCCGATGAGGAGATTGCAGCCTTGCTTCCCTTGGTTGACTACACCAAAGTCATCCTAGAGCCGGAAACGCGTGAAGTATATCTGCCCGTAGAGGGAATGGCGCTCGACCTTGGAGGTATCGCCAAAGGATATGCAGCTGATGAGGTAAAGCAAATTCTTCTTGATCATGGAGTTGATAAGGCAATCGTGAATCTCGGGGGAAATGTCCTGACGCTGGGAAGGAAGGTTGATGGATCCCTCTGGAGAATTGGGATTCAGGACCCAGATGATGGCCGGGGTGCCTATGTGATGATTGTGGAGCTCGATGATACCTCCTTGGTTACCAGTGGACCATATGAGCGATTCCTCGAGCTTGAAGGGGAAATATACCATCATATCCTGGACACCACGACCGGGTTTCCTGTAGAAAGTGATTTCACCAGTGTAAGTATCATCACCCAAAGTTCTTTCCTGGCAGATGCACTTTCCACCAGTGTCTATGCGTTGGGGTATGAGAAGGGCATGGACCTGATCAACAGCCTTGACGGCGTACAAGCAGTATTCCTCACCGATGACAAGGAAGTGGTACTCAGCGAAAAAGCATCTGATGGTGAACTCAGATATTTCCTTACAGATGAAACGTATCGCATAAAAGAGTAGGGGCAAACCCTTGTGGAACCAGCTAGGCTGTCCATACAATGTGCATATGATTTGTTCAGCAATCCCTTCATCAAGAATCTTCCAAAGAAACGAACCAGCAAGGATGTCTTGCCATGGATGCAAGGATGAAACAATCACGAACTTGATGTATTTGGGATTAATTGGTCATATCGGTAATGAGTACTTGAATATTTGCTGATATTAGTAGTTTAATGAAGAAAATTGAAGTATATAAGTAATTAACATATTGGAGGATGATATGACCGGTACACATCAGGAAATATCGTACATTGTTCGTGAGCCCCACCAGAAGAACACCCGCCTGGCTGAGGAACTCTTTTCCATGAAACAAGCCCAGTGTTCCCGCCGATTCCATCGACAAATTCCTGGCTACAGAATGAGTCCACTGCAGGGGTTGCCCAATCTGGCAGCAATGTTTGGTGTAGGCGGTATCTGGACCAAGGATGAGTCAAGTCGCTTGCAGTTGAACAGTTTCAAGGTCTTGGGAGGTTCCTTTGCCCTGTATCGATATCTCCAGAAATTGCTGGGTCTCTCCGGCCCTGACACATCCTTTGAGTATCTTGCCAGCCAGGAAGTCAAGGATAAGGTTGGTGATCTTACCTTTGCCAGTGCAACCGATGGGAACCATGGACGGGGAATTGCGTGGGCGGCAAAACGCCTGGGCTTCAAATGTGTCATCTACGTTCACTCTGGAACAAGTACACGACGCATTGATGCAATCAAGAGCAATGGAGCAAAGGTCGTGATCGTGGACGGCAACTATGATGATGCTGTACGACAGGTTGCTGCAGATGCAGAGGCGAACGGTTGGATCATTATCAGTGACACAAGCTGGGACAACTATACAGAAATCCCCACCTGGATCATGCAGGGTTATCTTACCTTGCTTGCAGAAACCCAGGAGCAGTTCACCGGTGTCGGTATTGTGAAGCCGACCCATCTTTTCATACAGGCAGGTGTTGGTGCCTTGGCAGCCTCAGCAATTGGGTTCTATCATGCGCTCTTTGGGCAGGATGCACCGAAATGTATCGTAGTTGAGCCGGACAAAGCGGCCTGTATCTATGAAAGTGCGCTTGCCGGGGATGGGAAACCTCACTCTGTTGGGGGTGCACTCGATACCATCATGGCCGGGCTTGCCTGTGGAGATCCGAGTCCCATCGCATGGGAGATTCTCAAAGAGGATGCTGATGCATTCATCAAGGTCCCAGATTATGTAGCTGCAAAGGGTATGAGAATGTATGCAACGCCGCTCAATGGCGATCCCCTCATCATCAGTGGAGAGAGTGGGGCTGTGACGCTCGGTGCCTTTGCCTCAATCATGCAGTATTCAGGACTCAAAGAGCTGAAGGACGCACTGGGCTTGGATGAGGAGAGCCAGGTGCTTTTCATCAATACAGAAGGGAATACCGATCCAAT
Organism: Sphaerochaeta sp.; assembly: GCF_050178175.1. Taxonomy (GTDB): domain Bacteria; phylum Spirochaetota; class Spirochaetia; order Sphaerochaetales; family Sphaerochaetaceae; genus Sphaerochaeta. The sequence continues at coordinate 3,314 of NZ_JBFXGH010000128.1, forward strand.
CCACTTCCGCCAGATTATCTGGGAAGGTGCCAATCCCGTTCCCAAGGAGTATTGGCATAATCTGTAGAAACAACAATGCCTGCGTGTAGATAAGAAGCCGTCGCAACTGCGACGGCTTCATTGGCTAAGAGAGATTTTGTGTTATTGCATCAGTCCTCTTCATAGAGTAGGTCGAATGACTCACTCTTTGGAGGGAATGCCTTGCTGAAGATCAGGAAAGCCACCAGGCTCACCAACAGCTCGGGAATTATGTTGTTCACTCCAGGGATGGAGGGGATGATAGCCGTATCCATCAGGAAGAATACGATACTTCCACTGAGTATCGATGCAGTGGAGCCTGCGCTGGAGGACTTTTTCCAGAAATGGCCCCTTACATAGGGGAAAAGGTACCTGCTGCTCTCAGGGTGAAGGAGAATGCAAGGTGTGTGAGGATATTGCCGTGACCAGACTGAAGAGGGCAATGACCACCATGGTGATCTTGGTCACCCGCATGACCTGCGCACTTGAGGCTCCCTTATGGATGAATACCTTGTACAGGTCGTTGCCGAAGATGGAACCTGCGCCAAGCAGATCACTGTCTGCCTAGCTCATCGTCGCACTGATGATGCCGGCAAAGAGAATACCGGTTACTACTGCAGGCATGGATGCCACAGCCAATGAGGGAAGTGCATAGCGGCTATTGCCAGATAGTGCGTCAACCACATTCCCATCGAGCAGGTTCTGGTTGAACAAGCTGAGCATGGCCAGGCCAAGGATAACCGGGATGAAGGCAAAGAGGAAGTTAACGATTGCTGCAATGATTGAGCCTTGTACAGCGGCTTTTCCGCCACGTGCTGCATAATAGCGGGAGACAGCTTCCTGACCGACGGAGAAGGTGGCTACATACATGATGACAAAGCCAATAATCTGGCCCCAGCCTCCAATACCTTCAGTGAGGCTGAAATGCTCAGCTGGTACTGTTTGTTTGACTGTTGCCCAGCCGCCGGCCAGTTTGAGGGCATAAGGAACGGCTACTACCATACCGATAACGATCAGGAAAACCTGGATGAAGTCGGTGAGGGTGACAGACCAGAGACCACCCATGGCTGCATAGACAGTGATAACAATGGTTACAAGCGAAAAATTATGTACAATCTTTGGTCAAGCCAAGCTCTTGTACCATACATTCATACTCTCGATAGTTCCTGCAATATGGGTATTGTTGTGTAATCTGCCACCATAGGTGTAGCCGGCCTTGGCGAAGGTGATGTTCATACCAGGCGAGATAGCCCTTGCAATGGTATAGGCAGTAAGAATTCCTCTCTCCCTGAGCTCATCTTCCAGGAATGCAAGCAAGTGGAGGGCATACCCGTTGCCACGCTTGTTGGGTAGGGTGGCAAAATCAGTCATCTCAGAGAAACGTTCATCTTCCTTGAAGCTGCACTCTCCTGAGGCCAGCGCAACAAGATTGCCATCCTCCTCAATCCCAGCGTAGATGGTACCCTCATCCATGGTTTTCATGATGAACGAAGGGTCATCAATTGCAAAGGGGTAGGAGTCGAAGACCTTGCCGTAGATTGTTGCCATTGACACAGCATCCTCTTTGGAGCACAGACGTACAGAGTACTTCCGCCTTGGTTTCCTTCGCTTAGCAGAGAGAGCCAATGCAAGCACGCTTTCATATGCAGAACAGAGGTTCTCCTCCTGGCGCTTCCTGTCAAGGAACTTTCCCAGGAAGAGCCCTTCTTCCTCGCCGTGAAAGAGCTTTTCTGCCGTTGCCTCGATCAGGAATCCCGCGTCCAGGAATGGCGCGGAGATAGAGCGGGGAATCTTGGTGAAAATCTTCCCGTAACCGTTTTCTTCTGCCAATTTCACCAATTTGGGAACCAGCAGCGAAACATCAGCAGTGCCCGGATCCATCAAGTAGATCCGGTCATTGCTCTTTCCATGCTGCACAAGCGCCCCATCCAGATGCACTAAGGTGTCGTTCATATCACCCATTCCTAGCGCTCCTCTACACTGTTGGCTTCAGCATATGCCTCGCTTATCGATACATGCCCCTCAGGAGTCAGGGAGTAACTGTCATCGTAATCCGCCAAAAGCTTCTCAATACCGTGTGCCTTGAACTCATCACTGTCATCCAGTTTCAACTCAAGGGTGCATTTTTCACAATTACGATCGCACATAACTGAGGAATAGTTATCCGGCTCACGGTATGTCGTGATGACACCCTCGAAGTTACGAAGAATCACCTTGTTCGTGGACCAGGAGAGAATGTAGTTGGGCATGATGGGAATCTTTCCACCACCGCCTGGTGCATCGATGACATACGTGGGTACACAGAAACCACTGGTATGGCCCCTGAGGCTCTCCATG
>NZ_JBFXGH010000129.1:0-5602 GCF_050178175.1 Sphaerochaeta sp.
CCAGTAATCTCGCTTATAAAGCCATCGATGATCTTCTTGCAAGCTACAACCGGGAAGCATCCCAAATTGATGGCATCGTCTGCGCAACAGCTACCCCGGACTATCCTGGGTTTCCTTCCGTTGCCTGTATGATTGCAGAACAATTCGGCATAACCGGACCTGCATTGGATGTGAGTGCCGGTTGCACCGGCTTCATCTACGCCCTGGAAGTTGCCCGGGCCATGATCACCACAGGTTCCATGAAAAATGCCCTGGTGGTAGGAGCAGAGAAACTCTCAGGCGTAGTTGACTGGAATGACCGAAACACCTGCGTACTCTTTGGAGATGGAGCAGGATGTGCACTGCTTGAGTCCTCAGGGCAAGAGGAATCGGGTCTTATCGACACCTTGCTCAAGGCTGAGGCTGCCGGGACCAAGGCACTGACCATCCACCCAGAGAAACATGCCATTGAGATGGACGGCCGAGCGGTCTACTCCTTTGCGGTGAGAACGATTGGAGATACCATCCTGGCCCTGGTTGAACGAAACAACCTGAATATGGAATCCATTGACTGGATTGTCCCGCACCAAGCAAACCGAAGAATCATCCAAGCCTGTTCCAAGCGTTATGGAATCCCAGAAGAGAAGTTCTACATGAATATCGATCGATTTGCCAACACCTCAGCGGCATCCATCCCCCTTGCACTGAGGGAGATGGACAGAGAGGGACTGCTCAAGAAGGGCCAAAGAATTCTGCTGGTGGGATTCGGGGCAGGATTGACCTACGGAGGAACGCTACTTACATGGACGTATTGATAGCACTTTACCCCGGACAGGGATCGCAGAAACCGAAGATGGCCCTGGATCTCTATGAAGCAAGCAAGCAAGTAAGGGATCTCTTTGCTCTTGCAAGTGATGTAAGTGGCCTGGACTTGTACCAATTGCTCGCTGAAGGCAGCGAAGAGGAATTGAAACAGACTGTGGCGACACAGCTCGCGGTAACCCTAGCCAACCGCAGTGCACATCTGAGACTAACCGAGCTTGGATTCTCATTTGCTGCCCATAGCGGGTTCAGCCTTGGCGAGCTTTCTGCTTTTGCAGGAGGCGGCATCCTTGATGATGAAACGCTCTTCTCCTTGGTCACCAAACGATCTGCATTGATGGACGAAGAAGCAAGAAAGATTGAAGAGATACAGGGAAAGCTGGGGATGGCGGCCATCATTGGGTTGGATTATGCAACTGTTGAACAAGCCCTGAGAGAAGCACAGATCCCAGGACTGTATGCATCCAATGACAACAGCACCACACAAGTGGTTATCGCTGGCTTGCAGGAGAGCATCGCCCAAGGCAAGGAAGTCCTGCAGGCAAAGGGAGCGAGGAGAGTCATTCCCCTGAAAGTCTCCGGCCCATTCCACACCCCCTTCATGGAGGGTGCAACTGAGCCTTTCTCTGCTTTCTTGGAAACGCTCGACTTCAAGAACCCCCACTCCTTGGTAATCTCGAGTGTGGATGGGGATGTGATCAAGGACGCTCAGCAAGCAAAGGAGCATCTGGCAATGCAGTTGGCAAAACCAGTGCGCTGGACGGAGGCAATGAAGCATCTCTCTTCCTTGGCAAAAGAAAAGCATGCACAGGTAGCTGAAACCGGGTTTGGAACGGTACTCAGCGGGCTTTGGAAAAACAGTAATGCGGAAATCCCTTGCCGAAGTCTCGGCAGTGAGGATGCAATCTGGAATTACAAGAAGGAATTGGAATCATGAGTGAAAAGAAGCACGCCCTGGTGACTGGAGGGTCACGGGGAATTGGGAGAACAATCATAGAGACATTGCTAAGTGAGGGATACGAAGTTTGGTACCTCTCCAGGAGCAAGGCAGAAGGACTGGAAGCGAATCACATCAGTTGCGATATGGCTGACAGGGAGCGTGTTGCCTCTGCACTGGAAGCGGTGGTCAATGAAGCAACATACATCGATGTCCTGGTAAACAACGCCGGGATCACCCGTGATGGATTGATCATGAGGATGAAGGATGAAGCCTGGGATGATGTTATTGCCGTCAACCTCACTTCAGTATTCCTCACCTGCAGGCGTATCGGCCGACTGATGGCAACCCAGAGAAAGGGTGCCATCGTCAACATCTCCAGCGTCGTCGGTATTGTGGGCAATGGGGGACAGACCAACTATGCAGCCAGCAAGGCAGGCATTATTGGATTCTCCAAGAGCCTCGCCAAGGAACTCGCTGGAAGAAATGTACGGGTCAATGTGGTAGCCCCTGGATTCATCGAGACAGCCATGACTGAGGTACTTTCAGAGAAGCTGAAGGACCAGATCAAGGATCAGATTCCCCTTTCAAGAATTGGAAATACGGAAGAGGTTGCCCAGAGCGTGGCGTTCCTCGCAAGCGATAAAGCATCCTACATCACCGGCCAGGTTCTGGCTGTCGATGGTGGGATGGCAATGTAAGGAGTCAAGAGATGGAACGTGTGGTAGTAACCGGTATGGGAACTGTCAATCCACTGGGTAGGGAGGTGGAACAGTTCTGGAAGCAGATACAGGCAGGAGCCTGTGGTATTGATAAGATCACCAGGTTTGATACAACCGACTACCCAGCCAAGATTGCAGGGGAAGTCAGGGATTTCGATCCCTCTGACCTGCTTGACCGCAAGGAACTGAGAGGTATGGCTGACTTCACCAAGTTTGCCGCCCACGCAGCCGTACAGGCAATGAATCAGGCAAAACTGGAGAAAGGTTCCTTTGACCCTTACAGAAGCGGTGTATATGTTGGAAACGGAATTGGGGGATTCGAAGTTGCGGAGGAGAACCTTGCAAAGCTCTTCGAAAAAGGCCCACACGCGGTAGCTCCCCTAACCATCCCAAAGCTTATCAGCAACGAGGCTGCAGGGAATATTGCAATCCACTTCGGTATACAAGGACCCTGCCACACCACGGTCACCGCATGTGCATCCGGTACCGATGCAATTGGGGATGCGTTCAACTCAATTCGCTTTGGTCTGGTCGATATGGCTTTAGCCGGTGGCACGGAGGCTGCAATCACCGAGCTCAGCGTGGCTGGATTCTGTCGCCTCCAGGCCTTGGCTACCAAGTACAACGATACCCCCAAGATTGCCAGCCGACCGTTCGATAAGGAACGCGATGGGTTTGTCATGGGAGAGGGCGCTGGGATGCTTGTACTTGAATCACTTTCGCATGCCAAGAAGCGCGGGGCAACCATCCTCGGTGAGATTGCCGGCTACAGCATGACATGTGACGCGTTCCACCTCACAGCCCCCAATCCAGACGGGGAAGGAGCTGCCAGAGCCATGAAACAGGCGATCGAGATGGCAGGAGCCAGCCTTGATGAGGTGGATTATATCAATGCCCATGGCACCAGTACTGCGGCAAACGACTCCATGGAAACCAATGCGATCAAAAGGGTATTCGGTGATGGTGCGTATAAGCTCAAGGTCTCATCAACCAAATCCATGACCAGTCACCTGGTTGGGGCAGCAGGAGCCGTTGAGGCTATCATTTGCCTGCTTGCCATCAGGGACCAGTACTTCCCCTGTACGCTCAACTTGACCAATCCAGACAGTGAGTGTGATCTTGACTATGTACCAAACAAAGGAATGAATGGTATAATCCGATATGCTGTCAGCAATTCTCTGGGCTTTGGTGGACATAATGGTGTACTTGTATTCAAGGCCTATCAGGAAAACTAAGGAGGAAACGTTATGCCAGAACAGTTTGAGACACCAGAGGAATTACTACCTCACCGTGATCCATTTCTGTTCCTCGATGAGCTGATTGAAGCGGATGAGGAACACACCGTTGCAAAACGTGTTTTCACTGAAGATCATTTCTTCTTCAAGGGTCACTTCCCAGACTACCCAGTGGTACCGGGGGTCATTCTTGTGGAGACCTTGGCACAGTGCGGCGGTGCCGGGTTGGTCCAGACAGGGATTCTTCCTCATGGTGCCTTCTTCGTATTGGCTTCCATTGAAAATGCAAAGTTCCGAAACCAGGTACGCCCTAACGACTGTGCTATCATTGAAGTACATAATCTGAGAGTAAGCAAAGTAATGGTTCGTCAGAAGGGAACCATTACCATCAACGGGGATGTTGCAGCTGAAGCATCCTGGATGTGCATCGTCAATAGCAAACAAGAAAGGATTTAGTTGTGATCATCACGAAAAAAGTAATGCGGAATGTCTCCCTGACTGCTCACCCTACAGGGTGCAAGCGGTATGTCCAACAACAAATTGACTGGGTAAAACACCAGGCAACAAGCGGAGAGGATACCCGTTATCCAAAGCCAGTTGAAAGCGCGCTCCCAAGGCGCGTACTTGTCATTGGAGGATCCACGGGATACGGCCTTTCCAGCCGAATTGTTGCTGCCTACACTGGAGGAGCTGACACTATCAATGTGTCCTTCGAACGGGAACCAGCCGAGAAGAAAACAGCAACCCCCGGTTGGTACAATACCATGGCTTTCGAGCAACAGGCCAAGAAGGATGGGATGAAGGCATGCTCTGTTTTTGGTGATGCATTCAGCACCTCGATCAAGGAAGAGACTGCAAGGAAAATCCGGGAAGAACTTGGGCAAGTGGATCTGGTTATCTACAGCCTTGCAAGCCCCCTCAGAAATGACCCTGTTACTGGGGTCACCTATCGTTCGGTACTCAAGCCCATAGGCAAGCCATTCACTGCCCTGTCGGTAGACTTGGATGATGATGTGGTTAAACAAGCGACCATTGAACCTGCTACTGATGAGCAAGTACAGGATACGGTCAAGGTCATGGGTGGGGAGGACTGGACCCTCTGGGTTGACTATCTGCTTGAGCAGGGACTGCTCGCAGAGGGTGCCATGACTGTTGCATACTCCTACATTGGTCCCAGGATAACCTACCCCGTTTATCGGGAAGGGACCATCGGGAAGGCAAAGGAACACCTGGAGAACAGTGCTGGTGCACTGTCTGATAAACTTGAAGCCATCGGAGGCAAAGCCTTTGTTTCAGTAAACAAAGCCCTTGTCACCCGCGCAAGCGCAGTTATTCCAGTGGTACCACTCTACATGGCTCTGCTCTATCAAGTGATGAAGGAGAAGAACATCCACGAGCACTGCACACAGCAGATCTATCGATTGTTCCTGGGTCAGCTCTACACCAAAGGAGAGATTCCGACCGATCAGGAAGGACGTCTCAGGGTCGATGACTGGGAGATGCTTGATGAGGTCCAGAATGAGGTGGAACGCCGGTGGGCTCTCCAAAAGGAAGGGCAACCGCTTCTGCAAGGGGATTTGGATGGGGTGCTTGAGGAGTACGAGCACATTCATGGGTTCGGTTTCCCTGACATTGACTATGAAGCAGATATCGATCCAAGGATAGTCTGAGACAGATTGAGGCAACTTCCAGAGAGGGGGTTGCCTTTTCTGTGTGCAAATTCCTATACTGTTTGTCTTATTATTCCTATATAGGTCTATTATATGCATACTAATTGCAATTTTTTTGATTTCACTCTTGTTCAATTAATGAACAATAATCAACACACTGGACCATGATTGCAAGAGTTCAGACAGGTGTGATACATTTTTTACACATATGAAACTACTTAGAATGCAAACCATGTT
>NZ_JBFXGH010000130.1:0-5592 GCF_050178175.1 Sphaerochaeta sp.
GTAGAAGGGAGTTAGATAATATACGAAATGGAGGTTATGTATGGCGAACGTACAATCAATTCTGGATCAAAAGGGAAGCACCGTTTACAGTATCACCCCTGAAGATACTTTGGCACATGCCCTTTTGAAGCTTACCGAGCATAAGATTGGTGCACTGTTGGTACTTAATGAGAATGGGGATATCAAGGGAATTCTCTCAGAGCGAGACATTGTCCGCCATTTCTCTCACAGGTTGGAGCACCTGAATACGGCATCAGTTCCCGTAAAGGAAGTGATGACAGTAGGTGTCACCTGCATCAAACCTGAGCAGAATCTTGATGACTGCTTGCAGCTTATGACTGCTGGTAGATTCCGCCACCTTCCTGTTGTGGACAATGACCGAGTTATCGGTATGGTGTCAATCGGCGATGTAGTCAAGGCGGCTCTTGAGGAGCGTGATTTTGAAATTGGCGAATTGGAACACTATATAACAAATGCCTACTAAGAGAGGAAATTGCATACACATTTTTACAAAAAGCGCTTCGCTGTTGGAGCGCTTTTTAGCATTCAAATCATGTAGGTAGGAATTAATACGAAACAGAATTCGGGACCATCAGTGCAGAAGACTTAGCTACAGCTGAAAAGAAACTGATTGAAGAAGGAAAGATTAACGAAGAACAAGTGCAGAAACTCTGTGATGTACATGCTTCCATTTTTGGCGGGAGTGTGGAAGAGATCAATGGTGGACAAACCATAGAGTAGACTGCAGGCCTTCCTGCCTTTGTGTTCCTCAAGAAAAATGAGGGATTGCTCGCTTTTCTGGATGGAGCGTTTACAACGGCAGTAAAAGCTTGTAACTCTGATAATAATGAACGGACATGAGCTGATCTCTTGGCAGCACTCAAGAGTCTCAGCAAGATTGGCAACCACTATTCCAGAAAAGAGAACCTCCTTTTCCCTTACCTTGAGAAGGCAGGAATTACCGCCCCTCCTAAGGTGATGTGGGGTGTTGATGATGAAATCAGGGGGATGTACAAGCTACTGATCCGTACATTGGAAACCAACGGAGAGGTACTTGAGAGTGAGCTTGCCCGCGTTGAAAAACAGGTGAGAAGCATGATTGATAAAGAGAACAACATCCTCATACCAATGCTTCATGGTTGCATGGACAATGATGCTTGGTTGACCGTTGCTCGCGATAGTACCGAAATCGGATGTTGTTTCAATGGTGGTGGCATCGAAGAAGCAAGCCCTTCTGATGCAGCCACCTGGTATCGCTGGAATGCGAGTATGAACGGCAAGGATGACTTTATCCCCAATCAGGAAGTAAGTGGAGAAATCAAACTTCCCAGTGGTCATTTTACCTTGGAAGAGTTGGCTTGGACGCTGAATACCCTACTCTCTGATATTACCTTTGTTGGAGCCGATGACAAGGTCCGCTTCTTCAGTGAGGGCAAGGAACGTATCTTCCCGAGAACACGGAGTATCATCGGACGTGATGTTGAGCATTGTCATCCACCGAAGAGTCTTGCAGTGGTGGAGAAGCTGATTTCTGACTTCAAGGCAGGGAGAAAGGGCAATGGGTCTTTCTGGATCCAAAAGGGTTCCCAGTTCATCTTGATCCGTTACTATGCCGTGAGAAACAACAATCAGGAGTATCATGGTGTGCTTGAAGTAACAGAGGAAATTTCTGGGCTGAGAAGCTTGGATGGTCAGAAGACGTTGCTTGGTTGATGATTAATCGATAGCATTAGGAGCTACAGGGTGGTTACTCGTTCTGCAGCTCTTCTTTCATCTTGCCGATGAATGCAATGTAGGCGTAAATCTGCCCCTGTATCTCGCTGTTCTTCAATTCGCCACGCCCCACCCAATCCTGTCCTTCATAAACAGTGAGATGATGGAGCTCTCCTTCAAGAACAATCAAAGACACAGGTGCCATTTTTTGTCGATTTTCAAGGTACAGCAGTGTCCTATCATACGAATCATGGAAGACTCGTTCTTCACCGCTGAGATCAGCATCAAGATTATATGTAGTATCCATAACAATTCCTATACTGAGCGAGCAGATAATTTTTCAAACAGGGAAATCAACATACGCTCAACCTCAGGGTTTCCGAGGCGGTGTATCTCTTCCAAAGCTCGCATCTTATAGGATTCTGCAAGAAATTGCGCTTTTTGTATACCACCCAGTTCTTCCACCAGTGAGAGAACTTGTTTGGTGGTACGTTGGTCCAACGGGATTTTTCTGTCCGTGAGTACGTTCTTCAATTCTTGTTTGCCCCATTCGTTCTCTAGTTCCAAGGCACAGATAAGCGGTAGGGTAGGAATACCGCTCTTCACATCACCACCGGTATGCTTGCCAAGTTTTTTGCTACTTCCGATATAATCCAAAATATCGTCTTGAATCTGGAATGCCATTCCCATGCAGTAACCAATGCGATGGGCAAGTTTGTTCATTGTTTCATTGATTTCCTGCAGCGCTACACCACTATAGCAGCTTAGTGCAAAAAGGCTGGCGGTTTTTCCACCAATCCGACGAAGATAGGTGTTTCGGTCTATGAAGAAATCTCCTTGTCCAGCATCCTGTTCAAGTTCACTCTCACAGAGACGCGTCAGCGCTCGTGATACAACCTGGCTATCGCCGCCCCGTTCTTTTCCGCTGACAAGTGACAAAGCACGTGCTAGGAGAAAATCTCCTGCCAGTACAGCCTGTTTAGCGCCTATCTTCGCATAGACAGAAGTATTGCCTCGTCGTTTTGGGGCTCGGTCGATAATATCATCATGCACCAATGATGCAAGATGGATGAGCTCAATAACTGAGCCCACCCTGATAGCATCCTCGCTGCGATCCTGATCACCGATCATACTGGTGATGAGCACTAAGGCAGGACGAAGCATTTTACCGGTGCTGTTCACATAATCTTCAAGAATTGGCTTGATAAAACCATGTGCGGTGGCAACGGTTTGCCCAATTGTTTTTCGGACTACCTGGAGCTGTGCTTGGATGTGAGGCTCATCGTCCCAAAAATCTGACATGATTGCCTACTTCCTGCCCAACTTCTTTTCCATCTGTTTCCGTGTGAACTCAGGTTCATCGAGGTAGAAATAGGTTTTCTTTGCAAGTGGGGTTTTGTTCCAAAGTTTCTTTATGTATGGCATGACCCAGTAATCCAATCCAAAGGCCTTTCCAGCCCCACCGAGCATGACAATGGATACTGCTATGTACCAAAGGATTTCCTTTCCTGCCATTGCTCCGATGAGGAACATGATAGAGAGGCCGATGGATACAATAGCCGCCGGGAAGGTGAAGAGACCGACAAGGAACAGGAGTCCAATACCTGTCTCTGCAAGAACAATCATAATCTGGAAGAAATAAGGAGCTTGGGCAACGAATGTATCATTGACCCATGTGAAGATTCCAAGAGGCTGAGAGAGCAGAGGAGGTGCAAGCTGTTGGACTGCACCAGAAGCAGCATCCCCTACCGCCTGGCTTGCAGATGCTACAGTTTCCACTACAGTTTCCACTGCTGCTTGGCTTGCAGATGCCAAACTGTCTGCTGACCCTGCATCTGCAGGAGCTCCCCAGTATACCTTCGACCCAGTGGTATCGGTAAGCCAGCCTTCCGCGATCTTCTTGATACCTTCGATGAGCCACATGACACCAAGGTACATTCTAAGGAACACAGTCCAATAGGAAGGAATTTTGTAGGTAGCCAGTCCGCCAATCAACGAACGTTTGTCTTTGACCTCGAGAATTTCATGCTTGATATATGCCCAGATTGCATTGACTCCACAAACCCCACTCTGATAGTACAAATTAACGATATGCTTCAGTGCAACGGCAAAGAACCCTGAAAGAGAGATGCCTGCTGTGTGGCTTACCGCATAGGCCCCTCCGATGGATACCATATACCCATGGAAATTAGATTTATATGGTTTTGGTGGCGTTGCCTCCAATCCAAGTTCTTGCTTGATGGTATAGATAATACCTTCAGCAGCAGTCTTTGCAGTTTGTTCTGCCGCCTCAACAATCTGCGGGACAGCACGATTATCCTCGATGAACCACATTCCATCGCCGGCAAGGTAAACGTTCTGGTAGTCGGGGCTCTGCATGAACTCGTTTACGGCTTTTCTCCCGATTCTTCCATCGGAGAGGGGAAGCCTCTCACAGAATTCAGTACCACGCACTCCACAGGTCCAAATCAGTGTTCTGGTCTTTATGACATCCCCATTCTTGGTGGTGAACCTATCTGCTTCAACATTTGTAATCAGGCTGTTGAGCATAATTTCAACACCCTTCTTTTCCATACGTTTGACCGCTTTTTCCCGTGGTTTTTCTGGAAGCATATTCAGGATATTTCCCAGTCCCTCACAGAGGATCAATCGCCCTTCTTTCTTGAAGTCAATACCATGTTTCTTGCAGAGGACGGGAAGCCATTCTATCAGTTCACCCATCATCTCTACGCCGGTAAAGCCACCACCTGCAACTACGAAAGTAAGCATCTCTCTGCGCTTTTCTTCATCGACTTCCTTAGCAGCATCACGTACTATGTATTCAATATGGGTGCGGATCTTCAGTGCATCCTCGAGCCCCCACAGGTAGAAAGCATGTTCCTTTACCCCGGGAATATTGAAATCGGCAGTTTGGGCACCAGTGCTGATCAAAAGTTGGTCATAGGAGTAGGTTGACTTCTCTCCAGTAAGTACCTGCTTTTTGAAATCGATATTGGTAATCTTGTCTTGTACGACATTCACCATCTTGCCTGAGAAAATGCGATCATAAGAAATTTTAACCGATTCCTCATCAACACGATTTCCTGCAACCTCATGCAGCTCAGTCATAAGAGTATGGTAGCTGTTCTTGTCGATTAAGGTAATCTCAACCTTGTCTTTCTGTTTCTTGAATGCCTTGTGCAGTGCTTTTGCTGCATGCACTCCTGCATAGCCTCCGCCCAAAATAACAATCTGTTTCTTGTCCATCATCACGTTCCTTGTTGGCCCTATGCGGGTACAGAGAGATATAGTAAAAAGGTGAGAAAAGGTATTACCACCCCACCTGGTCTCATAAGAAAACACTCTAGCATAAAACTAGGAATTAATGCAATTATACCATGTTTTTATCGATACAAAATACACAAATCCTTATTTATTCATGCGCTACAGGAGTTCGTTCCTTGTAAGGTAATGCTCCTGCGAGCGGAACTTACCGTAAAGAAATTTGTAAATTTTTTTTGACACATTTTTGATATCAGAGTAAAGCAATGGGTATACTATTCTGTATAACATTATTAAATATAAGTAAATAATGACAATTTATTGTTACTAAAAATTACTATTGATAATTTTATGACGATATTGCATGTGTGTCAAAAATCAGTATATGATTATATATAGATAATGTTCGAACGATTTTCAAGTATTTGAGGAGTATCTTACGATGAAAAAACATCTATTGCTGGTTCTGACCGTCTTGGCTATCATGCTTACCTTTGCTGGTTGTGCCAAGTCAGAGAGTGAAGAAACCCAGGCAGCTACTGCTGCACCGAAAGCTGCACCGACTGTTTCTGCAACGGCACCTGTGGCAACTGGAACATACGCAGATGGCGTATATTT
>NZ_JBFXGH010000131.1:0-5579 GCF_050178175.1 Sphaerochaeta sp.
CGGAGAATCCAGAGGCAAGGGCAATGTCGTTTACGTTCATGGTATTCTTCAGCAACAGGGTTTGCGCATAGTGAACCCGTGTCTTATGGATGCAAGAGGAAATGGTCATGCCGTAGGATTGGTGGAAGATTTTTCTCAGGAGATGTCGATTGAGTACTGAAGACTTGGTACTTATACCCTATGGACTTACCACCCTTCGTGTTGCTGCATTCCCTGCCTTGTATTGAATACTACAGCACCCGGGATACGTAACAGTACATGATACCTCAAGGGCTGAGAGCGCAGTCTCAGTGACTGATTGTCACCTGTTGGTCTCAAGTAACAAGCTCAACAGAAATTCTACTCTAATGGTTTACGTTTTTGTAATAAAGTAGTATTATATAAACCAAAGGAGAAGCCTATCATGTTTGGAGAACGATTTGGACGTGCTCGCTCTGCTTCCGGATTATCAATGAAGGAACTTGGAGACAGCGTTGGTGTCAGTGCAAATATGATCAAAAAATATGAACATGGAGAAAGCATGCCTTCCTCTCCAGTGCTCATTCGTCTTGCAAAAACTCTAGGGGTAAAAAGTGAGTACTTTTTTCGACCAAATACGATAGTACTGGGTGAGATACAGTATAGGAAAAGAGCATCCCTTCCAAAGAAGACATTACACAAGATAGAAGCTGAAGTATTAGATCAAGCAGAACGCTGGATGGAGCTCAAGAACCTCTGGCCAAACTTTCCGATTGATTCACCTAATTTGGACCTACCGGTAAATATGCTGCATACCTATGAAGATGTAGAAATGTATGCAAATACCATCCGTGAGAAATGGGGACTTGGGCCACAAAGCATTACTGATCTTACGGCTCTTCTGGAAGAACATGGGTATATAGTCATCATGATTTCATATGCGAGTGAAGGCATGTGCGATGGATTACAAGCAGTAATTGAGGACATGCCAATCATTGTGTGCCAAAACAATGGGGATGGAACACGCCAACGATTCACGATGGCACATGAACTTGCACATCATCTTTTATCAGGTTTGTTGGATAGCAATCTTGATGAAGAGCACTGTTGCCATCGTTTTGCAGGAGCCCTTCTTCTTCCACTCGACTCACTTAAGAGAGAGATTGGAGAGAAAAGGCATACCTTGGAGATAGCTGAGCTCTACCATCTGAAACATCGTTACGGGATCAGCATGCAAGCTTGTATAAGAAGGGCTTTCGATACAGGGATCATATCGCAAACTGAATACACGAAGGTATGTAAATTATTTTCCTCAAGAGGTTGGAGAAAACAAGAACCGGGAGAACCATACCAACTGGAAAAGACTTCCCTCTTTACCAGACTCGTGTATCGTGCTCTTGGAGAACACCTCATTGGAGAATCGAAAGCTGCAGAATTACTGGGAAAGAACTTGATGGAGTTCCATGCGGATAGGTTCATGAGAAAAGAGTGATGTAAAAATTTGAGAACCAATAACGTTCAATATTACAGACTATATACTCAATTTGTTTCTATAATTAAACATTAACCTGTCAGTTCATTCACAACTCGATAGAAAGAACCTACACTTTTTCTATGGGACAGAAAACGATCACGCTGTTACCCTCAGCACAGCGAAGACTCACTCAGATGGGTGAACAGATAAAACTAGCCAGACTACGAAGAGAACTCCCTGTAACCCTGGTTGCAGAGAGGGCGGGGATCAGCCGGGCAACACTCTGGGCAATCGAGAAGGGCTCACCTTCCGTCTCGATGGGAGCATATGTACAAGTACTCCTTGCCATCGGTCTTGTTGATGATTTGCTTCTCATTGCCAAGGATGATGTACTGGGGAGAACACTTCAGGATATGAAGCTTCCCGTAGGCAAGCGCGCAACCAAGAGGAAGCCTCATGACAAACACGATTGAAGACCTTGTGCCCGGTAATTGATGATGCAGATCACTAGGTTCATGCAATTCTCAGGAACTCCCGGGTAATGGAGGTAAAGAATGCTTCATCCCATAGTTCAAGAGAATTGGTGGTATGAAGAAACGGAATAACATCCTCTTTGATCCCTCTGTAGTCAACAGCAGCAAACCGTTCATTAAGCAGGCTTAAAAGGGTTTCATATGAAAGCAACTGGCTTCCTTGCCAATGCCCTGATTGCCTCATACGTGCTTCTAGATGTGTGATATTTACAGGAATTTGATTCTGAAGATACCATACGTAGTCATAGAAATCTCTTCCCTTATCCCTGGATTTCCAGTTTCTACAGAGGAGAGCATGCAACTTTCCGGCAAAGAGAGAAGGTTTATCATAGAGATATACTGAATATGGTTGCGGTAATAGTCGATATTTTCTTTCATATGCTGCACCAATGGGCGGATTGCTGTCTATCTCTATCTTGATTTTAATCAATTCATTACTTGGCACACCCGAAATGGGAGGAGAAAGAGCAGCAATTTGTAGTAGATGAATGAGGGTATTTCCTTTCAAAAATGCCGACTGAATATTCGTAGGTTGCATTTTGACTTTCTGAACCGCCTCCATTTCAAACCCATATGAATTTAAGCCACGCTCAAGGAAGGGAAGATACCTCCCCAAAGAAAAATCTACATTTTTATTCTTCAATGAAAAATCCAAATCTTCAGAATAACGATCCAACCCATAAAATATTCTCAATGCTGTTCCCCCATAGAAAGCTGCATGAGCAAAGAAATCTGTCTGCGAAAGGACTTGTAAGACCACTTCCTGAACAATTTCCTTCAAAGCATTAACCGAATCTCTAGGAGCATTAACATGATAGAATTCCAGCATCTTCTCTATTTCTTTCTTCATATATGTTCCTTCCATCGTAACAAGGTCTGCAAGGTAGTACTGTGATACAGAGGGACCAAGGAAGCCATCATCTCCCAATCAAGTGCATGTACTTGGTCTTCAGAAAGCCGCAAATCATCAAACAACAAATCTTGGATAGCTTTTTTATCCTGAATCTTGCGAATTTTATAGAGTGTATCAAGCAATGCTTTCTCCGGTGTTGCCAGACGAAACCCATGGCCTTGCTCCTGGGCTGGCTCCAACGCCCAAGGGAAGACAGATTCAGGTATATACAAGAAACTATATCGTCCGAATGGAGTCTCATAGTGTTTTTCCTTGTTCAAGCGAAACCCTGCGCTTTTCATCTCATACACCCTTTCAGGTATCATCTGATGATATGCCAGCGCTGTTTCAAAGGAGATATAGCTCGGACTATAGATCATACCACCAACAGGGAAATGTGGATCAGAAAGGCTATCAGCATACACTCCACGGACAATCTGAATTATCTCACCCTTTTTTATCATTTGAGTGAGTTTTGCCTTCGGGGAGGCATATGAGGACAGCTCATACATCACATACTCCCGTGTTTTTAACACTACCTTATCTCCTATAAGTATGATTATATCATACTTTACGGAGGTAGAAACCATAATTTGGATACTATTCTGAAAAAAGTACTATCAAGCAGATAGAGTAGCCCTTGAATGTGAAGCTGCTGACAATACGCAAAGTAATTTTCCCCTTCTACACTGACAATACGCAGAGTATCGACTCACTTCACCCCGACACATGGGTGGCTGCCTCCCCTTTTCGTTTAAGCAAGGCACTGACAGTTGTGTGGCGACCTAAGAAGTAATACCAACTCAATCCAGAGGGAGACTCCCTAGGCTCTTGAATACATGAAAGTTGATAGCCAATAGCTGTCTATATGCCATGTCTACAACCTTCATTTGTCATATTTATGAAAATATTTATATACACTTTTATGACATTCAGTGGTATACTAATGGTACCAACACTTGGATTGGGGAGGAAGTAGGAAATGACAATCGATATGGATTCAATCGGAAAACGACTGCAAGAACTACGATTACAATCAGGATTGAAGCAAAAACATATTGCTGATTATCTTGGCGTTGATCAGAGCTTAATCGCAAGATTCGAAAGTGGCGACCGAGGAATGACCACAAGTACACTTGAAAAACTCGCTACATTGTATTGTTGTCCTGTAAGCACAATCCTATCTGGGGAACCGTGTGATTCTTCAATACAATTCTCTTTCAGAGCAAATGATATGAACACAGAAGATTTGGAGGCATTGGCAGCAATCAATGCTGTTGTATTGAACCAAATGGCGATGGATGACATAGACAGGTGAGTACGCAGATGGACAAAATGAAACTAAGAACACAGGCAGAACAAATACGAAAGCATGTAGGAGAGGATTCAACATCTCCCATTGATATCTTTTCCCTGGTCAGGGGAATTCCTACAGTAACCTTGTTAATATACCCTTTTGGTGAACATATCAGCGGGGCCTGTATAAAAAGTCCTACATCAGCAGTTATCGCCATTAATTCAACACAAACACTCGGAAGACAACGATTCTCGCTTGCTCATGAAATCTATCACTATTTCTTCAACCAAACCAAACATACCACCATTTGCCCCACAGCAATTGACTCTGGAGATATTGAGGAGAGAAATGCTGACAGATTCGCATCCTACCTCCTTGTTCCCCCTGTAGCACTTGCCGAACAGACTGCAGCACTACAGGAAAATGCCAGAGGCACCATTACCGTCAACGATGTGGTCAGACTTGAACAGCATTTCCAGGTCAGCAGGAAAGCCATGTTATTTCGCCTGCGTGAAGAAAAACTCATTTCGCTTGCTCAATCCAGAACAATGGAACAAAACGTCAAACAATCTGCATTGAACCTAGGTTATGAACTAACACTCTATGAACCAAGGCCAAAAGATAAGCAAAAAACAACATTGGGATATTACATTGAGAAAGTACAGAAGCTGTATGAAGAAAATAAAATATCAACAGGAAAGTATGAATCCTATCTCCTCGATGCTTTCAGAGAAGACATAGTATTTGGACTTGAAAGCTCTGAGGAAGAATATGTTGACTAACCCCATTTTCTTTGACACGGACCACTTGTCAGCATTCTTTTGGGTCAGGCAGGAACACATACTCCAAACACTCTACCCAGGAAGGCTGGTGATTCCCCATGAGACGTATACAGAGTTATCAAGGGTATCTCATCTCAAGGCGCAAGCAGATGGGATGATCAGCAGGGGTTGGTTACATCTTGAGAATATCTTGGTGGCTTCTCATGAATTCCATATTTTCTCCCGGCTAACCACTCTTCAAAAAGGACATGTAGCCATAGGTGACGGAGAGGCAGCATGCATTGCCTTGGCCATTACCCACAATGGGACCTTGGCTAGCAACAATATGAGAGATGTTGCCCAATACGTAAGGCAATACAACCTGACACATATTACAACGGCGAGTATTCTGAAGGATGCACTTGGTCAAAATGTAATCACAGAACAACAAGGCAATGCTCTTTGGAAATCCATGATGGCAAAGCGTCGAAAACTACCCAATACAACCTTCTCAGAGTATCTTTCTTCTCATTAGAAGCCATACTTGAATGGTTCATACATAGTTGCTGTCTCATAGTTTCGCCTTGTTTTTGGCTCAGTCTATCAAGCGGCTAAAGTAGCGCTTGAAAGTGAATCTACTGACAATACGCAGAGTAATTTTCAC
>NZ_JBFXGH010000132.1:0-5556 GCF_050178175.1 Sphaerochaeta sp.
TCAAAGAGGTTCTTGGTCTGAGGGCATTCACTAAAGAAATCATCTGCTTCCATGCTCCCAGCATACACCTCCGACCTGCACCTGTCGATTTTTGTTTCCCGTCCTTGGAGCCGATGCTACAATTCCACCAAGAGAGGCCAACAATGGAACACACCCCGATAATCCTGACTGAGAAGATTCCCATCGGAATAAGCTTGTGTGCGATGGGAGGTCCTGTACGCTACAACGGCAAGGGAATCGATGTACTGACTCCCCTAGGAAGAGAGAAGAACGACTTCGTATTCACTCCCGTCTGTCCCGAGTGCCAGGCAGGACTTGGTATTACCCGGGACCCTATACACCTCTCTGGGGGAACAGGGGAGCAGGTCTGGAAAGGAGAAGCTGAGGTAAAGAACCGATCTGGGAAGCTGGTGACTGCTGAGATGAAGCAGGGTTCCTTGGAATGTCTTGAGGTCTTGAGACGTAGTGGTGCCACTGCATACATCTACATGGATGGAAGCCCTTCCTGTGGAGTCTATCGCACTACCCTGAAGAATACCCGGCGTGGCAATCCTCCTGGGGTATTTGGCTCTCTCTTGCTGGATGAAGGTTTCTTCCTTATCCCTTCCAGTGACCTCCAAAGCCCACTCAAGTGGTGGGACTGGAGAAGAAGACTCCTCGCATTCCATTGGTTCAGTACCTATGAACTCTCTTCAATGCAAGAACTCTATGAGGTTTGGTACCGTCTTAAGTTCCTTTGCCAGGAATTGGATAACACATGGGCCAGGGAGATGGGAAGAACACTCGCAGGACTGAAAAAGTCTGACTTTGCTGCATTTGAACCACAGTTCAGGAAGGAAGTTCTTGACCTCTTGAGGAAACCCTCAACGACGGCTAAGATGACCAACAGCCTCTGGAAGCATTACTCTCACTACAGAAAGAGTCGAGGGAAAACGGTCCAGGAGATAAACAGCCCAACCTTCAGGAGAAATGTCACTACCATCGCCAAGGAGCTGGTAAAGATGGAACGAACTGCTGTGGAGGACTCCTTCCTCTTTGGTGCCAGTCCGGTCATCTACCGGGACATGCACCGCCTCAGGGCTTTGGAAGAGAAACGTGCTAGCGAGGAAGAAACACAAGAGTAAAGATTGGGGCTGGAATCTCCAGCCCCATCTACCATTACGCTCTTGCCCCATAGGGATCATCCATATCAATTTCCTTGATGGAGATACCCAAGGCCTTGGCAACACCCTCCCCATAGGCAGGATCTGCAAGATAACAGTGCCTGATATGCCGCTTTTTGACCAGGATGGTGGTCCCTTGCATGTTTCTTGCGGTATTCTCAAACAACCGTTGCTTTTCATCATCCTTCATGATCAAGAACAACTTTCCAACCTGCTCATAGTAGTTATCATCATCTTCCCGGAAATCCTCGTGATCGACAGGACCTTCTCCATCATAAGGAGGCTCAGTAAGTTTGTTCTGGTCCTTTATGAGTTGGGGTTGTAGTGAACGCAACCACCAAAGTTGCCATCACTACGCATGAACCCATCACGGTGGAAACGGTTTGTCCCCACCTTGCTCCTGTTTACCGGGTTTTGCCAGTAGTTCACCCCAAGGCGATACCGCTGGGCGTCCCCATAGCTGAACAGTCTACCCTGCAGCATTCTATCCGGGGAGTAACCAATACCAGGAACAATGAACATGTCGGTTTTCTCCCCAACCTCTGAGAATATGCTTGCATTGGTCCATTTGGTGATGTCCTTGGTGACGGTAAACGTACCAAAGGCACCACTCCCTTTTGCATGCATTCGGCGCTCTGGGATAACTTCCCTGTCAAAGTGGGCCGTTTTCTCCAGATACCAAGTATCTTGCAATGTAACCGGGCCACGCTTTCCCATAGTCTGGATGTTCTCATTCTGAGCTATCGGCCTGCCATTGTTGACCTCCTTTAAAAGGGCTACTCACCACCAGTATAGGGGCTGGGTAATTTACATGATAGAAAGAAAATAATTGCTCAATTTATCCTATAATAACGCAGTTCTGTAACATGATTACCATAAAAGAACAAATGCAATAAGCGATAATTCTCTACATTTTCTATCGCATCATGTGTTACAATCATGGTAAGGAGCAATGCAGTGACGACACGGTATGAACGGGCATTGGGATCCCTGCTTGGAAGTTTTGTAGGGGATGCCCTGGGTGCGCAGACAGAGTTCAAGCGTGAAAAGACAGTTCGCCAATCCTTTCCTGACGGTATCAGGGATATGGGTGTGAGCCCCCGGTATGTTGGACTGGCGGGACAGATTACCGATGACAGTGAAATGGCAATCATGATGATCCAAAGCATCCTGGAACATGGTTGCTACCAGAAGGAAGCAGTGAGAAAAGCATACATCCGCTGGCGGGATGCAGGACCCTTGGATATCGGGGTTACCATCTATGGAGCGTTGGATGGTTCTTCCAATCCTCAGAGCCAGGCAAACGGAGCCCTGATGCGTATCACGCCCATAGGGATCCTGGGGAGTAATTATTCAACATCAGCACTCATGCATATTGCAGACGAGGACTGCTCCATAACCCATACCCATACAGTCTGTAGGGATTGTAATCGCATCTATGCATTCGCCCTCTCGCTGGCCATCAGCAAGGGTTGGGATGCCCATGAAATTTATGCATATCTCTTGAAGTCAGCCCCTTCAATGACAAAGGAACCATCGGTACTGGAAGCACTCTCTAAGGCTGCGCATGAACCACCCAAGGGTATCGATGGTCCATATAAAGGTTGGGTATTGATTGCTTTCCAGCTTGCCTTCTATACCCTGCTGCACCAGGAATCATTCGAGCAAGGAATGGTAGACCTCATTATGCGTGCTGGCGATGCTGACACCAATGCTGTTATCTATGGAGCCTTGGCTGGGGCAATTGCCACCAGGGAACATATGCCCGAGCGGTGGATCTCTGCCCTGAAGATATCGAATTGCCTGCAAGGCTTGATCGACTATCCTCACAAACGTTTAGAACGACTTGCTGAGGAGTGGGTTGAGGAATTGATCAACCTACCGGTGGTACAGAAGCTTTCTTGAGTATGGCATTGATCCAATGCTCCGCTGCCCTACCCGGGCGGAGGTCCTGGGTTTCAACCAGCTCTTCAAGGGAGAACCATGGCAGTTCATCAACAAACCGCCCAAAAGCATCTGTAGTAAAACACGTAAAGTGTCTTCCCTCCCTCTGAAAGTCTTCTGCTTGCAACTTGAAGGAACAGTAGAGGACACCCTGTTCTTTCAGTGCAACGGCCATTCTTTCAAAGACAAGATGCAGTTCATCCATTGGCACATGCAGTAGTGAAGCGTTGGCCCATATGCCATCGAAAGTGTCCTCATAATCCATGTCCTGGAAGGAGAGCTGCCGCACAGGCAGCCCTGTATACTTACAGGCAGCCTGGACCATCGATTCACTCAGATCAAAAGCCTCCACTTGGTACCCGCTGTCAAGGAAGTATCGTGAATCACGTCCACTACCACAGCCTGCATCAAGGATACAACCACCAGAGGGGATATATGGGAGGAACATGGCATAGTGGGAGGTCATATCGACATTCCGGGTTGTAGACAGATACTGCTTGGCATGCTGGTCATAGTATTTTGATGAATCAATCACGAACCAACCCTCCCAATTCCTGATAGTACTCTTCCAGATGGGAATGCATCAGCTCTACGATATCGTGCAATTCAATCTGGGACAACACTGCCCGCCTCCTCTCTGGAAGCGGGCAGTAGAATTGTTTTGCTTTTATGATAGCTTAGAGCAGTTCCTTGGCAGCCTCGTAAACTGCTTCAGTAGTGATGCCGAAGAGCTTGTACAGCTCACCGGCGGGTGCTGATTCACCAAAGGAACGCATACCGATGATCTTTCCGTTCAGTCCAACGTACTTGTACCAGTAGTCAGCCCAGGCAGCTTCAACAGCGACCCTGGCGGTAACTGCAGAAGGAAGAACAGCTTCCTTGTATGCAGCGTCCTGCTTGTCGAATACCTCTGGAGAAGGCATCGAAACTACACGGACAGCGACCTTTTCCTCAGCAAGCTTCTTCGCAGCACTGACTGCGAGTTCGACTTCACTTCCGGTACCGATCAGGATTACTTCTGGCTTATCCCCTGACTCATAGAGTACGTAAGCACCCTGTGCAATCTGGGAGAGCTGCTCGTCACTGCGATCCTGTGGGGCAAGGTTCTGACGGCTCAACAGAAGGGCAGAAGGGCCATCAGTCCTCTTGATCGCACTCTTCCAAGCAACACCAGTCTCCACTGCATCACAAGGCCTCCAGGTAACCATGTTGGGAGTCATGCGAAGATTTGCAATCTGCTCAACAGGCTGGTGGGTAGGTCCATCTTCACCAAGACCAATGGAGTCATGAGTAAATACATAGACATTTCTGATACCCATCAAGGCTGCCATGCGTAGTGCATTACGAGCATACTCCATGAACATAAGGAATGTAGCACCAAAGGAGAGGAATCCACCATGGAGTGCAACACCGTTGAGGATTGCAGCCATGCCGAACTCACGTACTCCAAAGTGGAGGTAATTGCCATTTCCTGTCTTGGGATCGAAGGCTTCTGATCCCTTCCACTCAGTCAGGTTGGAAGGAGCGAGGTCTGCTGATCCACCAAGGAGTTCAGGGAACAAGGAACCCAATACATCGAGAGCCATCTTGCTTGCCTTTCTGCTTGCTACCTTGACCTTGTCGTTCTGCCAGCTCTTGATAGCTTTGTCAAACTCAGCTTCCCAGTCAGTGGGGAACTGGCCTGAAAGTCTTCTCTCGAGCTCAGCTGCCTCAGCAGGGTATTCCTTCTTGTAGGAGGCAAAGAGGTCATTCCACTTACCTTCAAGCTTGGCACCCCGTTCACTCTGATCCCATGCATCATAGATTTCCTGAGGGACAAAGAACTTTTCATCATATTCCCAGCCCAACTGTTTTCGAGCAAGTTCAACCTCGTCCTCTCCAAGGGCTGCACCATGGCAGGACTCTGTTCCTGCCTTGTTGGGCGACCCATAACCAATAGTCGTCTTGCACATGATCAAAGAAGGCTTGGAAGATTCATATCTTGCAGCGGAAAGTGCCTTCTGAATTGCATCAGAATCGTGTCCATTCACATCGCGGATAACCTGCCACCCATATGACTCGAAGCGCATGGCAGTATCATCAGTAAACCAACCACTCACTTCACCATCGATTGAGATGCCGTTATCGTCGTAGAAGGCAATGAGCTTTCCCAATTTCCAGGTTCCAGCCAAGGAAGCTACTTCGTGGCTGATTCCTTCCATCATACAACCGTCACCAAGGAACACGTAGGTGTAATGGTCAATGACCGGGAACCCATCCTTGTTGAACTTCGCAGCAAGGTTTTTTTCTGCAAGAGCCATACCCACCGCATTTGCGAGGCCCTGTCCAAGCGGTCCAGTGGTTGTCTCTACTCCAGGGGTAAGTGTATATTCCGGATGTCCAGCTGTTCGGGAGTGGAGCTGTCTAATCTGCTTCAGATCCTCAATTCCCAAGTCATAGCCACTGAGGT
>NZ_JBFXGH010000133.1:0-5440 GCF_050178175.1 Sphaerochaeta sp.
TTTTACCATGATAATGTCGTCAATCCGTACTTCATCAGCACTGATAACAACCTGCTTTCCCTCTCGCAAGACTGTTGCAGTGGAGGGAGCAAGCTCCATCAGTTTCCTGATGGCTTCTCCTGTCTTTCCCTTGCTGCGATGTTCTAGGTAGCGACCAAGCATCACCAGGGTTATGATCACACCAACTCCTTCAAAGTAGAGATGATTATGGGCAGCCATATGGTTTCCCATAAATATCTCAGAGACCCCCCAAAGGCTGTAAAGGAAGCTTGCAGAGGTTCCCAGCGCTACCAGGCTGTCCATATTGGGTTCTCTTTTCACCAGCGTTGAGAAACCCTTGGTGAAGAACGCTGATCCAGCTACCATGGTACCGAGTGCCAGCACCATCTGGAGCAGGGCATTGGTCAAAATGGAGAAGGGGAGTGCGAGACCAAGCATCGGCCCCATGGCTATGACCATGAGGAAGACACTAAGAACTGCCGAGACAGTGAGACGCTTTCCCAGAGCCTTCAGCTCTTTCTGCTTCTCTGCATCCTTCTCCTTTGCATCGAGTTTATCGACAACCGAATATCCGATTCTGGAGACCGCTTTCTTGATCCCTTCGAGTCCGAGTGAATCCTCATCGAAGGAGATGGTAGCAGTCTCAGTGGCAAGGTTTACCTGGGCTTTTTCCACTCCTTCCAGCTTGTTGAGTGTACGCTCGACAGCGGAGGAGCAGGAAGCACAGGTCATCCCACCGATTCCTACCTGTATCTCTTTCTTCATGACTCTACCACCTCGAAGCCTATTTCACCGATCAAGCTCTTGGCGTCGGTGATGGTCTCCTCACTCTTGTGTTTGATCACAACCTTGCCACTCTTTGCGTCAGCCTTGGCAGATTTTATATCTTCTATCTGCTCTAATGCGTTCACCATTCTGGTTTCACATCCATTGCAGTGCATTCCCTTGGTTAGAATGATTGTTTTCATGAATCTATACTCCTATCATCCCCTCTGGAGGGGGATTTTTTCTCATTACCACTAGACAGACCACGGTTTTTCCGCTACTATCCCTCTTGTACTTACACGGGCGGTTAACTCAGCGGGAGAGTGCCACGTTGACATCGTGGAAGTCGCCAGTTCAATCCTGGCATCGCCCATAGGCAAGCAGTCGAATCGATTGCTTGCTTTTTATTGCCTGCGAAACTTTGCGATCACATCCATCAACTCACCCACTTTCTGTTTCTGTTCATCCCCGTCGTTGCTTCTCATGGCATCCGCAACACAGGTATTCAAGTGATTTTCCATCACCATGTCCTCAACTTTCTTCAATGCTGAGATCACCGCCGAAAGCTGCAGCAGAATATCAACACAGTACCGATCTTCCTGTACCATGTTCCGAATCCCTTTCACCTGTCCCTCGATCCTGGCAAGCCTAGGATCAAGCTTTGTCTTGATTTCCTGTATCATATCTTACTTATATACCCCCGTAGGGTATAATGTCAAGTAGGAAACAAGGGAATAAATACCTTTATAATTGCCTTTAGGTGCGTTTTGATGCTATTCCCCAATTGTATACCCCCATGGTGTATGATGAATTGATGTGTATCTGCCTGTGCTGTGTTACTCGTTGTGTAGGGAAAAACGTATCGGGTAGAGGATGGTGACAGGAACTGGCGACGTGCCAAGGATGGCTGGATTGACTCGGAGTGTGGCAAACGCCTTGATGGCTGCCTCCGCAAACCCAAAGCCAGGGTCTTCCTCTACAACGATTCGATCAATAACCCCTTTCTCATCAATGAACAGGCGCAAGAGTACCGTTCCTTCCTCCCCTTGTCGTCTTGCAAGAGGGGGATATACAATCCTTGATGCGAGAAGGGAAAGATCAAACTGGGGGTGGTTTGTTACCATGTCAATCGTGTAATAATATCCATCCTCTCCTCTCTGTTCCTGTTGTTCTACTTCAAGGGGGTCATTTCTTTTGGCCGTTTTCTCTGGCCTTTGGCCTGCTTCTTCATTCATCCCTGTTTCCTCTTCGGTAGGAACAGGTAACGTAGTTGCTGAAGCAGGAAAAATCTCTTTGGAAGGGGTGTCTGGTACTTTCTCCTGAAACGTTTCTACAGGTTCACGAGGTGGTGGCTGTAATCGCTCCATCGAGAGCATGGCTACTGGGGTCATTTCCTCCTCTGTTTCGACTGCTTCTCCTTCATTCCTTTTCAACGGGATAAACAGGATCAGTATTGATAGAAATACCAAGACAATGATCAGGAATACTCTTTGCATACCTCTCATGGATGGTCCTCCACAAGACAATACAATGTTTCTACACCATGTTTTTCCAGGAATGTGATGATTGGATGGAGGATCTCATAAGGAGTGTCCCTGTCTGCAAGTAATGCATATTCAACTTTGCTTGGAATAGATTCAAGAGTAGTAGGGGAACCATCCAGGAAGAGTTCTCCTGTATCCGAGACAACGATTGTTGGAATATCGGTATGCTCAAGGAACTCTGCGTGTGCTGAAGCCGCTTTTATCGGTACCGGTGTCTGCTGGGTGCTGATGGCAAGGATGAGAAAGAACAAGAGCAAGAGGAAGGCTATGTCTGTAATTGTGGAATTGGGACCCTGGCGGTATTTTCTATTCATCGGAAAGCTCCAGTGAGAAAGATGCTGTGCTCTGCTGCTCAATAAGAGAAAGGAGGGAAACTACATGCTGCCAGGAGGTGTTTCTTTCTACTATGATGGAAACATGTTTGGCTGATGCGATGAGCTTGGCAATAGATTGCAACTCTTGCGTTTCATCACCTAGAAGTATTGATCCATCTTCCAGGATGGTGAGAGTGATGATTGCTGTTCCCCAAGTTTCGGTTGTTTCTGAACTCTCAAGTGAGATGGGTATGCTCCCCGAAGAAGCAATACCCGAGAGAAGCAGGAAGAAGATGATCAGGAGAAAGGCAATGTCACTTGGTTGCCCTAGGTTTCTTCGGTTTCGCATAACATGGTACTTACAGTCTCAAGTATGAAACTGCTGAAGGTAGCTAAAATGGAGATGATCAAGCCAAATGCCGTGGTGTACAGCGCTTCGTACAGCCCTGAGGCAATAACTTGAAGCTGTACTGAAGATGCCTCAGCTACCGATCTGAATGCATTGATCATGCCGGTTACCGTTCCCAGGAATCCGATGACCGGGGCGATCATGGCTATAAGATCCAGTATTGAAAGTACAGGGCTTATCTCTTGCTTATGCATTCCCGAATGGTTTTTCCAGATCAGGAACAGGGTAATCCCTCGTTCAATACTGAGTACCAAGGAGAGAATGAGCAGGGCATAGAGCGGCCACATGACCGCTCCGCCCTTTTTCATGATCAGTATCAGATTGGTTATTTCCATAGGTTAAAACCGTACGGTTCCCCCAATTCTGATCTTAATCCCTGGCATGGGATACCCGCTGGTCAGCTCGTATGCTGTGTTCAGTAGGTTGTCCACAGCAACATAGGCCTTCAAAGCATCGGTTACCTGGATGCTTGTACTGAGGTTGACCAGGAAAGCCGGATCGAGTGCGTTTGTGCTTCCCAGGTATTCTGTGCTTATGCTGCCTACGAATAGGTCACGGGAGAAGAACAAAGCCGCCTTGACTGTATGCTTTCGGACATTGGAAACCTCCACATTATCAGCGAAAGTGTTCCCACCTGAGAGATCATGGCTCTTGTTGAAGAGATAACTCATTTGTATGTTGAAATTTTCCGTTATTTCAAGTTCCATCGATTGTTCAATCCCCAGGTAGACGCTGTGAGCAATGTTTTGTGGAGTCCAGGATGCATCATAAGCGATATCATTATAGATATTTCTGCCGAACAATGTCCCCTCATAGGTGATTGTCCCATTGGTTGTGGAAATGCCGATTTCCCCATTCAGACCTTTCTCTGTCTTCAGATTGGGATTTCCCATAAAGGGCCAATAGAGTTGCGAGAATGTAGGTACATTCTCAGCATAACTGATGGAGGTATTCAGTTCAGTGTTCTTTGTAAGGGAGAGAATGGCGCCCAAGGATGCATTGGGTGAGAATGTTTCCAGGTCACTGAGATAGGCGATATTCACACTGGGATGGATTGAGATGTTTCCGTTCCCAACGTAGAGACTCCCATGGGCAGATGTCGAGATAGTATGTCGGTTGTTCTTGCCAACATCTGTACTGTCAACATGGTCAAGGTTGTAAAGAAAATCGGTGGTCAATGCATAGGATTGTCCCAGTCCCCACGTTCCTTCCAGCTGTACTGATGCAGTGTGTTTGTTGTGCGTACTATCTTGATAATCATCGTCATGGTAGAATGTTTTCCCATACCCGTAATGCAGACGAGTAGCGATGGTTTCAAGCAACTCGCTTACATTTGCAATCTCCATGGTATTGGTGGTGGAGACGAACAGGTCCTTCTGGTAGTCCTCCGGGGTAAGGCCGAAGGAGAGCCCACCTGGAACGCCAAGGTTCTTGTAGGTGGCCAGATTCTGGGTTGTGAACTGGATGTTTTCTGAAACACTTGTATCGAAGTTCACCGCTCCATGCCATTCATACACTTCTGCGTTTTCCCTGAGCTTGCGGGTATCATTACCGTCCTGATAGGTAAAGGCATTTTGAGCAACAAGACCTCCCATAGTTGCAACAAGGCCTTCGTTCATGTAGGTCACGTTTATGTTTTGGCTGTCTACCAAAGATTGCCAATTCTGTTCATCTGTATCATGGGTGAGTGGAAGAAAAGATCCGTTTTCAAAGGAGAGTGAGAATGGTGTTTCACGTTTCTGTCCTTTCTTCGTTATGATATTGACCATTCCCCCGATGGCATTGGTCCTGCCTAAGTTGCCAGGCCCGCTTTTGATAATTTCAATTCGTTCAATGATGTCAATGGGAATGATGGATAGGTCTACTGTCCCGTCATGGGCAGAGGAGAGAAGCACTCCATCAAGATAGATGAGGTTTTTGGAAGAAGTTGCCCCACGGATAACAACGGTCTGGAGTGATCCAAGACCTCCGACAGAGTTGAAGGAAGTCCCGATAGCCTTTCCTACCAACTCAGCCGTTGTTTGTGCATTGTATGCCATAATTTGTTCTTGCGTGATAACCGAAACAGATGAAGCTGTATTGGTTTCAGCATCGGAAAGTGGTGTTTCAGCAATGACCAGTTCATATGCTGTTCCGAGATCAATGAGATCTTGCGTTGCAAATAGAGAAAAAACAGTGAGCAACAAGACCAGAGAGAAGATTCCGCGCTTCTGCATGAAGAGCCTCCAGCGAGTATTGTCTGGTCATTCTGCGTGGAAATAGTATGTGCAGGGGAATATGCAATATCTGGACGATATACATAATCATGGCTGTTTCTTTCTCCACGAAGAATCATTATCTGGAAACGTCTCCTGGCTTACGACTCTTCTTACTGACAGGCCTTCTCATCCCCGAAGGGACAATGGCAT
>NZ_JBFXGH010000134.1:0-5379 GCF_050178175.1 Sphaerochaeta sp.
GCCGACCTGAAAGCAAACTCTGTGGCAAAGCGGTTGGCTGATGAGAGTGAGATACCCTATGGCACCCAATGCATGCATGAGATTGTCATCAGTCTGGAGGAGTACAGGCAAAAGTACGGAATCAGGGCCCAGGATGTTGCCAAGGCTCTCATCGACAAGGGATACCATCCGCCGACCATGTACTTTCCTTCCTTGGTCAGTGAATCGCTCATGATTGAACCGACCGAGAGCGAAAGCCTCGAGACGATGGAAGCTTTCATCCTTGCATTCCGTTCCGTCCTTGCACAGGCAAAGGAGGATCCTGGGTATGTGAAAGGTGCTCCCTATTCCACCCCTGTAGGCCGCTTGGATGAGGTGAAGGCGGTCAAGGAACCAAATCTTCGCTACTAACCACGACTTACGCTTTTTGCTTTGCAGTCTATCCAATCCTGAGGTATCCTTAAGGTATGAATAGAATATTAATACAAGACGGATTGCTCGTTGATACGGAATGGACCAGGCATGCTGACATCTTGATCGAGGATTCGAAGATTGTGCATATCGCAGCAAAAATCGATCCAGACACCTTGCCTGAGGGAACAGAGATTGTACAGGCTGAGGATATGTGTATATTGCCGGGTATCATTGATGCCCATACACACTATCACTTGGTAAGCAGGGGGACGGTCACCGCTGACTCCTTTGAGGAAGGCAGCCGTTGTGCAGCCTTTGGTGGGGTCACCACGGTGATTGATTTCGCCGATGATGACAAAAAAGGAAATCTTGCCGCCTGCACCAAGGCGAGAAGTGCAGCCATGGGTAAGGAGATGGCAGTCGATTTCTCTTTGCATCAAGGCCTGTACGCGTATAGAGAGAGCTTGGAAGAGGAACTGGTGGAGCTCAAGAAAACCGGGGTGAAGGTTATCAAGATGTTCACCACCTACAAGGACGTAGGCTATCTGGTCGACAATCAGGAAGAGTTGCGCAAGATCTTTGCATTATGCAAGAAGCACGACCTCCTGGTCAGTGTCCACTGTGAGGATGATGCAACCATCCAGAAAGTCAATAGCAACTATACCGGTCCCTATACTCCTCCTGCGCATGCAGTTCTCCGCCCAAGTGAAGCAGAGGCGCGAGGTATTGAGACAGTAGGAAAATTGGCCTTGGAGCTCGATATGCCACTGTATGTGGTACATCTTTCGAGCAAGGCTGGACTGCAGAAGGTGAGGGAGCTACGGGCAAAGGGCCTCAGGGTAATTCTTGAGACAACACCCCACTACCTGTTCCTGGATAAGCAAAAGCTTGAAGGGGAGGATGGCCCCCTGTATGTAATGACACCTCCTTTGAGGAGCAAGGAAGATAATGAGGCTTTGCAGGAAGCGGTACTTAATGGGGAAGTGCAGATCATTGCAACTGATCACTGTTCCTTTACCCGCGAACAGAAACTCTCCAGCGATGATGTGAGAACCATTCTTCCAGGGATTCCCGGTACTGAGGAGCTTCTGAGCCTCGTGTACTCCTTTGCCGCAAACAGTGGGAGGATTGGCCTTCAACAGGTGGTGAACCTGCTCAGTACGGCCCCTGCAAAGGCCTTTGGGATCTATCCCCAGAAAGGCTCCATCCGCGTAGGAAGTGATGCAGATCTTGTCATCTTCGACCCTGATATGGCTTGGACGATCAGCAAGGAGAATACGCATTCTGCCAGTGGTTACACCCCGTATGAGGGAGTGCAGGTAATTGGAAAGCCGATCATGACATATCTTCGTGGGCGTCTGATCATGGGAGACAATATCTATCTTGGACGTGCAGGTTACGGCAAGTTTGTTTTCCAGGATGATGTTGGTCGGGGTAAGACGATTATGCACTGAGTCTGAGTGGTTGGTTTTAGTGACGGCATCCTGCAAGGGATGCCGTCTTTCGGTAGTACACTTATTGTCACAAATGGCTATTTTCACTATACTATCAGCAAGGAGTTTTCATGATTGAAGGCATACTGTTTGACATGGATGGGGTTCTCATCGATTCCGAGCCTGTCATCCTACACGCTGCAATGACCTATTTTGAACGTATAGGCGTAACCGTCCAGCCTGAGGACTTCACCCCATTCATCGGCGCAGGAGATAAGCGTTTTCTCTGTGGCGTCGCTGAGAAATATGGTGTTTCGATAGACTTTGAAGAAGCCAGGGAGACCTTGTTCTCTCTCTATGCAACATACGCGATGGACCGTGGCCCGCTTCCAGGGGTTCATAGGTTTATTTCCAATGCCCGTAAAGCAGGGCTGAAGCTGGCCCTTGCCACCAGTGCTGTACGTACAAAGGCAGAGATCAATCTTCGTGCAATAGGGCTTGCTGAATCCGATTTTGATTGCATGGTAACCGGGGAAAGCATCAAGCGGAACAAACCGAATCCAGATATCTATCAGTTGGCGTCTCTTTCCATGGGGATGCCTCCACAGGAATGCTTGGTGATTGAGGATGCTGTGAATGGTATTATTGCGGGCAAGCAAGCCGGATGTTCTGTCTGTGCTGTGGCTACCACGTTCCCTGTATCCGAACTTGTTGATGCCGGGGCAGATTATGTACTTTCAAGTCTGGATGCATTTGAGGATTTCAACAGTATTGAAGAGCTGGAGATGATCCTCTCTTCCAGCAAGGGAATAGACGACCGAGTGGTGTATGGGGCAAACAAGATCCTGGAAGCACCGTCTCCCTTGAGGGGCGGGAGAGCACTCTTGGATTTGGCAATCGAGCAAGCATATGAAGCCAGGAAGAATGCTTACACCCCCTATTCAAAATACAAGGTTGGGGCGGCAGTGGTCAGTAGTGCCACTGGCCGGGTATATAGTGGATGTAACGTGGAAAATTCCAGTTATGGAGCAACCATCTGTGCGGAACGTAATGCAATTTTCAATGCCATAACAAACGAAGGAACCATTGGTATCTCACTTCTTGTGGTAGTGAGTGAGGATGCTCCTCCGGCCCCCCCGTGCGCACTATGCCTACAGGTGCTTGCAGAGTTCAGCAAAAAGGATACCGATGTTCACTTGGTGGATGTTGCCTACGCTGAAGGTAGAAAGGGTAGCCATGTAGTATACCGATTCGAGGAGTTGCTGCCGCATCCCTTCATATTCCCCACGATGAGGTCATGATGCGTCAGGTTCGTTTGGTAGGTATAATCATCAGTTTGATGCTTCTCGGAACAGGTTGCTCAAGCACCCACCATATGATATCCCCTGAGGTGCTCTCTGAGTCGGCTCCTTTCGAGGAAAAACTTTCTTCGTTTCAGATTCCTGCCGTTCAGGTTTCCTATCCTGATGTATACTATGATGGCAGGGTATGGAGAGAACGGCTTATTGAGTTGGTGGAGGATGCGGAGGATTATCTTATCGTCAGCGCATTCCTTGCCTCCAGTTCCGAGGAACTGGAAGAGCTGTACAGTGCACTTGCCAGGAAAGCAGAGAGTGGAGTCCGCGTATACTTCGTGGTCGACGGGACTGGTCCCTTTGACATGACAGAGACACGCTTTCACTTGATACCGCTCAAATTCCTCCGTGAAAGCGGTGTACACCTCCTGGAGTTCAATCCCATCAGTGGTGCACGGCTGGTGAGTGGCCTGAATCTTCTCTACCGTGACCATAGGAAATTCCTCATCGTGGACGGGAAGCACGTCGCGCTTGGGGGGATGAATCTCAACTATATCTCCATTGGTGCCGAAAACGAGCAACTGCAACGGGATAGCATGTATGAATTCATCTCTCCTGAACTCAGCAGCCTTATTCTTGACTATTTCGTTCCTTGGTGGAATGAACAGACCTGGGATGAGATAGATAGGGATGACTTTACAGTTGATGAAACCTCGCTTGAAGGAAAGGAGACATACCGGGGTTGGTATGTGAACCAGGAACCGGGAAGTGCACAGATCAGCAAGCTCATCGGCTCACTGCTCAGCGAGGCGGACCACTCAGTGCAAGTGCTGCCGTTTCTTCCCTTCCTGGATGAGGAGATGATCACGGCTTTTCGAATGGCACAAGAGCGGGGTGTAGAGATACAGATGATCATACCCTTTGACAGGCGGGTTACCAACCGTAAGGGCGTCGAGTACATGACAAAGGATCTTCTTGACATGGGGATTGATCTTCGTATCGAGGAAGATAGTGCGGAAACCCAACGGTTGCTGCATGAGAAGTTGCTCATTGTAGATGAGCGCTATGTCTTGATTGGGTCAACGAATATCAATTACCGTTCAATGAATCTCGCATATGAGAATTCCCTGGTGATTGACAGCCCGGAATTGGCCCAACAGTTGAAACTTCATTTTGAAGAACTGTATGAGGGCACCGTTCCCATTACCGAAGAGATGGCCGAGGGATGGCATACCCTCAGGAACTGGCCCCGCTTCATAACCGCATTCTTTGGAGGTTGATGATGAGGAAGCCGACAATACTACTCATGCTGCTGATACTTCTTATATCAACTCCTGTGACAGCCCGATCGTTCGGGTACGGGGTTGGGTACTATGGTGAAGAGATATCAGATGGACCGGAGAGATTGTCCAGTGGGATGGAAATCTCACTGGCTTACCGACCTTGGTTGCTGGAGTACGGGAATCCTTCCTTGGTGGGCAAAGTAGCCTTTGGAACCAATCAGGATAAGGAGTGGGTCATCCCATACCTGCAGGTAGGCTTGCATGTTGATCTTGTCAGGACCATGAATCATCCATTCAATTTCATTGCTCACAATGTGGTCGCCTATACGCCTGCCCTCGGGGTTTTCTACCAGTTTGATCCTGCAAGGGAGACCTCCACCTTCACCATGGAAGCAAGTCTGTTGAAATTAAGCCAAAAGGATTTCTGGTATGAAGCGTTTTCCCCCTTTATCGCCTTCAATATGGATAAGGGCGTAGTGGACAGTTGGGGGATCAACCTTGTCCGTTACACGTATTTTTTCAAGTAGGGTATCATGCATAAGAAATTGTTATTGACCAGTATCATCGTCTTGATTGTTGTTTCTCCTCTCTTCGCTGGGTATTTTGACCTGGGAATCACCTTGGGAACCAATGCACACTTATATGAGAAAGATCTGGATCCAAGTCGGATGAAGCTTGCATGGGGACTTTCTACCGGTTTAACGGATGTATGGGAATTTGATGTTCAGGTAGATACTTGGATCATTCCCGACCCATTCAGCAGCTCATCGGTTTCACTGCTCATGCAACGAACGCTGCTGGGGCAACGTTCCACCGCATCTGCAGTGGCAGGGGTAGGGATCAATACGCTCGTGGGAGCAGGTGTCATGGTAAGTCCCTACCGGGAGCAAGGAACCTTGGGGATCAGCCATGTGCTGCTCTCCTTGACCCCTGTTACGATAGGGAACCCCGTAAATGGGAAGAGAGAGCGTCTGC
>NZ_JBFXGH010000135.1:0-5337 GCF_050178175.1 Sphaerochaeta sp.
TTATTTTTTAAATTGTATTGACCTTATTAGATATTTTTTTATACATTATAGCCAAGAAACCTAACGAGGAGTACATCATGGTTGATAAGAAACAAACCGAAGAGCTTTTTGCAGGACAAAAAGAACTCCAGGACATGATTGAACGTGTAAAACGTGCACAAGCCAAATTCGCTACCTATTCCCAGGAACAGGTCGATGCCATATTCCGCTCTGCTGCCATTGCAGCAAACGACGAGCGTATCAAGTTGGCCTTAATGGCGGTGGAAGAGACCGGCATGGGCATTGTGGAGGACAAGGTTATCAAGAACCACTTCTCTGCTGAATACATCTTCAACAAATACAAGGATGACAAGACCTGTGGAATCATTGAGGTGGACCAGGCATTCGGTATCAAGAAAATTGCTGAACCGAAGGGTGTCATTTGCGGCATCATCCCTACCACCAACCCAACCAGCACCGCAATCTTCAAGAGCTTGATCGCATTGAAGACCCGTAACGCAATCATCTTCAGCCCACATCCGAGAGCAAAGGAGTGTACGTGTGAAGCAGCTCGTGTCATTCTTGATGCTGCAGTGAAGGCAGGGGCACCTGAGGATATCATCGGCTGGATCGATGAACCCTCCATTGAGAAAACAGACTACCTGATGAAAAACAAGCTGGTGAATCTCATCCTTGCCACCGGTGGTCCTTCGATGGTCAAGAGTGCCTACTCCTCCGGTATTCCCGCCATCGGGGTTGGACCAGGCAACACCCCTGCCCTTATGGACAAGAGCGCCGACATCAAGATGGCGGTCAGCTCGATTCTCATGAGCAAGACCTTCGACAATGGGGTGGTCTGTGCCAGTGAGCAGGCAGTAATCTGCCACAAGGACATCTATGATGCCGTAAGGAAAGAGTTTTCCGATCGTGGTGCACGGTTCCTCACAAAGAAGGAAGCAGACATGCTCCGTAAGGTAATCCTCGACCCAAAGCGGGGAACAGTGAATCCCGCCATTGTTGGGCAGAAAGCTTCCAAGGTAGCTGAAATCGCAGGATTCACCGTTCCCGAGACCACCAAGGTCCTCATTGGGGAGGTGGAACATGTTGATGCTTCTGAGCCTTTTGCCCATGAGAAACTCAGCCCGGTGTTGGCAATGTATAAGTGTGACAACTATGGGGAAGGAACCAACATGGCAGCAAATCTGGTTGCCTTGGGCGGTTACGGTCACACCAGTGTCCTCTACATTGATGAGAATGAGTCGGAGAAGGTTGACACCTACAGCAGGACCGTAAAGACCAGTCGTGTGTTGGTGAACATGCCTGCCAGCCAGGGAGCCATCGGGGATATCTACAACTTCCGCCTTGAGCCTTCCCTCACCCTTGGCTGTGGTTCCTGGGGAAACAACTCGATCAGCGAGAACGTAGGCCCCAAACACCTGTTGAACATCAAGACCGAAGCTGCCAGGAGGGAAAACATGCTCTGGTTCAAACTGCCGCCGAAGACATACTTCAAGTATGGCTGCCTCCCCGTTGCCCTTGGCGAGTTGAAGGGCAGGAAACGCGCATTCATCATTACCGACTCCTTCCTCTTCAGCAGTGGCATGGTGGATAAGATCACCGATACGCTCGATGCCATGGGTATCGAATGCGAGACATTCCACCAGGTGAAACCCGATCCTACCTTGGGTACCATCACCGAGGGAATGAAGCTGATCAATGCCTTCAAACCCGATGTACTCATTGGGCTGGGGGGTGGTTCCCCGATGGATGCCGCGAAGATCATGTGGTTGCTCTACGAGCACCCGGAGGTACGGTTCGATGGCCTTGCCTTGCGGTTCATGGATATCCAGAAGAGAATTTACGCCTTCCCGAACATGGGAAAGAAAGCCGAACTTGTATGTGTACCTACCACCAGTGGTACCGGCAGTGAGGTTACTCCCTTTGCAATCATCACTGATGAGAAAAGTGGGATGAAATACGCAATTGCAGACTATGCACTCACCCCGACCATGGCAATCGTGGATAGTGAGCTAGCCATGGGAATGCCCAAGGGCCTGACCGCAAGCTGTGGGATTGACGTATTGACCCATGCCTTGGAAGCACTCGCCTCGAGCATGTCCACCGACTACACCAATGGATTGAGCCTTGAAGCGGCTCGTGTCATCTTCAAGTACCTGCCCAAGGCATATCGGGATGGATCGGACAAGAAGGCACGCGAGAAGGTACACAATGCCTCGACCATCGCGGGCATGGCCTTCAGCAATGCTTTCCTGGGAGTCTGCCACTCGATGGCACACAAGCTGGGAGCCCAGTTTCATATTCCCCATGGTATGGCAAATGCTCTGCTGCTCTGCAATGTCATTCGCTACAATGCAACTGACAATCCTACCAAGCAGGCTTCCTTCCCGCAGTATGAGTACCCCTCTGCTGTAAGCAGGTATGCAAGAGCTGCCGACTACATTGCCATGGTAGTAAACGAGCAGGAGAATACTCCCTACATCAAGACCACGGCGACTGACAGCCAGGACAAGAAAGTTGAGGCCTTGGTTGCAGGGATTGAGATGCTGAAAAAGGAACTTGATATACCTTCCTCCATCAAGGAGTGGGGCATCAAGGAGGAGGACTTCCTGGCCGTGGTCGACGAACTAGCTGTAAAAGCATTCGATGACCAGTGCACAGGGACCAACCCCCGCTATCCCTTGATCGGCGAGATCAAGCAGCTTTACCTGGACTGTTTCTACGGAAGGGTATATCAGGAAGCATAAGTGTGATTGTTTCTTACCCAGAGAGGACTCCGCTTGACGGGGCCCTCTCTCTTAATGTTCCCAGAGGAGAGAGGAATGGACAAATAGAACGCCAAGCAACCTCCTGACCTCCTAGGCTTCTATACAAGAAATGCCGCTTGTATTACCATGCTCGCATGTTTGAATGCAAACTCATCTGTACCGATATAGACGGAACCCTGCTTGATCCAAACCACCAGATCAGCGATAGGACCAAGGAAGCCATTCACCGTGCACGACGTAAGGGCATCATTGTTGCATTGGTAAGCGGCAGGATCGCAGGAAGCCTTACCCTGATTCAAGAGGAATTGGACATCACCGGCCCACTTGGGTGTTTCAATGGCTCACTCGTGCTCGATGAGGACGGAAAGGAACTGGAAGCACACCCCATCAGGGGGGAGCAGTGCATGCAGGTCCTTTCCTACCTCGCACAGACTGAGCTTGAATACTTCGTCTTCACCAATGAGTGTTGGTACATGAATGAAATGAATACCTGGTATGATGTGGAAGTGAAAGCTTCACGCACACAAGGGCATATTGTCACCCTGGACCGTCTCTGTGACACGCTGGGCATGGGTGAGAGACCATTCAAGCTTTTGGCTATGCATGATGACAATGAGTATATGAAGGAACAAGAGAAAGCCTTGCAGACCCGATTCGGCAGCTCCTTGAATATCTTCAGTTCCTCCCCCCGCTATATTGAAATACTGGCAAGAGGAGTTGATAAAGGACATGCAGTTCGCTCCATCTGTGAATCATATGGGGTAAATCCAGGAACCGTCATGGCTGTAGGGGACTACTACAATGACATCGGGATGTTCCATGCTGCTGGATATGCGGTAGCCATGGCCAACGCACCCGATGAGGTAAAGGCACATGCACACGCATGTACCGCCAGCAACAGCGAAGACGGTCTGGCCCTCGCCATTGAGTCAGTCCTATGAAACGGCTGCTCTCCCTCTACAGAGGGTTGCCGCAGCCGATCTATGTTCTCTTCTTTGCCACGGTCATCAACGCAATCGGCATATTCATCTATCCGTTCTTGACCCTCTACCTCACCAGACGATTGGGGTATACCCCGCTGCAAGCGGGTACATTCATGACCATCGCATCCATCCTCTATGTCCCCGGCTCCTTCATCGGCAGCAAACTTGCCGACACCATCGGGCGAAAACCGGTGTTGGTGGTTTTCCAACTGCTGATGGATCTCAGTTTCATCCTGGCGGGTTTCTTTGAGGGAGAGGCATTCGTGCCCTACTTCATACTGCTGGGTTTATTCTTCGATGGAGCGGTCGATCCTGCCCGGGAAGCTTTGAAGACCGATGTCACCAGCATCGAGAACCGCCAGGTTTCATTCAGCCTCATCTACCTTGGGCATAACCTCGGTTACTCCATCGGTCCGGTCATTGCAGGCTATCTCTTTTACAAAGCCCCTGAGTGGTTGTTCTATGGGAATGCTGCAGCCGGTATTCTCTCCGTGCTGCTTGTCATGATCAAGATAAAGGAGAGCAAGCCTTCCAAGGAATTGATCGAGGAAAGCAAAGGTTGGGAAACGACAGAGAAGGGAGAAGAGGGAGGCCTCTTCAAGGCCTTGATCACCCGCCCAAGGCTCTTGCTCTTTGCAATTTCGGTCACCTTTTTCAGTTTTGCCTACAGCCAGACTTTGTTTGCCCTTCCCCTGCTTACCACCAACCTGTTCGGCCAGGAGGGAGCACCCCTGTATGGGAGGATGATGGCGATCAACGGGATAGTGGTGGTCATATGCAATCCAATTATTGTAAGCTTGCTTAGACGGTTCCACCCCTTGGCAAATTCAACCCTCTCCGGCATTTTCTATGCGATCGGGTTCGGACTCTTTGCATTTGCCACCACCCCATTTGTTTTCATGGGATTAACGGTGATATACACGTTGGGGGAGATCATATCAGCAACCAATGACAATTTCTATGTGGCCAACAATACCCCGATCAGCCATCGCTCACGGTTCTCTGCGATCCTGCCCATCATCATGGGGACCGGACATGCAATAGCCCCCATAACCGGGGGCCTGATCATCGAATCGTACTCCATGAGCCTGCTCTGGATCACCACTGCCCTGGCCGCCCTTATCGGTGCAACCGGGGTCTTCCTGATCTACCTGAAGGAAAGACAGGAAAGAAAGTAAATGCTTACCGCTTTTTTTACGAGTGCCTTCAGCGCATCAGAGGAAACATCCTTATCAGTCCCATGCTCAATGAGCAATTCGTTCAAAACCAAGAAGTTACTGGCTCACTCTGTGGCATCACGATAGCATGTCGCAATGGAAAGACGCTCCTGGGTTGCCTTGCACTTCGCCAGAGCAAACAAGCTCTTTCTCACTTCCTCATTCTTCTGCTGGGAAGCAGGGTATACCGAAGGTTCCAGGTACAGTGCATGAATTGGGCAGGCATCCACACAGAGGCGGCAACCATCCTAACATATAGCGAAATCCATCTGTCCATTTTCGCTATCGGTTGCACCTGTTGGACGGGCGGACAGACACAATCCTTGGTGCAGAGGGAAGTAGTTCTTGCAGCCTGCATCAGATGGCCTCCTT
>NZ_JBFXGH010000136.1:0-5290 GCF_050178175.1 Sphaerochaeta sp.
AAAAATTTAGGGAAGTAAGGAAGGATAATAGAAATACAACTATCTATATCTGGGTGGATTGGGACAGGTATCAACGCAACGATAATACAGACATGGATAATTATCGGAGAAAATCCATCGACATCCCAGATTTCCTTTTTTCTCATATGAACTTTGAAGATTTTCTTTCCATGCATCTTGATCGATCGGAGATGCAGAGATGGTGGACATCATGTGTCAGTAGGAATCACTTCACCACACCCTTGCATAGCAATGAGTACATGCCTTTATTCAAGGCTTTCATCGGAGGAAACTATACCAAAGGAGACATGCCTATAGCTATCAACTACAACCTTCTCAAGAATTTGCGAACTCACCAAGATGATCCATCAGTGCCCTTCAAATGTGATTTTGCGAGGGAGCTGTTTCTATTGATGGATGAAGAAGCGTTAGAAGAGGATCAAAATAACTGACACATTCCCCCTCCGAAACAATTCTTTGGGGGAAAACAAATGATTACCAACTGATACCCAAGCAATCCTCTGTTGCCTTTACGGCTCCCTAGGGTCTTCACTCTGTTCCTTCCCTGACAGTCGTAGCCAAGGCGGAAGAGCTATACTGAATTTCCTCCTGTCACGGAGCGACATGATTACGCTTTGCAACATAATGAAGAAATACAGAAGGAGTCCGCTTACCATCGCTTGCCAGTTGGATTGAACGCCTGCTGCTCTAATCAGCTCATTAATGATCAAAAGGATCAATGTACCTATTGGAGCCCCAAGCAAGTTGCCTACCCCACCGTTAAGCAGTGTACCGCCTATGATAGCCGATGCTATCGCTTTCATTTCAGCACCTGCGGCATTCCCGACATTGCCTGCTCCTGTGGTCATGATGTAGACAAAACCTGCAATACCGGCGGTCAACCCACTAATCACATAGGTGATGAATATTGTTCTCTTTACATTGATGCCGAGCATCATGGCACTATGGGTATTTCCACCGACGGCGTAGACATTCCGCCCAAAACGTGACCATTTCATCAGGGATGCAAGAATGACGAGAAGGACAATAAAGATCAGCGTACCTGGTTTTATTTCACACGGAATAAAAACCCCCAGTCTGTTTCTAGTACCAAGCCATGTAATCACGATATCAAAATCCCTCAAACTCACGAATGCAGGCATGGTTACGTTGATCGGATCCTTATGGAGTGTAGTCAGGAGCCCCTGTGCCAAGAACAACCCAGAGAGCGTAATGATAAACGGTTGTATCTCAAGATAGGCAATAAGATATCCTTGCATAATTCCAAATGCAATACCGATACCCAGCGCAACAAGGATGGCTCCCCCTATGCTTCCCATCCTGGATTCCAGAAAGACTGCACAAGCCATTGTTACCAACCCGGTCACCGAACCGATAGAGATATCGATACCTCCTCCGATCATGACGATACATAAGCCGAGGGTCATGATGATCAGTGGTGCATTGAGGTTGAACAGGTCGAAAAATGTCTGAAATTGCAGAAAACTATTGGGAAAAGTGATGATTGCAAACAGGTACATCAGTACAAAGATGACCGCAGCTATAAGAAACAGAATATTTGAATTTGATAGTCTTGCCTTTGGTTTGATTACGTTCACAGATGCCATCCTATTCCCCCTGCTTCCTAACTATATTTGTGGTGGAAATATTTCCCTTATCTTGGCTTGATGCAAGTCTCCAGGAGCGGAACCTGTCCAGATTCTTACTCATGAAAGCCCTGACCACCGGTGAGGCAACCACCATAAGAAGAATAATAAAAACGGCCTTGAAGACCTTGATCATCGCTGGGTCTATCTCCAGCCTGAGCAGGGTCCTGTTCAGCATCTCTATCGTATAGGCGCCAATGATGGAACCGGTAATGCTGAATTTTCCTCCGCCCAAAGAGTTTCCACCGATAGCTACGGCGAGAATCGCATCCATCATGATCAGTTTGAGCAAGTTGACGCTGTCATGACGACCTGCCTTGTTCACGGCAATAAAGCCGGCAACCGCAGTACAGATTCCCATGATCAAGAAGGTCAAAAATATGATTTTCTTCGGGTTGATACCATTCAGACGTGCTGCGTTCGGGTTTATTCCTACAGTCTCTACATAGAGTCTGAGATTCGTGGTCCTGAATACCACTGCCACGATAGCGATAAAGACAGCCGTAAGGATTATTGCTGTCTGCACTGGGACGCCTGGTATCACCGTGCCTATTTTATTCGATATATCATTAGCCAGGATGGGAGAAAGTTTCCCGTCAATCATGAAGGCTATGGACCGGCCACCGGTAAAGAGTATGAGGGATGCAACCATTGGTTGAACCTTGAATACAGAAACCAGGGTACCGTTGAATGCGCCAAGAAGCAGACCTGCAACGCAACTCAAGAGGAAGCCCACAATGATGGTAAACAACGTGACCTCACTGGCATGAAGGACATACTGGACAAATACAGCGGAAGTAATGGTGGCACTTACCCCGATGCTGATATCCTGCCCTCTTGATGATGCAGTTACCAACGTCATGCCTATGGAGAGAATGACCAACTCAGAAGCACCGAAGAGGATATTCGGTATATTCCCGTAGATTGCTCCGTTTACCATGCTGATGGCGAAATAATCGGCACCCTTTATCAGATTGATGACTATGAGTAGTGCCATCACCGAGAGAGGAAGAGCCAGGTGAGAAACGTTCTTTTTCATGTTGCTCATTTCTTCTTTCCCCCCTGTGCTATTACGTTCATAACATTGTTCTCCGTCAAATCAGTTCCCCTGAGTTCCCCGACTATTTCACGGTCTTTCATGACTATCAATCGGGAACAGGTTCGAAGCATCTCCTCAATTTCTGAAGAGATGAACGTAAGGCTCATACCTTTGGATGCAAGATCAAGCACCAGTTTCTGGATCTCAA
The DNA here is from genome assembly GCF_050178175.1 of Sphaerochaeta sp. Taxonomy (GTDB): domain Bacteria; phylum Spirochaetota; class Spirochaetia; order Sphaerochaetales; family Sphaerochaetaceae; genus Sphaerochaeta. The sequence goes on from NZ_JBFXGH010000136.1 coordinate 2,915, forward strand.
CCTTGGTTCCAACATCAATACCACGGGTTGGTTCATCCAGGATCAAATACTCTGGGTTGGTGAGCAGCCAGCGAGCCAGTATGACTTTCTGCTGATTGCCTCCAGAAAGGGATTTGATCGGTGTATTGGAGGTTGGTGTTTTGATGTTCAGCTTCTTGATATATTCGTCGGCAAAGAGTTCCGCCTGTTTTCTTGAAAATGGTTTGAAGAAACCTTTCAAGACCTGCAGGGTAAGGATAATATTGTCTCGTACCGACAAATCTTCGAAAATGCCATCGCCCTTGCGATCTTCTGGCAAATAGCCTATTCCATGTTTTATTGCGTGCAGGGGTGTCTTGATTTTCACCCGCTTGCCTTTCATCCTTACTTCACCACCAGTTACCTTGTCTGCGGCGAAAATGGCACGGACGCTTTCACTGCGTCCGGAGCCGAGCAGGCCTGCAAACCCGTTCACTTCTCCTTTTTGTATGGCGAAGTTGAAGGGTTTTACCCCTGCAGCACTTGAAAGCCCTATCCCTTCAAAGACAGGGATGGAAGTATCAGATACGATCGGCTCATGTTTCTTTAGTTTCGTAACATCCTCGAGCACGTTACCCAGCATCTTTGAGATGAGCTCGATCTGGGGAAGTGAGTTTGTTTCATATTCACCGACCAGCTTCCCATTGCGAAGTACCGTGATCCTGTCACTGACTTCATACACTTGTTCGAGAAAGTGTGTGATAAAGATGATTCCGACTCCCCGCTCTTTCAGCTCACGCATGAGTGCAAAGAGCTTATGTACCTCGTCTTCATCAAGGGAGGATGTTGGCTCGTCCAGTATGAGAATCTTGCAGTCCATATCCACTGCACGTGCGATGGCAATCATTTGCTGTACGGCAATCGAACAGCTCGAAAGTTCCTGGACAGGACTTGCAGGAATACCGAGGGAATCGAGCAACTGGGCTGCCTTTTCGTTCATCTGCTTCCAATTAACAAATGGGCTGTGACTACGGCCGATAAACATGTTCTCAGCGACAGTCAAATTGGGACACAGCATTATTTCCTGATAGACGGTACCTATTCCCTTGTTTTGCGCTTCCTGCGGAGCCTTAAAGTGAATAGGTTCTCCCTGTAAGGTAATCAGGCCGGCGTCTTTTTCGTAGACTCCGGTAATGACTTTGATGAGTGTAGACTTACCCGCCCCGTTTTCGCCCATGAGTGCATGGATTTCACCTTTTCGGAGCTTGAAGTCTACGCAATCCAGAGCTTTGACGCCAGGAAATGATTTACTGATATCCTTCATTTCAAGTATGGTTTCTGACAACAATCAAAGGTCTCCTTTTACTGATACGGTACGAGCTAACTGCGGTGCGGCATGCAGATTTATTTCTGCGCACCGCACTGCAAATACTACATTATTGTGATTACAAATACTTACCTTGTGATTACGCCTTTACCTGGATCGGCATTGATTCCCCATTTCTCGATGATTTCATCAGTAATCGTGTCAGTGGTTACGAGCAACTCTTCCTGGTAGACTATGCCGCTTGGCATATTTCCACTCTTGATCCATTCAGAAATCTGAGCAGCCTGACGTGGGTTACATTGCATATCAGCATCCCAGTAACCAGCCTGGACGTTTCTGAGCGCAAAGCGGTTGAAGTCAAATCCAATTACCTTGACCTTGCCGCCCTTGCCATGGGTGATTCCAGCTGCTTCAAGTGCCTGCACGGCTCCTTGTGCCATACCATCATTCTGAGCGTAGATGACGTTGAAATCCTTGCCTGCTGCAATTGCTGCTTCAACAACTTTACGGGCTTCTTCAAGGCTCCAGCTGTCTCCACCGGTTCCATCGGCAACTATGTTGAGTTTGCCTGCTTTTGCTGCGTCCAGTACTGCTGCACTTCGGCCGATTTCAGCTGCAGAACCCATCTGTCCGCGAATAAGGATCAGGTTGATCTCATCCAGATCAAGTCCCAATACCCATTCCACTGCCTTCTTGCCTTCATAGGCCATATCCGAGAGGATTGCTGCCTGGTAATTGGAAGGGTCAGTGTCAATTGCGCGGTCAAAGAGAATTACCTGAATTCCTGCATCCTTGGCAGATTTCAAGGTGTCATCCCATCCAGAAGCGTTTGCTGCTGAGATCAAAAGGTAGTCCACTCCATCTCGGATGTAACCTTTTGCTGCAGCAATCTGCTCGCTGTTGTCCATGGTGTTGGTCTGTTTTGCGTCATAGCCGTTTGCTGCTGAGAATACAGCATTCATGTCTTCAACATTAGCCTGACGATATCCGGATTCTTCTGGGGGAAGGTTTACAATACCAACCTTAATCAGACCAGTTTCTTGCACACCAGCGGCGAACAGAGCGCCCGATCCCAGTACAACCAGAACCAA
>NZ_JBFXGH010000137.1:0-5216 GCF_050178175.1 Sphaerochaeta sp.
CAATGTTGTGACTGGTTATCGCTACTGAAAGAATGGGCAGCGTCATCGAGATTTTCCTGATCAGGAAGGGCTTCTATTCTTCAGGAGTGATTCAGTACAAATCTCTTTGTTTTTCCTCGCCCTTGTTTTTTGAAATGAGTGAGGTGTCTACTTTATGATACTAATGAGAATATGATATTCAAGTCATGGCCATCCGTAAGAGTATCTACCCCTTCTATGTTGCCTGACTGCGGGTAAATTGCATAATCCAAAATGCTCGAATGCACTTTTAATATCTCTCTTTACTTGATATGTGATATACGTCGAATTTGCCACACAAGTAAATAAAGTCCGTAATTCTTTCTCGCATAGATGACTCATTATTTCCATGTTTCTGCATTCGTGACTTACTGTGTCTTCAGGAAAATGATCAAACCCGATATCTATATCAAAGACTGTATCGAGTGGAAGGTTATGCTCGTTTGCATTGAAGCGTATGTGTTGAGAATTGTGTCTTTCTCTATTTGGTTCGTAATACTGTGTTAAAGAAGTACCTGTGACCAAAAAGTATTCAATCTGAGGCGTAATCATACGATTTGGACATCCCAGATAGATAAAGTATCTATCCTTCACAATCTCATCGTGCTGAAATGGAAAGTTATGCCACTTGAATAATACTCCAACTTGGAAATCATCGAGGTTCACAATTTTGAGTTCCTGTCTAGATGGCTTTTATCATGAAATGTTGGACTGCAGCCTCTTCGATAGGAGTTCTCGCATTAATATCCTTTTCCAAGACATCTGGAAATGAATCCAGTGGGTTAATAGGTACTCTTTGACTAGTATTTCTCCGGTTCCAGGCCTTCCTCCAAGCCGGAATCTGTCTATGTGTGATCTCACAAATCTTATCACAAGTGATATCCCGAGAGACATATTTCTCGAGAGTTGATTCTATTAAATCAAGTTCATGATCTGAAAAGAATTCCAGATTTGGTTCTGCCACTGGTTCATAGATAATCTGTTGCTCGCTAGTCTTCTTCAGAACAACGGTATCTCTAAATGGTTGATTTCTCAAATTTTCTTCACGGTTATCGTATAATACTCTCGGCACTGGTCCATTTGTGAGTGCTATATAATCGAGGTCGAACATTGTTCTTCCAGTTTCTTTTACTTCTGTAAAATCAATCAAAGCAAGATACTTATAGATATATGTCTGATATGCAGGCTTGTTTGTGAGCTTCTTATGGATGATTGCAATATACGCAAGAGCGTTTTCTAATCTTTCCTTCTCGTATGCCAAGATATACTCCTTTTCTCATTCATACTAAGTATCAACCCTATATGTATACGGTAATCTAATGACAGGCTGAAGTCAACAAGTCTCTTCTACGATTTTGTATAAATAGCTATATTTCAGCACTTATAGCGCTTATAATACGTATTCCTAATAATGCAATGTTAGTCAAGAAACATGCAAACATTGCAAGGGCGGCGAGGATGGAACAGCTCTTCAGGTGGTTCATAAACGAGGGGGCTTGGACCCCTTTGTCGCCAACTTGACGATCTACCAGATGCTCAATGAGCTGGAGCTTTCCTCTGAAGAGAAGGATGTGAAGATCTCCCCCTTGGCAATCCAGACCTACCGATTGATCAAGATCCGTTTCAGTATATATCTCTTTGTTTTTCCTCGACCTTGTTTTTTGATCAGGGAAGCATCAACCATCTGACGGAGGATGAGGTATGCACGGGTCTTCTTTACTCCAAGCAAAGTTTGTGCTGATTCATCAGTGACATAACCTTCTCTTTGAATTTCCTCCAAGATTTGTTTGAATTGCTTGGACGAGTAGAGCGGAATAGGTTCCTTTGCACTTGCTTCCACTGGTTGACTCTCGTTCTGGTTTGGAAGGACTATTTTGAATGTGTTGGGTGTGACTTCGATTTGTTCATGGGCTGCCATATGTGTATATAGTTCTCTGATCCTGATTAGTCCGGTCCCATAAGCTTCAACATAACCCAAACGATGAAAGATATCAGCAAGCAAACGGTTCCTTGGTTGTGAATTTCCTATCTTCATCATAGAACGACGATTCTAGCAACAAGAAATAGTATCCCTTCACCGCTCCTGCGGTCATACCTTCCATTTATAAAGAGAGAGTTGTATACTTATATTGAAAATAATTGCCGATACAGGCAAAAAAATTCAATGAGGTGTATTGTGGAAATATTGAGAGATATATATGTGAACGCATTGATCAACAGAATGAACAATGGGATGATCAAAGTTATCACAGGAATAAGAAGAAGTGGAAAATCATACCTGCTTTTCAAGCTCTTTTATGACTATCTTATATCCACAGGGGTCACAGAAGACCATATCATTCAACTAGCATTAGACATTCCAGAAAACAGAGCATATCGGGATGTAGACACACTATATGAGTATATCCTGTCCAGGATAGAAAACACCAATGAACAGTATTTTGTCCTTCTCGATGAAGTTCAATACGCAATTACAGAAGATGAAATGAAGCATCCTGAGAAATCTCTTGGCTTGTATGATGCTCTTAATGGTTTGTTGCGCAAGAGAAACGTCGATACCTACATAACGGGAAGTAATTCAAGATTTCTTTCTAGTGATATCCTGACGGAATTCAGGGGACGGGGGGATGAAGTCCATATTTTCCCTTTATCATTCAGAGAGTTTATGCAGGTGTTCGAAGGAGATAAAAACCAAGGATGGTCAGATTACATCATGTACGGAGGATTGCCCTTGGTAAGTATTCTTCCAACAGTAGAACAAAAAGTTACATATCTGACGAATCTGTTTGAAGAGACATACCTGAAGGATTTGATTAATCGCTATCATGTCCAGAAAAGCAGAGAACTAGAAGATCTCATGAATATTCTAGCATCAACTATTGGCTCACTTACCAATCCTTCGCGAATTGAAGCAACCTTCAAGAGCGTGCTGCATTCTTCTATAAGCGTAAATACCATTAACCAGTACATTGGGTACCTGAAGGATGCATTCATCATACATGAAGCAAAACGTTTCGATGTTAAAGGGAGACAGTATATTGGTACTCCTATGAAGTACTATTTTGAGGATCTTGGTCTGAGAAATGCTCGTCTTGGCTTCAGGCAGATTGAGGAAAACCATATTATGGAAAACATTATATACAATGAACTGAGGGTGAGAGGTTTTTCTGTCGATGTTGGGGTGGTAGAGATAAGAGCGAACAACGCCTCAGGGAAAGAAGTGAGAAAGAAACTGGAGGTAGATTTTGTTGCCAATTTGGGAAGCAGACGATACTACGTTCAGTCTGCATTGGCACTTGGAACAAAAGAGAAACTTGAACAGGAGCAGCAAAGTTTAGTAAATGTGCCCGATTCATTTAAGAAGATTATCGTTGTTGGTCATGAAACCAATCCTTGGCACACAGAGAAAGGAACATTAGTAATAGGAGTCCAGCGATTCTTGCTTGATGCGAATAGCTTGGATTTATGACAAGTGCAGTGATGAATTGCTTTTGCCGTGCTCTACACTCTTTGCAGGGTAGGATGTTGGTAATGCTAGGTAATGGTATGTATAATATTGAAAATTACTGCCGATATCGGCAAAAATTTTCAGTATTTTGATTTTCTAAGAATTATAACTTAGGTTATAAGTCCTTTTATACCCTACAGGGTAAAACTATATAATTAACCCTATAGGGTATATCTACAATATATACCTTGTGGGGTATGCTGTTTTTGTGGAGGACCTATGCAGAACCTAATATTGACCCCGTTCCAACTTGCCTATTATCTAAAAAGTAGACGAAAGAGCTTGAACCTCACACAGAAGCAAGCTGGAGAACTTGTGGGACTGTTGCCCAAGACCATATCTGCCCTGGAGTCTCATCCAGAGCGATGTTCCCTTGAAAGCTTTTTCAAGCTTGTCTCTGCTCTGGAGATTGAGATGCTCTTGCAACCAAAGCCTCCGCTAGATGAAGAGACAGAGAAGGATGAGTGGTGATGAAACATACCTTGGATATATGGATGAACGGAAAACATGTAGGAAAATGGACGCGCACAGGATCAGAGCAATCCTTCAGGTATGTGGAGTCGTATTTGAGAGACCAAAATGCTCGTCCCCTTTCTCTTTCTCTTCCGCTTGGACCGGTTTCCAAAGAAATAAAAGGCCCAGAGGTAGCATCGTTCTTTGACAATCTACTCCCAGACAATGCTGATATAAGACAGAGGATTCAAAGGCGGTATGGACTTTCTTCGAGCTCTCCTTTCGACTTACTTTCTGAAATAGGTCGCGATTGTGTTGGTGCTCTTCAGATATTACCTGAAGGAAATGCTATTCCAGATGTTCATGTAATCGAGGGAGAACCTCTCAGCGAAAAGGAAATTGAAAGGGTTCTTCATGAGAGTTCCACGGGATCTCTTCCTGGCCGGGCGAATGATGAGTCGCTACGTATTTCGATTGCTGGGGCACAAGAAAAAACTGCATTACTTCGTAGTAACAATCAGTGGTGTAAGCCAATTGGAGCAACTCCAACTACGCATATCTTTAAGTTGCCATTAGGAGAGATTGGTGCTCTTAGAATGGATATGCGGCAATCCATAGAAAATGAATGGCTATGTCTCAAAATTCTTGAAGCATTTGGTCTCGATGTTGCTAAAGCAGATATTGCAGTATTTGGAACGCAGCGAACTCTTGTTGTTGAACGTTTTGACAGGAAACTTTCTTCTGATGGTTCTTGGTGGATGAGGCTTCCGCAGGAAGATCTATGTCAGGCTCTGGGAGTTTCTCATTAAAAGAAATATGAGCATGAAGGAGGGCCTGGTATTATTGAGATCATGCATTTCTTGCTTTCATCGAGTAATCCACAGCAAGATAGAAAACTATTTCTGAAAACACAGCTTCTTTTTTGGTTGCTTGCAGCCCCGGACGGGCATGCAAAGAATTTTAGCATCTCTATCGGGAAACAAGGCCGATACTCGTTAACACCTCTGTATGACGTTATGTCTGTATATCCGGTAATGGGTCATGGAACTCAAATGATTACCCCAGAGAATCTCAAGATGGCAATGACTGTAGATGGGCATTATGAGTGGAACAAAATACAAAAAAGGCACTGGGAAGAGACAGCTAGGATATGTGGTGCTAGTAGTAGTATGAAAGAGATATTCACTGAGGTGCTTGAGCAGTTGCCTGGAGTAATCGATAGGACCTCTGGACAGCT
>NZ_JBFXGH010000138.1:0-5214 GCF_050178175.1 Sphaerochaeta sp.
TAGCCTTACTGGCGTCTCCTTGCTGATCTCCTCAAAACTGGTACTAGCATATACGTCCAGGTCATAATCCCAGCCTCTACCCATACCGGTCATGTGGGCAATATCGAGGGGCCCAACCATTGAGTCGGGGCCAGGGGTGAAATCTTCTTCCTGTATGAACTCGATGAACCTATCTGATCCAAGCACCCTTGTTACATCTGCAAGGACCTTACTGGAGAAACCCGTATCAGAATTCCCATACGTTGCAACAGCCACCGTAACGGTAGCATCCTTGATGAGCTGAGCTATGGTTGCATCAATATTCTCCAGGTTTGGATTTCTATCTCTTGCTGTCTCATAGGCGGGGACTGCCTTCATCAAACTCTCCCTATCACCCTTCTCTTCAAGACTCTGTGCATAACTGAACCAGAGATCTCCAGATTTCAGGCGTGCTTCGTCAAGCTTACTGGTGAAGTCTTCAACCATCAAACCACTTCTTCCACTTGATCCAGCCACTTCATGCAATGCTTGCAGTTGTGTATAGGAGTGGAAGATAATGTCAGCAGCCTGTCGATCCTGTTTCGCTACATTGTTGGCAATCTGAGTCTTGTACTCGCTGAATACAACCGGGAAGAGCTGGGCAGCTTCCACTAACTCAGGATTGACAGTCAGTGCCTGATTAGATATTTGAGAGAGGAGACATACTCCGGCTTCTCATAGGCTGAGACTCCATTGCGATAATCACTTCCCCCTTTTGTGAACAACGTACCACAGCTGGTGAATACCAAGCTCACCAGAATCAAGAACACAACAGGCAATGTCTTTTTTCATACTGTACCCTATTTTCATTACAGACAGCGATATATTTGTTATATATCTACCGCATTTTCAGTGATATTACAACCTTGGTATACGGCATTTTCCAGAATTTGCCGAATTTCTTTGCATAAGAAACCCACATCTGAACATACGATGTAGATGATTATGGTCATGTGCTTTCCAAGGTTATTACTCTGTGATACCAAGACTTTGGAGATAGCGTCTTACAATCATATATTCATCTGAGCTCACCGTAAGTTCCTCAAACTCCAAGGTGACCCTCTCCAGAATTTCAGAAAGGGTGTAAGGATTCTCTTCGCTGGCATACCCCTTCTCATGCAACCAGGCAGTGAAGGCTGAGAGCGTAGGTTCACGGAATCCTTTCAGGGTCTTTTCTGCTATTGCAGCAATGACGTCATTCCCACTCCTGGGTCTTTCCCCCAGGAATGCAAGCAACGCAGCAAAGTAATTCGCCTCACGATTCAAGCCCAATCCCTCATCGTCAAGGTCTTGGGGAGAAAGGATCCTTGCCCTCCCCTTCCTTGCCATTTTCTGGGCTACAGAGAGGATGGTAAAACGCATGGCGTATACTGCTGATACTCCCTTTGCCTGGCCTGCCTTGGAAAAACCGCGTTCGAGTAATCGTTCCAATTCCTTGCTTGTGGTACAGAGATACCAGCTGGACAGGCTTCCCAGGGTGTCCCATAGTCCTGCGCCAGATACCTTGCATGCTGCTGCGTAGGCGAGGTAATCCTCTTCAAATGGGGGAAGAGGTTCTCTCTTGAGTGGTACTCCCTCAAACGGTTGTTTCAAAACTCGATAGTCCCGTTGCTCATCCTCAAGGTCTATGAGCAGGTATTCCCCTTGTGCTACCTGGTCAAGTTTCCTCACCTCATCCTGCTGGGCTGTGCAGTAGAACACCTGCCGCTCTTTTGCGATTTCAGCAATCGCCTCGGCAATGGCGAGGGAACGTTCATCATCGCTGTTTGCCATCAACTCATCAAAGAAGAGAGGGAACCGATACGCTCCACCACCTTCCAGCATCTCGAGAAAAGCCATCCTTAGGGAGAACAAGAGCTGGATGCGTGTACCACTGGAAAGTTGGTCCAATGCATAGGGTCTCATGGTCACCGTATCCTGTGCCAGGAAGCCTGCTTCCCCTACGGTGAACAGATAACGATTCTGGGTGATCCGTTGCAGCCAAGCACTGGCTTTTTTCAGAACCTGTGGTTGATAGGTACGTTCACTCTGCTCCTTGACCTGCTCATAGAGCTGATACACCATCCGCTGAGCGACCTCTTCCTGCCGGATAGTATCCAAGGCCTCCTCTGCCTTCAGGCATTCCAGCCCAGCATTCTCCAACCTTGCGTCATTGCAGAGTTCCCGGTAGCTACGTTCCCATTCCCAGAGCGTCTTCTCCTGATCCTTGCGCCTTTCCAATTGTGTAGTTGTCTCTACCAGCAGAGCGGTGAAATCAGAGGTACTGCCTTGCTCTGCTTCTTCACGGATCTGCTCTGGGTACCCCCCAAGCTTGGTTTTTGCCAGTTGCAATCTTGAGACAATCTCCTGATACTCCGCAACCAGGGGGTCGAGCCGTTCCAATGTATGGATATCCCCGACAGCAAGGCCTAGCCTGGAATAGCATGCATTTCTTGCTTTCTCGGCTTCACGGAACCGAATAATGGCGCTTTCCAGATGCTGGGTTTCCTTCTGGTACTGTTTGGTGAAGCTGCGAGCATCATTGATGGTGGTGACCAATGTGGAAGCTACATTGAGAAGCTCCACAACATCAGGGGTATCGGTACCACAGAGTTTCTGAAGCGCCTGGCAAGCTTCCTGATAAGCAATCTCTTCCTCTCCAAGCAAGGCAAGAGCTTCCTTTTCAGCTTTCTGAAGATGAACCCACTCCTGTAAGTGTTCAGAGAAATGGAAGAACTGGGCACCTTCCAAAGAGGGATCCGAGGATAGCTTAAGATCGGAGGCAGCCGCCTCCCACTGATGCAACCAAGCCTTCCACTGGCTCAAATTTTCCTCATGGGCCTTCCTTGCGATTCGTCTTCTCATATTCTCAGCTTCCTTCTGCTGAAGCGAAGCTATACTGCTTGAGAGCAATCCTACAGCCCGTGAGATATCAGCAGCAGTAAAGGAATCCAGTGGTGCCTGGCCATACTTTTCCAAAAGGGTATTTACCTGTCCAATACCACCACTTAGCTGGTTTTCTGTTTCCTCCAAAAGGGGATTTGGCCTTTTTTTCCCTGCAATGATGAACAGCAATGCCAAAAGAGGTATGGCGATCAAGGAATATCCTGGATGGAAGAGAAGTCCTAGGGTTGAACCAATTGCTACAGAAAGGAGTGAGAAAATTCCCATAAGAAAAGGCTTCATTCGGGAAATTGTTGGCTGGAGTGATTCTTTCCTGGCAGCCAGTACAACCAGGGCAGTGAGTTGTTGCTTTATATCCCTCAATCGTTCAAGCAGGCCATCTGCAATGGGTTCTTCTTCCCCTATCGTACGCACAATGTATTCACTGCCGGCAAGCTGGCATCGTATTGGTTCTGAGGTATAGGCAAGGGTATTAAGCTGCTTGACCATCTTTTCAAGGGTCTGCTCATTGGGGACATCTTCCATAAGCCATCGGTGTGCATTCTCCCATGCACTTCTTGCCTCTTGAGCCCGTCTGGCTTCATTTTTCGCTGCATCAAGCGCCCTTTTTGCCTCTTGCAAAGCATCACTTCTTTGCTCGATCAATCTTGGCATGAGCCGATCATCAAGGACTGACTGATCCACATTGCATTGACCAAGAAGGGTCCGGGTCTCCATGAGCGCAGCTTTTGCTTGTTGCATGGCAGAGTTTGCAGCTTCATACTCATGCTCACGTGTTCTCGCTTCAGTGAGGCTTTGGGCAGTCATGTTTCCCAGAACAGGATGGTACGATTTCTGCCGGGACAGGATCTCTTCGTAGGTCTCTTTCGTAGAGAGATACTCCAGCAAGGTTTCCAGACGGATTTTCTCTGCCGTATAGCCCTCACTCTTTCTGAGCGTATCCTGCAAATCGGAAATATTCTGCCTGAGATCAAGATTTTCAAGGATCACAGCTTGTTGTTCTTTCACCAACTTTTGCTTGTCTTTCAGTGTCTGTACCAGTGTGTGCCGCTTCCTGGAAAAGGTCTCAATGCCTCCGGCTTCCCGGACTGCCCTCTCCAGATCAACTCCACCCTGCATTTCCTTGCATATGGCTTCCAGAAATGCTTCGCCCACACCTTCTTTTGTAAGGAGTTCATGCAAGGGAAACCAGTAGGCATCGGCAAACGCGTCGTTTCTACCGGGAAGGGTGGTGATTACCCCGTCTGATATTCGTTTCTGCTCCAGACGGTGCGAGGAGAGGGAGAGGAACCACTCTCTCGTGCCTCCGTGCAATACCGCCTCAGCTTCCAGCGATGGATGTTTGGCTGGTGCAAACAGGAGTGACCAGAGGGCCTTGATTATGGTCGTCTTCCCAACCCCATTTGCCCCGGTAAGGATATTGAGCCCAGGGTGCAGTGCGGCAAGATCACCAAAGGAGCGAACAAGAAATCCAGGAGCCTTTGAAAGCGTAAAACGAGTGAACCTGTACGAGTTTTTATGCTTCATGCTCCCCCCGCTGGGACTCCATGGCCCTGAGTAACTGGAGAACTGCCCGTTTTCCCCGTTTGACGGCCTCTTCCTGGGTAAGGGATCTCTGCCTGAGAAGATTGAACCCACTGGTATTGTAACTCTCTGTATCCAATCGTTGATAGGATACTCCCAGTTGCTGTAATGCATCGCTGTCTAGAAGCATGGAGGCAAGCAGGGCTTGCGGTCCGCTGCCCTTCGCCAGTTGAAAGAGATCTACTTCCAAGTCTGTTGCATCTTCCATGCGGTTCAACAACAGCACTTCCAGATCTTCGTCATGGAACAGCAATTCACTTTCCCTGCCTTCAAAGGAAAACACCTGTCGCAGATCCAAAGAGGAGTGAAGGTTTCCGGAGAACACCAAACGTACCGCAACCGTTCCATGGAATGACATCTGGTCAATATGTGCACGTACTGATTTGGTGACGGCAGAGCGAAGTGATTCCATATCTTGTATGCCGGTGGTATCAACTGCACATTGTTCATACCGGTAGGGACAGAGGGGAATAAACAGTGGATCCTTCCATGTTCGGCCTTGTTCGGTTTCCAGAAGATAGGCTCCATGGGCCCCTGTTTCATTCACGTCGAGCGCGAATGGGGAACCACAATAGTAGGCAGTGGAAGTCCCCAGTCTTCCTTCTTTATGGATATGGCCAAGCATCCAGAGGGGAATACCGGTTTTCAACAATGCATGTTCGTTGATGGGAGCATATCTGGAGTATTGCTGAGTCCAGTCAGCATGCAACAGACCAAGGGAAAGCTTGG
>NZ_JBFXGH010000139.1:0-5140 GCF_050178175.1 Sphaerochaeta sp.
ACCCCAATTCTGGAAAATCTCTTTGGATACCTTGGTGCCCAGGTATTTACATTATCAGATACATTGGGAGTACTCCCCCTGCTCTCAGGGATACTCGTGGACGGGATCATTGCAGGAGTTGGGGCGGTCCTGACCTTTGTTCCGCAGCTGTTTATGCTTTTTCTGCTTCTCTCGATCTTGGAAGATTGCGGGTATATGGCGCGGATTGCCTTCATCATGGACAGGATGATGCGCACCATGGGTCTTTCCGGCAAGTCCATCATTCCCTTGGTCATCGGAACCGGTTGCTCGGTACCTGCAATCATGAGCAGCAGGACAATCGAGCACCAGAAACAGCGGGAACTGACGGTCATCGTTACCCCATTCATACCATGCAGTGCGAAGATGCCGGTTTTTGCTCTTATGCTCACCTACTTTTTTCCTGGTCAGTGGTACATCGCCCCCATGATCTACCTACTCGGCATTGTTGCAGTCATTGTTACAGGATTGCTTGCACAAGCAATCGACAAGCATAAGGAAACCAATGCCTTCATCCTCGAGCTACCCCGTTACCAACTCCCTACGGTCAGGAATGTCTGGCTCCAGACCAAGGAGCGCACCATGGGATTCATACAGAAGGCTGGAACCATCATCCTGCTCTCCTCGGTGATCATCTATCTGCTCTCCTCGTACTCCTTTACTTTCCAAGCGGTCGATGCAGAGGCAAGCATGCTTGCTAACATGGGGAGGATCATTGCGCCACTGTTTGCCCCATTGGGATTCGGCTTCTGGCAGGCCAGTGTTGCCCTGTTGACCGGTATCGCTGCCAAGGAGACCATTGTCAGTACACTCAGCGTCACCATCGGGACTGCCAATCTGGGATCTTTCTTCACTCCCGACTCCGCTCTCTCCTATATGACTTTCATTCTGCTCTCCTCTCCTTGTATTGCAGCCATTAGCGCAATGTTCAAGGAACTGGGAAGCACGAGAAAACTTCTGTATGCCCTGCTTTGGCAGACAGGATTCGCCTATCTATCAGCACTGTTGGTTCGTTACCTGGTGCTGCTTCTGATATAAAGGAATGCCTATGACTACGATTATTGCCAATGTGGTTGTTGCAGCTTTGATCATTTCCTTGGTTGCCTACGCAATAGCAACCCTTACAAAACAGAGCAAGGAAGACAGTTGTGCCTCATGCTCACCCAAAAAAGGAAATGCTTGCAAGGGTTGTCAGTTCGCTGATCACTGCAATAAAACTATACATTAACTGAATATTTATGCAGTAAGTCTGGATATTTACCCTCTTTTTCGTTACACTCTCCACTAACACCCAGAACGGGTAGTATTGTTTGAGGAGAGATAGAAATGAAACGAAGCATTGTTGTACTGTTGTCACTATTATTGGTTTCGGTCGGCCTTTTCGCTGCAGGAACCAAGGAACAAGCGCCCGGTGTTGATAATTCCCTTCAGAAAATCATGGACAAGGGCGTACTCGTCATGGGTCTCGATGACAACTTCCCTCCCATGGGTTTCCGTAATGAGAAAGGTGAACTGGTGGGTTTTGATGTAGATTTGGCCAAGGAAGTCATGAAACGCCTCGGTGTTGAGCTCAAGCTCCAGGCAATTGATTGGAATGCCAAGGAACAGGAACTGAATACCGGAAACATTGACTGTATCTGGAATGGTTTCACCATCACCCCTGAACGTCAGGCAGCCATGACCTTTACCCCTCCCTATATCCACAATGCCCAGGTTGTTGTCGTGCGGGATGACAGCCCTTACACCACACTTGCCTCCCTCAGTGGAAAAACCGTCGGTTACCAAGCTGGATCATCAGCTTCAAATGCAATCGACGACACTCCCGAGTTCAAGCAGTCCGTAAAGAGCTTTGTTGAGTTCAAGGAGAACCTTACCGGTTTGATGGATCTTGAGATTGGAGGAATCGATGCACTGGTGGTTGATGTCACTGTTGCAGAGGACAACATCAAGCGCAGTGGCAAACCCTTCAGGATCCTCGAGGAGGAACTTGCTCCCGAAGATTATGGTATTGGATTCCGCAAGGGTGAGCAGAAGCTTGCAGACGCAGTATGGCAACAGCTTGAGGCAATGGCCGCAGACGGTACACTTGCAAAAATCTCCACCGATTGGTTCGGTAGTGATATTACGGTTGTAGGAAAATAACGAAATCGTTATGATTACGGGGAGCTTGGCTCCCCGTTTTCTTTTTTCAACACCTTATCTCTAGGAGACACCAATGGGAAACCTCTTAATGCAGATGCTGGTTGCCACGATGACCAGTTTGAAGATATTCGGCCTTACCCTGCTATTCTCCCTCCCCCTGGGTATGTTGGTTGCCAAAGGCAGGATGTCGAAAAACCCGATCATCTCGAACGTGGTAAATGTGTACATCATGATCATGCGGGGAACCCCCTTGATCCTCCAGCTCTTGTTTGTTTATTTTGCCCCCTACTACATCTTCGGCTCCTCATATGACCGTTTCACTGCTGTTATTGTAGGCTATACCATCAACTATGCAGCGTATTTTGCTGAGATTTACCGTGGGGGAATCCAATCGATCCCCGTCGGGCAGTATGAGGCATCCTTGGTGCTTGGCTTCTCGAAGGCCCACACATTCACCCATGTGATTGCCCCTCAGGTGGTCAAACGCATTATCCCTGCAATGGGAAACGAGGTGATCACCCTGGTAAAAGATACTGCCCTTGCCCAGACGATCGGGGTAGCTGAACTTTTCAGGGTTGCCCAGAACGCCTCAGCACGGGAGTTCTCGACCATGCCCATCTTCATTGCCGGAGTGTTTTACTTCCTGATGAATGCGGTAGTCTCCCGTTCATTCGACCTGCTTGAGAGAAAGCTCAACTACTACCGCTAGGAGAGGAAGATGGAAATCATAACCGTAGAAAACCTACAGAAATCATTCGATGGCCTTGGGGTACTCAAGGGAATCTCGTTCACCCTGAACGAGGGAGAGGTCCTTTCCATCATTGGGCCTTCCGGTAGCGGGAAGAGCACGTTGCTGCGTTGCCTTACACAACTTGAACCTGTTGACGGGGGAACCATCACTGTATGTGGACAGACCATGGTCACATCAACCAAGGATGGCGTTGTCTCCTATGCTGACAAGCAAACGCTTCGCTCGGTGAGACTTAATCTTGGCCTTGTATTCCAAAATTTCAATCTCTTCCCCCATATGAGTGTAATGAGAAACATTACAGAGCCCCAGATGCATGTTTTGAAACGGGACAAGCAGGAAGCTGAGAAGGTTGGTCGCGATCTTCTCAAGAAAATGGGATTGGAAGAGAAAGAGAAGGCTTACCCCAACCAACTCTCCGGTGGACAGCAACAGCGGGTTTCCATCGCTCGCGCCTTGGCGCTCAACCCGACCGTTCTATGTTTTGATGAACCCACCAGTGCACTCGATCCAGAACTGACCGGGGAAATTCTCCGTGTTATCAAGGACTTGGCGAAAGAGAAGATGACCATGATTGTGGTAACCCATGAGATGGCCTTTGCAAGGGATATCTCCGACCGTATCATCTTCATGGATGATGGTCTTATTGTTGAAGAAGGCAATCCGGAAGAGTTGTTCAATAACCCGAAAAACCCGAGGACACAGAAGTTCCTCAACCGCTACGAGTAGAGCAGGAGAGAACCACTGGTACTCGCAAAATACGTCCCCTCCTGATAGGCCACCACCCCGTTTACCATCACCAAAGAGATACCGGGCCCGGTTATCTCGGGATGTTTGATGTCATTGTGTTCGGCAAGGTGCTGCCAATCGAGGAGCACCAAGTCCGCTTTGTAGCCGGTTTTTATGAATCCCCTATCCTGTAACCCCAGTCGGTTTGCAGGATTGCCGGTCATTCTTGCAATAAGGGATTGGATAGGTAGTACTGCTTCTTGTTTTCCATATCTATCAAGCAGGTGGAGCGTACTCTGATAGGACCGTGGATGACCCAGAGCTCCAGCATAGAGGGCATCCGTACCAAAACACATGAGAGGATGAGAGAGGATTTTCTTGAGAGATTCCTCACTCTGGGTAACATCCATCATCAGTGCAGTTCCCTTTGCTTCCTGGAGAATGTCAAAGAAAACTTCGTACGGGTCACTACCCTGATCCCTGGCTATTTCACTCAGGCTCATCATCTCATACTGCCTGTTACCTTCCAGACTCAGGATACTCACCTGGTCCCATCCGCAAAGTTCAGCGATGGAGTCCCATCCCTGTGGATGGTCCATTTCCTTCCGTATTTTCATCCGGACTGAAGCATCCGCCAGGAGGGGCTGCAGCTCCTCACGGGGCAAGCGTAGATAGGAAGGAGGGAGAAGACTGAACAGGCTTGTTGAACCAAAGTGGTAAGGATACTGGTCAAACTGTACATCCAGACCTCTCTCCCTGGCATGGTCGATCATGGAGAGCACCTCATCCACAAGGTGCTGGTTCTTTCTCCCGATCACCTTAAGGTGACTGATCTCCAGTCTCACTCCTGAACGCTCCGCGAGAGTGAGCACTTCCTTGAGGGAATCAAGAATGTCACTTCCTTCACAACGCATATGTACTGCAAAGAGTCCCTTGTACTCAGCAACTACCTTTAGGAGGGCAAGCAGCTCCTTCTCTTCAGCGAATATACAAGGCGCGTAGTACAAGCCTGTGGACATTCCAAGACAGCCTGCTTCCAGGCTATCCCTGAGAAGGTTGCACATCGTGAGAATTTCAGTATCGGTTGCGCTCCTGTTTACATTTCCCTTCATACTCGTCCTTCTCAGGGTGCTGTGGGCCTGCAGGAATGCCATGTTGGTTCCACTTCTCCACTGCTGCCGGTAGGAATTGAATGATTCCCATCCGGCCTCTGGATATGCTCCCAGGACGTCCCCACAGAGTTCCCTTAAAAAGACACTTCCCCTCTGGCAGGGGAATACCCCGATACCGCAGTTTCCGGCAACCTCAGTGGTAATCCCCTGTCCAATCTTGGGTTGCATCGGAGGATTCCTCAGTACTTCAAGATCACTATGCCCATGCATATCGATGAATCCAGGGCAGAGGACCTTGCCAGTACAATCAATTACCGTGTATCCCTCCCTCACCGGGGAGAGTGGGGGAAGTATCGCCTGTATCATATCTGATCCCACAAGAAGATCGCCC
>NZ_JBFXGH010000140.1:0-4988 GCF_050178175.1 Sphaerochaeta sp.
ATCAACTTTCCGGCCAATCTGTACATCGACGAGAAGAACAATGGAGCCATGGGAGTTGGTGTTGACTTCAACACGGAACAGGCTTTTATCGACTTTCCTGCAATCATGGATGAGGGAAGAATACCTGAACCTGGAGCCAATGAGCTGTTGATGGGCAAATTCCTTGCCCATGACCTTGGGCTCTCAGTGGGGGACAAGGTGACCATGCTTACCTCCACTGCACTGAGGGGTTCCAATGCCATGACTTTTACCATTGTTGGTATTGCAGCCTTCCCGGTGGGAGGACTGAGTGCCAAAACGGTGTATGTTCCCATTGACCGGGCCCAATACCTCCTGAGGATGGATGGCCACAGCCAGGAAATCCTATTGCTCACCGAGGATGGATACAAAGAAAGAGATGTAGCAAATGCAGTGAAAACTGCCCTTCAGGAACAGCTTTCCCTTGAGACTGAAACACGGGCATGGAAGGATCTGAATATGATGTATTCATTCCTCTCCATTGCCAAGTTCATCTACTATGTGATGGGAGCCATCTTCTTTGTTCTGGGAAGTACGGTCATCATCAATACAACGATGATGGTTATCTATGAGAGAGTTCGTGAGATTGGAACACTGGGTGCCCTGGGAATGCAAGGGAAGGAGCTCACCAGGCTTTTCCTCTTGGAAGGTACATTCATCAGTATCGCCGGTTCCACGCTCGGTACACTCTTTGGGGTCTTGATCGTCTTCATACTCAGCAAGACAGGAATCAATTTTACTGAAGCGATGAGTGGTGTCGATATGGAGGTATCCTCCATTCTCTTCCCACGGGTCAACTGGTTCACCGCTCTCTTTGTATGGATCTACGCAATCGTCATCGCATCGCTCTCTACGCTCATTCCATCCCGAAAAGCTTCAAAAATAGAAATTGTGGAGGCACTACGCTATGTCTAAGCATATTATCATGGTCCTGCTTGGACTCACCATACTCTTCCTGCCTGTCTCCCTGTTTGCAATCAACGCCGAGGAGATTGTCAGGGAGATGGATGCACAGGCTACCTTTAAAACCTCCTACGCCACCGGATCAATCAAAACGACAGATCGGTTTGGAACAAAGGAGAGTACCTTCAAGGCTTGGTCACGAGGAACAACCGATTCGCTTATTGAATTCACCAGCATCGCTGAACGAGGACAAAAAATTCTCAGAACCAAGGGAAGCCTCTATCTTTTCTACCCTGATGCCGAGGAGTTGATCAGGTTGCAAGGAGCGGCACTCAGACAATCGGTACTTGGCAGCGACCTCTCCTATGAGGATATGACGGAAGAGAAAACAACCCTTGATGACTATCATGTGACACTCGATGGCAGTGAGACCATCAATGGGAGGGATTGCTATATCCTGACCCTTACGGCAAAAACAAGGCAGGTTGCCTACCCTGTCCAGAAAATCTGGGTGGACAAAGAAACCTTCCTGACATGGAAAGGAGAGTATTCCACCAGCCACGGTCGCCTGCTCAAGGAGATGGAGGTACTCGACACCCTGGTGGTGGATGGGAGGACCCTCCCAAAAGAGACCCGAATCGAGGATGCGATGAAGAGTAATAGTGCAACATGGATGACCCTCGACACCTTGGAAGTAGACATCACACTCGATAGAAACCTATTCACCTTGGAGAATCTGACATGGTAAGAAAGTCACTACTCCTATCACTCTTCCTCATTATTGCTCTTTCCCTGACCGCGGCTGAAAACCCTGTAGTGGAAATGCAGTTGCTCAGCGCATTCAGCTACACGCCGAATACTAGCCAGTGGAATGAGACGATGGCCCCCTCCCTGAGTCTCTCGATCAGCTCAGGAAGGAGTGGCGATGTACGCGGGGAAGTAGTCCTGAAAACCCCAGACTTAATGCTCTTCACTACTGCTTCTGCCTCTGATATTTATGAAGAAATCCTTCACAAGGCTTACTTCAAGGTTCGTTTCCCTTCAGTCCGCCTGACGGCAGGAAAAACCCGCCTCTCATGGGGAGATGGAATACTCTTCAATGCTGGGGATGTGCTCTACGGGAGTAATGATACCTCTGTGACCTTGACCCAATCAGAGCTGAGGAATGAGACAGGACTCCTGGTAAGCCTGAACTATCCCCTGGGGTTCTTCAGCTTTGCTGAAGCTGTAGTACTCCCTTCACCGGACAATACTATCGAGCATATGGGAGGAGGAGCTCGCCTCTACACTACCGTTCAGGAAACCAAGGTGGAGGCAGGCTATCTCACCAGTTATGAGAGTGAACGCCTGCATAAGCCCTATATAAGCCTGCAGGGAAACATAGGACCGGACTGGTACCTGTCCTCTTCCCTTGCCATTCCACAGAGTGGAGCCATTGGTGAAGAAACACTGGATTCCTGGGTAATTACCGGTGGATTATTCCACATCCAGTATCTGGAGAATGATAAGAACGTATCCCTCCGCATGGAATTCCTTACCCGCCCTGCAGGAAACTGGGAAGCAGAAAGCCAAGACGATAAGGACTGCCCACTCTTGCTCTACCCTGAGGTGGTGTATACCCCTTCTTCCAGTCTCTCCTGGTCCCTGAGGACGATCATCAGTCCGTTGGATCTCTCCTTCAATGCAACATTCGGGGTAAACTGGGCAGTACTTGAAGGCTTCAGCCTCCTGGGCTTCCTCAGTGCTCCTGTAGGAGAGAAAGGAGATTTGTTCAGTTGGAATAACCAAGTTATCCATCCTACTATTGGACCAATTGATGAACGTATCTCATTGACCATAGGAGCATCCTGGATCTTCTAGCGGAGAATTTCCCCTTCCGTGGAGAGCGTTACCACGGCAAGGGGGATAATCTTCCCACTGGTTGCAATGGCACGTTTCACTGCCCCATCGAGCCCTCCACAGCAAGGGACTTCCATCCTTGCAACAGTAACGCTCCTGATATCATGATGCTTGAAAATATCGGTAAGCTTCTCTGCATAATCCCCTGCATCGAGCTTTGGGCAGCCGATAAGGGTGACTCTGTTCTTGATGAAGGTATTATGGAAATCACCATAGGCGTAGGCTGCACAGTCAGCGGCAATAAGCAGGTCAGCATTGTTGAAGAACCCAGCATTCGGGGCAGCCAGCTTGATCTGCACCGGCCATTGACGGAGCTGGCTCTGTAGTGGTGCAGCATTCGTATTTTGTGAGACAGGTTCTCTCTTTTCTTCCCTTTTCATCACATTGATCTGGCTTCCAGGGCAGCTGAATACCGGCTTATCCGCTTCCATGAACTTCTCTACCGCCTCATGGTCAAATGCAGGAGCCTCTCGATCTTCGAAGGTGATTGCTCCAGTTGGGCAGACTGGCAAGCAATTGCCCAACCCATCACAGTAGTCTTCTCGTAGCAATACCGCTTTTCCGTTTACCAGACCAATTGCTCCCTCTTGGCATGCACTCACGCACAAACCACACCCATTACATAGCTCTTCATCTATAGTTATCATCTGTCTGATCATATTGACTCCATTGTCTTGTTATATGGGTTATGGTACCATGTGCTCATCTATTGATATGTTGGATTTACAACAAAATATAAGGTGGTTTATGAACATCAACGAGGTACTACATCATTCTCATCTCTTCAAACAGATAGGAGCACAGGAACTGCCCCACTTGCTTGGCTGCTTGAAAAGCAGGACCAGCAATTTCCCCAAAGACTACACCATCATTGATGAAGGGGATTTCACTGATGAAATGGGCATCGTAATCCAAGGATCAGTGAATATCGTCCGTCACGATTTCTGGGGGAACAGAACAGTTGTGACCAATATTGGGGTGGGTGATACCTTTGCAGAGACTGTTGCCTTTACCCAGTCCCCCAGTGAAGTTGCTGCCATCACATCCCAGCCCACCACCATCCTATTCCTGAACATCAATAAAATTGTAACCACCTGCAGTATGAACTGCGTGTATCATCATATGTTGATCGAGAACCTGGTTAGATTATTCAGTCACAAGAACCTGGAGTTGATGAAAAAAATCAATCACATCACGAAGCGTAATACGCGGGAGAAACTACTTTCCTACCTCTCTGCTGAATCGAAGCGGCAGGGAAACAAGAAGACATTCACCATTCCTTTTGACCGGCAACATCTTGCAGACTATCTCTGTGTGGAGAGAAGTGCGATGTCCAGTGAACTCTCAAAGATGCGCAGTGAAGGATTAGTGGATTATCATAAGAGCACATTTACCCTGCTTGAGGAGAATTGATCATGAAAAGAATAACCGTATACGCGATACTTGCAACCGCCTTGGTGTTGCTCACCTCCTGTGCCACGGCAAGAAAGCCTGATGCAGTTCCACTGTCCATTACTGAGTCCCCGCATGAGCAACTGTTAGTGCTCTCTGTTAATCGGGGGATGCTTCAGGACGCGGGATACTCCTTGGGTGATATCGTAACAATCGAGCTGGAAGGAATGCTGATCCATGCCCGTTATAGCCTTGAAGCCAGAGAGGGATACACAACCCTGGTGGCAACTGAAGAGTACTCATTGTTGCATCTTCCCAAGGAACTTCAGGAAGGAAGCACAGGAATTCTGTTTCCCTACCAAAAGGATTCCTCCAAGATCAACACCAAGCTTAATGTGACAGGGAATTTTGTATTTACTCTATAGGCAGCATACCTGCTCCTGGAACAAGAGCAGGTATAAAACGGCTTTGTGTTCCTACAGCGTACCGAGAAGGTTTACCATCTCAATCGCTGAGGTTGCTGCATCAAATCCCTTATTCCCTGCCTTTGTCCCTGCTCGCTCTATGGCTTGCTCTATGGTATCTGTGGTCAGGACCCCGAATATTACGGGTTTAGCAAAATCCAGAGAGATTTTTCCAATTCCCTTGGAAACCTCATTTGCAACATAATCAAAATGGGGTGTACTTCCGCGAATCACGCATCCAAGGCAGATGATTGCATCATACTTCTCCGTCATAAGCATTCTTTTAGCCACCAAGGGAATCTCAAATGCCCC
>NZ_JBFXGH010000141.1:0-4875 GCF_050178175.1 Sphaerochaeta sp.
TTGCCGACGATCATATACAGACCACTCCGTGTGGACGCACAGGATCTTGGGGGAAACTGCTTGACCGTAATGCAACCATCCTTCTGGTGGGTGTCGGACTCAATAGGGACACCTTCTTCCACGGTGTGGAAGAGTGGATGGATATCCCCCACAGGCTGAGCGATACGATGAACATGCTCTTCACCAGACTTGCCGATGGCAATCTCATTCCTACTCCGGTCAAGAACCATATAGCGCAGGTAGGAGAGAACTTTCCCCGAGTTGAACCCTATCTACGAGAAAAAGGAATCCTCAAGGAAGGAACACTTGGGGATGCAACCGTACGCTACCACAAGGCACAACCGGCCTATGAGGCGGTGAGGGAGCTATTACTGAAGGATCCGAATCTGTTTGGAGTACAATAACATTAGCTATTTCATATTACTCAGGAACCGATGAGCTCTCACTGAGTACCAAATGCAAGGGAGTAAACTTTCTTGCACCCTCAAGCAAGCACTTTCCCAATAACTGTGAAAGATACTCAACAGCAAGAGACCCAAGTTCAAGACGCTGATTCGACCACCGCGTCCAATGTCCATGCCCACCCAACCAGTCATCTTCCAGTACAGCACCCCAAACATCACGTCCGAGCTTCATTTGCATTCGCTCCAAATCTCGCTCAAAGGGATCGAGCAAAAAGATACGATCAAACACTGCCACCTGGCACTCCTTGATCAGGTTGAAATCATTTTGACTCAGACGGTAGTGCTCATCAGCTTCAACCACATGTACAGTAATTCCCTGCTTTTGGGCAGCAGCAAGCAAAAAGGACCGTTTGTCCTTTCTGGGTTCCCACTCTTGCTCCTTTGTCTCAACATACACTAAGCTCTGTTTTCGACAGATTCGAGCAAGATGGTCAACCATTTCCTCGATAACCTCTTGATAAGCAAAGGTCACCCAATGGGTATGTGCGCCGGCAACCTCTCTTCGTCCGACAAACACCAAGGGAAAGTGTGCTTTCACCAATCGTTCGATGCCCTTGTCATCTCGGTTGACACCCATCATGACAGCACCATCAGCAAGTGCAATCCTACTCGAATTCTCTTCAGTGGGACGGTTGTTCAGAATCAGGATGTCATACCCATATTTTTCGGCAGTCTCCTGAATCCCGACGAAGAACCGATAATACTCATTCTCAGACTCAACAGGAAACATTGGCTCATAGGTGAAGACGGCAATCAAGGAGGTAGATCCGCTCTTGAGCTTACGTGCTGCCATATTGGGCACATAGCCCAACCGTTCAGCACATTCAAGAATTTTCTCCTTGGTTTGCGTTCCCACCCGGATACTCTTACCGTCCTTGCCATTGAGGACAGCAGAGACCGATGCATATGATACGTGGGCCTCCTTGGCAACATCCTGTAGCGTAACCCGTTTGAACGTCTTCATCCTAAAAATACTCCTGCAGTACGTAGTTTAGCATGTAAAACGCCCATGGGTATATGAAAAAGGTCCTTTCCTGTCTCAATAGCTACTGCAACCGCAGTACCGGCTCCCTGCCCGATTGCTCCACTGGAAGGACTAACACGCAAGCTTGCATGTGCTGCAAACTCGCAGCTAATGTTCCTTCCTGCAGCCAATACATTGGTGACTTGTTCATTGAGCAGGCTTCCAAGAGGAATGGTGTAGTACCCACCATCCCTAAGAAAATGGGAATCAGTGGTTGCACCATCAGGGGAATGGATATCGATGGGATACCCACACGCTGAAATAGCATCCTCAAAGATTCTTTCAGAAAAAAGGTCCTCTACAGAAATCCTATAGAATCCTTTCAATCGGCGAGAACTTCGTATACCGATGCGTGGGCCACTGTAGGTCAGTCTTGCTTGTTCAAATCCCGGAATATGTTTTTTGAGGAATCCGTACAGCTCCCAAACCTGACGCCGCCCCTCCATCTCTGCTTCACTGAGCTGGATGGGATCAACAGGATTCTTTCCCAACACACGGGTCATATTCACAATGACCTCATTCTTGGCATTGGTCTCAAAACAGAGCACAATATCACGGTCAAAGGTAATCTCGCCTGTTTCCATCCCTTGACGCATACTATCTTGGAACCCAGAAAAAGAAAGTCTACTTGCCCTATGCTGAATTCCAGGTTTTGGTGCCAGGAAAGGAAACAGCTCAACATTTGTGTCCATCAGGTTCCTGATCGTCTGGATGTCGACATCAACAAGCTTGAAGTTCATCGTCATCGGTTGGTCCTTGCCATCCTCTTCTCTTCCCTGTTCAAAGGGGATGCCAGCCATGGCAATCAAGTCCGCGTCCCCTGAAGCGTCAATGAAATAGGAAGCCTCAAGGGAAAAAAGGTTTCCGGCACAGAGACATGTAATGCTTTCCAGCGTTCCCTGATCAGGTACTGCCTCTACCACGGTAGTGTGGTAGAGCAACTGCACCCCTGCTTCCCGGACCATCAACTCCAACTCCCGTTTCATGCCCTCAGCATCGAACGGGGTTACCGTGTAGGTGTAGCCTGTAGAATCGGGAATATGGCCCACAGAGAGGCCTTTGACCTTCAATCGCTGTATCATTTCATCGGGCAAACCACGAACCACCTGGGTTTCCCCTGCATGGAATGTCATCATGGGACCCGTTCCTCCGGCAGTGAGACTTCCCCCAAGGAATCCTTCTTCCTCGATGAGCAGCACGCTCAATCCTTCCCTGCCGGCCGCTGTTGCCGCCATGCTACCAGCGATTCCTCCGCCGACCACAATTAAATCAAAGTGTGTATCATAGAGTGTATTCATGTAATCATCCTTATTTATTTCAAGCCTGTGTTCACCATGGCATCGGAGACTTTCTGCTGGAACAGCAGATAGACCACCATGATTGGTAGAATTGACAGGGTTGTTGCAGCCAACTGCAGATGCCATTGGGGAAGACCATAGGTATCATTGAAGTTGGTCAATGAGAGTGGGAGCGTAAAATTCTCGAGCGAACTGATGAATACCAGTGGCTCCAAATAGGTATTCCAAACAGCAATAAAAGCCAAAATAGCAACAGAACTAAGCACAGGAACGGCGACAGGGAGCATAATCTTCAAGAAGATGCCCAGAGGATTCAACCCATCGATTCTAGCAGCTTCTTCTAACTCATTGGGCACCGTCACATAGAACTGCCTGAGCATGAATGTTGAGAAGGCACCTTGACTGCCAAAGATCGGCAACAACATCAGGGGAACCAAGGTATCCAAGGCACCCCACCTTTGCATCTGGAAGAAAAGGGGGATGATGGTTACCTCGATGGGCATCATCAAGGCTGTCAGTAGAAGCAGGAATGCAGCATTGCGTAAGGGAAACCGCATTCGGGCAAACGCATATCCAGCCAAGGCTGCAAGCAATACATTGCCTGCAGTACCTACAAAGGCAACAGCCAACGTATTCAGATAGTGCCGTGCAAACGGCTGGACGGTAAAAATATCATGATAATTTGAGAATGCCCATGAAGTGGGAAGCAACTTTGGCACTCCAAATATCTCAGCACTGCTGTTTAGCGAGTTCACAACCATCCACCAGAAGGGGTAGACAAACAAGATGGTCAACAATACAACAAGCAAGGCATAGGGAGCCTGTTTCAAATACTTACGATTCATAGAAGGAAATCCTTTTTCTGGAGAACCACTGCAGGGCGGTCAAGACGAGTACAATAAGAAACAGCACTACAGCCAATGCTGATGCAAAGCCGGTATCGAACATACGGAACGCCTGATGGTAGATATAGTAAACCATAACCATGGTGGACCCTTCCGGCCCTCCATCGGTCATCAACTTGATGGTATCAAAGACACGCATCGATCCAATGATGGTGACGATTGCAACCATCATGACAGTAGGCATCAACAGAGGAAGCTTAATCTTGAAAAAAAGCGTAAAGCGCTTTGCTCCGTCAATACGAGCTGCCTCAATGACATCGCCGGGCATATTGAGTACAGCCCCCATGAAAATGAGTACATTCATTCCCAGGTTCTTCATGACTCTGTTGATGATGACACTGGCCATCGCCCACCCTTTCTCAAAGAGCCAGTTCGGCCCTTCTATGCCTACAAGAGAGAGGAACCAGTTGATCGGTCCTGCATCCCCTCCTTGCAAGAGATACTTCCAGACGATTGCCCAGGCCACCCCACTGGTGACCACAGGCAAAAAGATGATTCCCCTCACAAACCTGGTTCCCATCTTCCCACCCCCAAGATAGAGCGCGAGCAAGAGACTGAAAATCAGGTTGAGCGGTACCACACCTGCACTGAAGATCAAGGTATTTACCAGTGACTTGGAGAACAGTGGGTCAGCAAACAGCAGACGAAAATTCTCCAGTCCGTTAAACACACTTGTTCCAAAGAGCAGATTTTTCTCCTGCACACTGTACAGGAACACCGAAATCAGAGGGAGCAGGACGAAGAATACGAATCCTGCCATCTGTGGGGTTATGAATGCCCATCCAATAATGGCATCCCGCCGATGATTTGCTTTCAAGGAATGTTGTTTCATTCGTCCATACTCCTACCCACCTTACTTGCTATTTAATGTATTTCGCGTAAACCGTAGCTACTTCATCGAGGATAGCACCTACATCTGCATTTTTCTGCCAGAGCTTGTCAAACACCATCTTCGATTCCACCTCAATCTGAGGATACTTCACATGACTGGGAAGTACACGACCGGTCTTGATGGATGCAGCAACTGCGTTCTGCATCTGCTCCTTGCTTACGCTCTTGTTACTGGTCAGGAATGCCTCTGATTCAAGAACAGACTTTCTTGCTGGTGGCCAAATACCACTCATGGCGGCAACTGAGTCCTTGTTGGTCATATACGCAACCAATTCACTGGCAAGTGCAGCCTG
>NZ_JBFXGH010000142.1:0-4841 GCF_050178175.1 Sphaerochaeta sp.
CTTGGTATGTGAGTTCTGCCACCTTGCCTGGGTGGCCTGCCACCCGCTGTAGGTCATAGTCGTGGATAGCGACCAACTCACCGCTTTTGCATTGTTGTATATCCAGTTCTATTCCATCAATGTGGTGTTCCAGGCAGTCTGCAAAGCCGGCTAGGGTATTCTCAGGATGGTCAACGGGAGAACCCCTGTGTCCGAACAACAGGGGTCTGTCGAATACCCGCTTCATCTTTTTCCTCCAAAGCGGAGATGGGAAACCTCATCCTTCCAGAGGTTACTGTCCACCGTCTCAAGGATGAGCGGCATGTTCTCAAAGCGTGAATCGCTTGCAATATGTTCAAAGGTGGCCCATCCAATGCTTCCCAATCCCAGACTTGCATGTCGGTCAAGATGACTTCCGGCACTGCTCTTTGCATCGTTCAAGTGCATTCCCTTGAGGTGGGAGAGACCAATAAGTGAATCGAACTGGTCAATTGCAGCATCGAACTCATCGGGACTTCCCATGGAGTATCCCGCAGCATGGGCGTGGCAGGTGTCTATGCAGAAACCGATACGCTCCCTCTTTGAGCATTGTCCAAAGAGGAATGCGAGCTCCTCAAAGGATGAGCCCAGGTTTGTCCCCTGTCCTGCAGTGTTCTCAATGACTGCTATGGCATGCTCGGTTTCACTGAGGGCTATGTCGATGCTCTGGGCAACCAGCGAAAGGCTCTCCTTGGTATCGACGAGTCCCAAGTGGGAGCCGGGATGGAAGTTGAGAAGGCTCAATCCCAGTTGTTCGACCCGCCTCAGCTCATCGATGAAAGCTTCCAGGCTCTTCTTTCGTTTTTCATTGTCTGGATTGCCCATGTTGATAAGATAACTATCGTGTACCAGCACCTGTTGTGCTGTGAAGCCTAACTCCGCCATGGTAGACTTGAACAGTTCTATGGTTTCCGTCTCCAAGTCCTTGGATTTCCATTGCCGTTGGTTCTTGGTGAACATGCCGAAGGCATTGGCTCCAAGATCGTAAGCTTGGATGACTGCATTTTGTACACCGCCGGCAATACTGGTATGTGGTCCTATGGTATGCATAGGTGAACGGTAGAACTAGGGCCGAGGGTTGTCAATCATCAGAACTCGTGGTAGTGTCCACCTTACATAGGAGCGAATGAGCATGATACAACGGCAATGGGCCTTAGGGGATGAGCTCGCGGGCTTCCAGCTGGTGGAGATTACCCAGCTTGATGAGTATGAGGGAACCGGATACCTGTTCCGACATATCGAGACCAATATGGAGGTCTTTCAGCTTATCAATTCCGATAGGGAGCGTTTCTTCAGCTATGTCTTCCGGACGCTTCCCTACAATGATTGCGGTATTGCCCATATCCTGGAACACAGTGTGTTGGCAGGAAGCCAACGCTATCCAGTGAGAGATCCGTTCATGACCCTGCTCAAGGGCAGCACCAATACCTTCATGAACGCCATGACCTACCCGGATAAGACCATGTATCCCGGCGCAAGTCCATTGAAAAAAGATTTTGAGAATCTTTTTCATGTATATACTGATGCCGTTTTCGCCCCCCTGCTTCGTGAGGAGACCTTCTGGCAGGAGGGTGTACGCCTTGTTTGTGATGAGGAGAGTTGCCATTTCGAGGGAGTGGTCTACAATGAGATGCTGGGTGACAGTGCCGACCACGATTCAATCGTCGGCAAGGGTAGCATACGCTCCCTCTTTCCCGATACCCCATACTCCTTTGATTCAGGAGGTAACCCAGAGCAGATCGTCCGTCTGGATTACCAGCAGTTCAGATCCTTCTACAGCCAGTTTTATCATCCTTCAAACTGTAAGCTCTTCTTGTATGGTGACCTGGAGGTAGGGGAGTACCTCTCATTCCTTGATGAGGAATACCTGAAGACACGAGGATCACTCAAGGTAAACAGCCTCTGCCCAACATCTGAGCCATGGAAAAAGGAAAGGAGTGTTACTCTTACCAGCCCGATGGAAGATGGGCAGACAAAGGAAAGTGCCTCGGTTGTGTTGTCCTGGGTGACCACTGATGTCACCGACCCTTTGCAAGTCATCACCCTTTCCACACTGGTTGATCTCTTGCTTGGGAACCAAGCGGCACCCTTGTACAAGGCACTCCTTGATAGTGGGCTGGGTGTAGACATCTCTCCTGAGAGCGGGATGAGTGCGGACTTCAGGCAGATGCCGTTCTTGGTGGGGTTCAAGGGCATCAACCCGGATTTGGCGGAGGAAGCAAAGGCATGTATCATGAAGGCCTTGCAGACCATTGTGAAAGAGGGACTTGAACCGGAAATGGTAGCCTCATCCTTGAAAAGGATTCGCTTCAAGCAACTGGAAATACCTGGAGGTATTCCCAACGGGCTCAGGGCTCTCAATAGAAGTCTCCGAGGGTGGCTCTACGACCTTTCTCCCTGTGCGACGATAGAATCGGGGAAACCGCTTGAGGCACTTGAGAAGGAACTGCACAAGGATCCTCGTTACTTTGAGAAATGGATCAAGCGCCATCTTCTGGATAATCCACACCGTTGCCTGGTTACCGTGAAACCCGATGGGGAACACCAGAAGAGGCAGATGGATGCCATTGCACGATATGCAACACAGATCACGGAGTCCATGGATAAGAAAGAGATCAAGCTTCTGCAGGAACAGAACCAGCGTTTCCTGCAGTTTGAGTTGGAAGGAGATACCCCGGAGGCATTGGCTACCATCCCACGCCTCCATCTGGAAGACCTTCCCAGTACCATCCGTCCCAATACTCACCAAGAGGTGCAGTGTGCAGGACAGCCACTCTTCATACGTCCACAGTTTTGCAACCAGATAGTCTATGCAGACTTTGCATTCAATGTGGAAGACCTCAGTGAGCGTGAGCTGATCCTGTTACCGTTGTACACCCGGATACTCCAGACCACTGGTCTTGGGAAACTTTCCTATGCGCAGGTAGCGACCAGGCTGAAACACCTCACGGGTGATTTCAATGTCTATGGTGAATTGGGTAGTGCCTGCAACAACAATGATGTCTTGACGTTGCTGTGCAGGGTCAAGACGCTCAAAGAAGATTTTGCACCTGCAATGGAGTTCATCCAGCAGCTGCTCTCTGGTGCAAATGTGGGGGATTTGAAGCAGTTGAAGCTGGTTCTGAATAATTTCAGGACTGATTTCGCTGATAGTGTGACTTATAGTGCCCACAGTTTTGCTAGTCTCTGCGCTGCAAGTGTCTTCTCTCCCATCCAGTGGGAAGGTGAGCAACTTTCGGGGCTCCACCAGTGGTTCTTCCTGGAGTCGATAGGAGAGAAGGACCTTCCCTCCATTGCCCAGGAACTGGAACAGTTACAGAAAAAGCTTTCCAACCGCAGGAGATTATTGCTGCATCTCAGCTGTGATGAAGAGTTGGTCCAAGAGCTCGTTCCCGTATATGAAGCATTCACTGAAGCATTTGCCGATCTGGGAGCGGTGCAACCAAGACCACGTTCCTACAACGAAGTAAGTAAGGGATCCATCCATGAGGTCCAGCTTTATCGGCTTCCTGCAACCGTTAGTTATGCAGCATGGGCCATGCGAACTGAGAAGCGGGGAACCGTCTTGCAGGCTGCACAGATTCTCCTTGCAAATATCTTGACGGGCAATGATCTGTGGGAAGTCATCAGGGGCCAGGGTGGTGCCTATGGCGTTGCTGCAAATGCTGATGTCATGGAAGAGATTTGTATATTCTCCACCTACAGGGATCCCCGAATTGCCGGCAGCTATCGTGATTTCATCCAGATTCTCAACAAATATGCCCAAATTGATATTGATTCCGTGCATATTGAAAATGCCCTGATTGCAACCATCGGCAGTGAACTGAAACCCCTGTCTCCAAGCCAGGATTCCATCCTCGCTTTCAGACGGTTGCTCTATCATATCAGTGATGAGTTCAGGGCCATGAGGCGTCAGCATCTCTTGCAGTTGGATAGCAAGCAACTCAACGAAGGAGCGAAAGCCTTGCTCCGTGCTGCAAAGGAAGAGGACTCCTATGTAGTGCTCAGTGGGGCGCAGTTGCTGGAGACAGAGAAAGAGAAACACCCTATTCTCGACCGTCCATCTATACGTCTTCCACTCTAGCAGGGTCTCCCCAGATTCTGGATAGAGAGGAAGAGGATTGTGCATTTCTCAGCTTGAGGACCACGCACTGTTTGAGACTTGCCTGTCCTCGTGCAATATCCTCAGCGAGACTTTTGCAGGTAGGGCTGCCGCACAGTCCACAGTCGATACCGGGTAGCACTTTCAGGATATCTGTTACCTTCTGGAGTTTATAGAGTGCTCTGGAACGATCTGTATCGAGGCCCATAGTCATGGTTGCCTCAAATGGAGGCAACCGAAGGTCGTTCTGAAACGCTTTTCTCTGGTCTCGGATACGTTTGGTGAGCACCTCATCAAGCACATCTGGGAGTTGTTGGGAATAGTACTTGAGTCGCTCCGAGGCGAGGAAACGGTTCCTTACCGTGAGAATCCCTCCCACACACCCTTCTGCACAAGCATCCAGCTCAAGAAATTGCAAGCTTGTCTGTGCTTCCTCTTCGAGAATTTCCAGGAACTCAATGACATTATGCATCTCATCAACAGCAAGGGTACGTCCCTCGTGTGAGGGGATCTGGCCTTTGACCAAGCTCCAGAGCAGGGCGTGCTTCGTACACATGGCGAAAGTAAGACTACCTTCCTGGACTTGGTCCTGTTTTGCAAGATAGGTGCTGACCAGGTTGTATGCGGTATCGATATTGATGATACCATCGAACAACCTGTTCTCCTCTGAACCCTCGGTGTTGAATTGGGCGATCTTTGCTGCACACGGGGTGAAATAGAA
>NZ_JBFXGH010000143.1:0-4778 GCF_050178175.1 Sphaerochaeta sp.
GCTGGATTATCGCACCTAGGACTCTTCTTTGCAGCATCTCAGCGTAGCCATTGAATTCTTCAACCGATTGAACTCAGAATCTTGCACATTGATGAAAATACCGATTCGCCCTATTGGGTACTCCCTCTCTATCGTACAGGGGCCAGAAATGGTCATACCGGTAAAAAGATCGTACCAGTGCCCATCAGGTAGTGCCACCGTACGCGTTCTCTGTCCTTCCTCCAGGATGGGAGCAACCAACAGGGAACTGCCCAATAGATACTGGTCATAGATATCGCTGTATGTGCTGCCAAACTCATAGAACATAGGCCTCATCATTGGCTGCAGTGTTTCCCTGGAAGCTTCTGCTTCCCTGACGAGGTACCACCTCAGATCCTTTCTCATCGTGCTGTAGCGTCTGGTAATGGAGAGAACCTCTGCTCCATGCTTCTGGGCCATATGCCAAGGACTTCGGTCGTTGATGAGCTCTTCACTCTTCATCACCTCACTAAATTGTCCTCCTACCGGTTCAGAATGCCACTGCATCACAGGAACCAGGGATCCAAGCTCATAGCTTCTGAGGTACAGTTCCCCAGAGGGCAATGGACCAGCAAACCCGCCGATGTCAAAACCCCACCAGAAGATTCCTGAGATTGCCGCACTCAGCCCCGCTTTCAGTACTGCCTGTAGCTCCGACCACTGGGAGAGCTGATCGCCTGCCCAGAAGAGCATGGAACCTTGAGCACCAAGGTATCCTGCTCGGCTGAATGTAATACGCTCGGGGCCAATGAACTCCTGATACGCCTCAATATAGCTCTGAGGGTAGCGGTTACGCATCTCTTTACCGGTAGAACCGTCATGGAAGCGTACTTCATCAGAGAGGATGCACTCCCCTCCGTCGGTCTTGAACCCTGACACCCCCATATCCAAGAGGTACTTCCGTTTGGAAAACCACCACTCTCGTGTCTCTGGGTTGGTGAAATCGGGGACCATGGAACCAGCGAACCAGTGTCCTTCAGGAATAGTGTACGGGGTTCCATCCTTGTTCAACACTGCAAGGCTATGCTCCTGTATGTAGGATAGATCCTGTTCATGGCGCGCATCACGCCTACCCGCTTCCAGTGCCTTGAAAACAGGACATTGCCAAAGCATGAAATGCACACCTTGCTCGTTCAGCTTCTGCACAAGTTGTTTGGGATCAGGCCAGAGCCCTTGCTCTTCACCAAAGGTATAAAACGTCGACTCATCACTCCAAGCTTCCACGACCAACACTGAAATGGGAAACCCATGCAAGCGTGCAGCTTCCAAGGCTTCAAGCACATCCTGCTCGCTTCGCCAACGATTGGCACTTGCCCACTCTCCGAACACCCATGCAGGGGGAAGGACAACCCCTCCAAGGTAGGAGAGCAGCTTTCCCAATGTTTCCTTTGGGGTCCCGCTCGCTATGACGAGGGCATCGTCAGCTGAAAAGTCTCCTTTCAAGGCGAGCTGAATACCATCCTCGTTCCCTTGAGACTCAATGGTGAAGACACGATCACTCTGTACGAGAAAAGCATACTCATCAGAGAGGAACAACGGCTGGGGAAGATAGGTGTGTACACCCTGCCGGGTAAACACTTCCTCAACCTCGTTTTTCCTGGGGTGTGAAAGAAACTCAACACGGTCAAAATGTTCCCCAGCTCCCCAGAGATGATTCCCCTTGAACTGAAGAAGCACACTATTCTTTTCCTCTACCATAACAACACGGGATGCATATGCATCCAAGTGGATTGGTTTCATCCTTTCACTCCTCCAATTTGGAGACCACTGGCGAAATACCGCTGTGCACCTATGTAGATGACCAGAAGCGGGACGACAGAGATCAGGGAACCAGCCATCAGCAGGTCGTACGCTGTCTTGAACTGCCCGGAAAGAGCATTGAGTATAATGGGAAGCGTATAGTTCTTCGGGCTGGTCATGAGGACCAACGGCAAGAGATAATCATTCCAAGCATCCATCGCAATGATGATTGCAAGTGTTGCAAGCGCTGTCTTGCAGAGCGGGAGGAAAACCGTAATGAAAGACCTGAACAAGGAAGCACCGTCAATGGCAGCTGCATCGAGGTATGCATCAGAGATGTTCACCATCTGCTGGCGCAGCATGAACACGGCAAAGGCTTTGAAGGTATAGGGAAGAATGAGTGCAAACAGGGTGTCCACCAGATGCAGATCGTTCATGATCAGATAGAGGGGGATGAAGAGAACATGGCTAGGGAGCATCATGGAGGCGATGAAGAGCATGAACAGAAACCCACTGCCCTTGAAACGGATCTTTGCGAATGCGAAGGCTGCCATGGATGAGGAGAAGAGTGCAACCAGCACCGCTCCTGCGGTTACCACCAGCGAGTTGCCGATGGAACGAAGCATTCCGGTAAGGGCGAAGAGCTTTTCATAGGCTTGGATGGTGGGTTCCTTGGGGAACCACTCGATGGGAACGACCAACAGTGCCCCCCCACTCTTCAGCGAGGTGGAGATCATCCAGAGAAAGGGAACGATGGCAAGAATTCCCAGCACAATCGCAAGCAGATGATAGAGGAAGACTTTCATATGAATTCTATACATCATAGTTGACCCACCTTTTCTCACCCCGTTTCTGGATATAGGTAAATGCCATGATGATTACGAAGAGAATCCAGGAGTATGCTGCTGCGTACCCCATCTTCCCGTATCGGAAGGCATACTTGTAGATGCGCTCAACCATGACCATCGTCGCCCCATTCGGCCCAGCATTGCCGTCCTTGGTCATGACCATGACCTGGGGAAAAAGCTGGAAGGCATTGATCATCGAAAGCATTGAGACGTAGAAAAGCACAGATGAGAGCAATGGCAAGGTGATGCGAGCGAACATCTGTGCCTTACTCGCCCCATCAATGCGGGCTGCCTCATAGTACTCTGTGTTGATACTCTTCAAGCCACCGAGGAGGATCATGGCATAGAAGCCCATGTCCTTCCAGATTGAAGCCAGTACAATGGAAGGCATTGCCCAGACCTCGCTCTGCAGCCAGAGCGGTCCTTCAATACCGATGATTGCAAGAAAGTTGTTGATCGGTCCGTATACCGGAGAGAGCAACCATTTCCAGATCAGGGAACCGGCGACCCAGCTGGTGAGTACAGGAAGATAATACACAACCCGGTAGACATTGGCTCCACGATTTGGCGCATTGATAATCAAAGCCGCGGTCATGGACAGGGCAAGCATCAAGGGAAGATAGAGGACAATAAAGTAGAGATTATGGGACAAGGCTCTCCAGAACTCAGCGTCACCCAAGATTGCCTTGCTGTTCTCCAATCCTACAAAGTGCTCTGCAACAAACTTCAGGAACCCATCAGTCAAACGCACCCTGGACATACCTGACCAGTTGGTTACACTCAACATCAGCGAGATAATGATCGGAAGTATGGCAAAAAGAAGGGCACCAAGCAGGCTCGGAAGTAGATAGGGAAGGGCAACTCTGATTCCCCTTCTGCCTTGGATACTCATAAGACCTCCAGAGGCATGGCCAAGAAGGCCATGCCACTTAGTTTTTGGTTACAAAGAAATCTTGGATTCAAGTTCCTTCTGGCATGCATCAAGGGCAGCTTTTGCACTCTGCTTACCGGAGACAATCTGATCCAAATAGCTTTGGATGATGGCCTGCATCTCTGCCTGCTGAATACTTACCGGTGGAGTTACCAGGTAATCGAGAGAGGCAAAGACTGCTTCCCTGTTTTCAGGAGGAGTGACGGAGAGATAGCTGTCAATGATCTCAGGATAGGTTACCGGGGGAAGTTCCCACGATGCTTCAACCCTAAGTTTGGTAGCTTCCTTACTTCCTGCAAGGAACACTGCCAGTTTTGCAGCCTCAGCGGGATGCTTACTGGTCTCACTCACCACATAGGAGTTGGAGAAGAAGTGTGTTGCCTTCTGCACGTTACCGGGTTCGATGGCGATATCCCAGTCGAATGGGCAATTGGCTGTGAAATCCCCAAAGGCCCAGATACCGGTCACCAGCATGCCCAGTCGGCCGCTCTTGAAGAGGTCCCAGTCACCCATGCCTGCCATGTCGGCATCGGTCGGCATGATCTTGGAATCATTCTGCCAGCCTGCCATAAGCTTTGCTGCCTCAACATTCTGGGGAAGATTGACGGTAAAGGCAGTCCGTTCCGCATTCATCAAGGATCCACCATTCTGTGCTGCTCCCTTGTAGAATTCATGGAATGACAAGGGTCTATAGAAGCCCCAGATATTCTCACCGAGGGCCATGATCTTCTTGGAGGCAACCTCAACGTCCTTCCAGGTCCAGTCAGGTGTGGGGTAAGCCAGGTTTGCCTGGTCGAAGAGCGCCTTGTTGTAGAACAGGACCACATTACTGAATGAGTTTGGTACGCCGTACTGCACACCTTGGTAATTGAAGGCATCGAGGGCGGTCTTATTGAAACCGCTGGTGTCCCCAAGTAGCTTCGTTACATCTGCCAGGGCACCTTCGCTTGCGTAAGCAACAAAATTCTCATAGTTGAGTTCGAACACATCAGCTGCATTGCCCCCAACCACCTTGCTCTGAAGCTGGGTGAAATAATCATCGTAACCAATGGTCTGTAATTCGACCTTGATTGTTGGATTCTGCTTCTCGAACTCTGCAATCATTCCCTTAAGGGCTTCTCCTGAGAGCGTAGCTTCTGAACCGGAAAACTGTTCCAGTTTCAATGTAACAGTGCCCTGAGCAGCCTCTTTTGTTCCTGCTGAAAAAGCAGGGAGCAATACGAGAACCAGAACAAGGGCGA
>NZ_JBFXGH010000144.1:0-4738 GCF_050178175.1 Sphaerochaeta sp.
TTTACGCCAGGAAGGCCTACAACTCCAGGTCCTTCAATCCAGCTGAAGGAGTTTGTTGCAACATTCGCTGATTCACTCTTCCCTGCTGCACTGAGTGAAGCCAGGGTGATAACCATCAGGACGATAATACTTAATTTTTTCATTGTTTCCTCCATATTTTAGAAACATTGTTGGGCACACCCTACAGCTAATATGTGAGAAAAGTGTTTAAAGACCATGAATAGTCTGTTATGTTTTTCTCTCCTCCTCTTTCCTCTTTGAGCGAACCTTGGTACCTTTAGAAGAAAGGAGGCATTATGGCAAAGAAGATCAACTTCTACCGTTGCCCCATTTGCCATTCGATGGTTGATTTGGTACATGATGAAGGGCACTCCTTACATTGCTGTGAAACAGAGATGCAGCTCCTGAAACCCAAAATCGCGGAGGCGAATGACGCAAACCATGAAATAGTACTCACGCACCGAGGGGATCTTCTCTACGTAAAAGTGGGCAGTAAGCCCCATCCCCAGAGTGATGACCATCAGATAACTACCATATTCTTGGTGACCAAAAACCAGACTCGGCGCCATGATATACGCAAGGGGACTCCTGCCTCTGCAGTATTCACCGATACTGAACATGGAGATGTATATGCCTACTGCAACAAAGAAGGATTATTCAAAGTCTCATTCTAGGAAGTTGCTTGTCGTGATCGACATGCAAAAAGATTTCGTCTCCGGAAGCCTCGGCACTGCTGAAGCACAGGCAGTGGTTGGAAAAGTGGTCGCAAAAGTGGCTGGTCACAAGGGATTGCTTGCCTACACCTTGGACACCCATGAAAAGGACTACCTGGAAACCAGTGAAGGGAAACACCTTCCTGTTCCTCACTGCATCAAGGGGGAAGAAGGGCATCAATTGGTAGACCAGCTCAAGGAGCCGCTGAAAGATGCAATGGTCTTTGAAAAGCCCACTTTCGGATCGATTGAACTCGCAACATACATAGCAGAGGACCAAACAATCACAGAAGTGGAGTTGGTAGGGGTATGCACTGACATCTGCGTGGTCTCCAATGCCCTCTTGATCAAGGCAATGAGACCGGAGATACCTATCCTAGTTGATGCAAGTTGTTGCGCAGGAACAACCCCCGGCAACCATGAAGCAGCAATTAAGACAATGCAATCGTGCCAAATCGAGATTTTTTCTTGAACAGGTCGTAGACAAAGAACATCCGGGCTTGTAGGATACGGTGTACAGACACCTTACTAAGGAGGCTGCTCATGGAACAGTCCTTATCGTATGTTCTGGTTACCCCATATACCGTAGCAAAAAGTCGCACCGGCGGGGTGCTATCCAGACTTCTCTCCCGCATATCCCTCGAGCTTGTAGGAGCCCAGATGATTGCAATGGATCAAACCATTACCGAGGAATATGCATCGATCATCAAGACCCGGGAAAAGGATGAGGGAGCAAACACCTCAAACCTTCTTTCCTCCTACATAGAACAGAACCTAGGGCCCACCGGTGGAGTCAAACACCGATCCTTGTTGCTTCTATTCAAAGGGGAACATCCCTGTGAGGAACTTACCAAAGTGGTGGGATCCTTCCAGAAAGAAGCCCGATTGGTGGAAAACGTTACCGGTATGTCAATCCGTGACACCTATGCTGATCTTATCTACACCGATGAAAAAGAGAGCGAGGTTCTCTATTTTGAGCCTGCAGTCATCACTGCACAAAGTCAGAATGAAGCTGACCAAACGCTTGCCCTCTTTGGCTCTTGGTTGCCGGGAAAGAACAACATCGTCAAGAACAGGCCAGATGAATATTATGAGAAGGCCCAACGCACACTGGTCATCATCAAGCCAGACAACTGGAAGTATGCTTCCAGCCGCCCCGGCATGATCATAGACATGTTCAGTCGTAGTGGACTGCGCATCGTAGGCATCAAGGTGCTGAAGATGTCCGTTGCCCAGGCCCTGCAGTTCTACGGCCCTACCAAGGAAGGCCTGAAAGCCAAACTTGCTCCCATCTACGGCATGCAAGCGAGGGAACTCCTGGAAAGTGAATTCAATGTACTGCTGAGCGACCAGCTCCAGACAATCCTGACCAACAGCTTCGGCGATATGTACAGTGAAGAACAGTTCGAACGTATTGTAGAGTTCATGGCCGGCATAAAACCGAGTGAATGCAAGGCTGAGGATCTGGACAAGCCAGGACTGGTGAAATGCATGGTCCTGATCTATGAAGGCGTTGATGCTGTGAGTAAGATCAGAACAATCCTTGGCGCCACAGACCCGAACAAGGCACTTGCAGGAACCATCCGCAGAGAATTCGGCTCCAATATCCGCGTCAATGCTGCACACGCATCTGACTCACCGGAGAATGCCCAACGAGAGATGGGCATACTGCAAGCTGAAGAGAATTTCAACGCCACCCTGATCAAGGGATATCTCGAATCTAAAGCAACCGCTTCTCCCCGCTGAGGGACCTGAGGTGTGTTGCGTCTTGGACCACTTCCAAGGTCCCAAGATACTTGCCATCCATGCTACGCACTGCGTAGTACTGGATGTGGACAAACGCTCCCCTTACAACCAGATAGAACTCTGCAGAATCCTCCCTTCCTTCTTTGAAGGAACTGAGGATCTCCTCGACGGTGGACACACTCTTTGGAGGATGGCAGTTCTGCACTAACCTTCCAATCACCTGCGGACTACGGGGAAAGATACGATGTGGTGGATCAGAGTAGAACTTGACCCGGTCATCGGCCCCTATGAAAGCAACATCGAGTGGGAGGAGGCGGAAGATCAAGTCCAACTGTTCAAAGGTAAGCGCACCGGTCTTACAGGAGAAGAGTGCATCAGCAAGAGCACTGTCCATGCGCTCCCCACGATGTTCGCCTAGTGAACGATATGCAACCGGATAGAGAATATATGTCTCCCGATACCGTAATGTTTCCATGTTGAAATAGAAGTTGCTGAACGATTTCCAGAATGATGCCATATCACTGCCTTCATAGGCTTGAGTCTGCTTCTTCCAGTCAAGGGCTGTATTCTGGATCGCCCACATCAGCTTCACGCAGCTATGTTCATTGCTGGTTTGCTCGAAAAGGGGGAATAGCTCATTCTGCAACCGCTCATAGTGCTTTTGCAGCAGGTCAAACGAGGAGAGAACTCCCTGTATGCCTGAAACATCACCTCTTCCCTCTCTCTTCAGTTGGATACTGATTTGCTGCAATGAAGAGGATACCTTCGCAATTTCGGCATTCTCCTCGACCAAGGATGCAAGCAGTGCATTGTCTTGGTAATCTGGAAGCGTTGCACTCTCCAAACCCTTTCCCACTGACCTGATGAATCTCGCTACTGCAATGGTATAGGACTCAATATCCCCTGCCTTGCTGAGAAGTGCCTCCAATGCCGCATTCGTCTCATATGCGGTGGCTGTTTCCAATACATCACGATAGGATTCGTAGGTTTCCTTGTCTGTAGTTCCCTCATAAAGAATCTGGAAGTACTCGATAAGCCGTGAAGTACGCTTGTCATGATTATGTATTAGTTCCATGGTCTGACTCCTCTCCAGCAGTTTGGAACAAACACTGCTGTATGGCAAGCAGGATGTGTGCAACTTTCACAGGGAAAGCCTTTTCTAAGTAGGCAGATCCAGGATTATGCTCAGATTGGAATCACAGAAATCTCGGGGGCTTGGTACTTGTACTTCCCTGTCCTGCAACCACTCACCAAACATGGCGTTACTTCCAATTCCTTTGGCGATCCATGGGGGCTGCATATTCCTCTCAGGTAGAACAGATGTACCATACACTTCTTGTCAACTCCTGCACGCTGGGATACAGTACGTGCAGGAGTTTTGCATGAAAATTGACAAGAAAGCCTTACATTTTGCCCTGCTGTTTTTCCCTATAGGACTTCTCTGTGCCTGGTATCTGGCATATACGAACAGCACTGTAGCTGCAAACCTTGGTGTGGAAGTCTCATTACCCCTCCTTCTACTGGCCACCTTTATCCAAGTTGCCCTGGTATATACACTTCTTTTAGCCTACCTGGGACACCAACTTGCCCGGAAGGTCGGCTTGCTTCGCCCCTTCTCCTTCGAGAAAACACTTGGAGGGAAGGCGGTCCTCCTTGCACTCCTCTCTGCACTGGTCATGCTTAGTGATTACTTTGTGTTTGCTCCACACATTCCCCAAGTCCAAGCCTCATACTCCCCTGAATCCTTCAGCTTGGTTACGCTCCTCTTTTCCATGCTTTATGGTGGAGTCCTGGAAGAGATCATGCTTCGCTTGTTCTTCCTCTCACTCCTGGTCTTCATACTCGATCTGTTGTTTGGAAGAACGAGACAAGGACTGGAGATTCCAAAAGCCTACTATCATGTTGCAAATCTGATAGCTGCAATACTGTTTGCGCTTGGGCATCTACCGGCAACACAAGCAGCATTCGGGGCCTTGAGTGGGATGTTGGTACTCAGAAGCCTCGTACTCAACGGGGTATTGGGATACCTCTTTGGGTGGGTCTATCTGAAAATGGGAATCCAGTATGCCATGATCACGCATGCCCTGACGCATCTGTTCTTCCAAGGTATTCTCTTTATCTTCGTCTTCTAGAGGAAGCAGCGCGGGGTGTCGTCGCCCAGCAACTGCTCATACTCCCTGACTTCCAACGGTTGGCTGTAGAAATACCCCTGCACACCGTCGCAGCCCATGGAAGCAAGCATCTTGGCTTGCTCTTCACTCTCCACACCTTCAGCAATG
>NZ_JBFXGH010000145.1:0-4678 GCF_050178175.1 Sphaerochaeta sp.
GATATGTACTAAATTATGTATAATGGCATTAGAATTTTATACAGCTACTCATAACGTACACATACTATAAAATCATTCCCCAAATCGGAATCGAGATCAGGGACAGGAACGTGCTGACAATGACCAGCTTTGAAGCATAGATGGTATCCCTTCCATATTTGGAAGCCAGGATTACCGTGGAGGACCCCCCAGGCATTGCAGATAAGATGACCGACACTCCAATGATCAGTGGATCGAGGCCAAGAAGCTTTGTAGCCACGAATGAGACCAAGGGAATAAAACCAAGACGCAGCAAGGAAAAACTAACAAGATTCCTGTCGATACGTAGATGTTCCTTCTTCATCTCAGCAAACAGGGAACCGATAAGCATCATGGACAAGGCCGTGGTACAGCTAGCGAGAGAAGAGAGCGTCATTTCCATAAAGGAAGGAATCTTGACCGGAAACACCATCCAGAGCAGCCCAATGTACACCGCGACCATGCAGGGGTGAAGGATGACTTTCAGTGCTGCCTGCTTCCTGTTGACTGCTGCCGGGCTGAAAATGGAAAGACCGGCCGTCCACATGACGATTCGCTGGGGGATCAGGTAGATGGAAGCATACATGAATCCGGCTGCCCCAAAGAGCTCTCCTGCGATGGGCAACCCGAGAAACCCCGCATTGGAGACCAAAAGCCCATAGCGCAAGACACTCTTCTTTCCCTGCTCCTGCTTGCAGTAGGTCATCTTGGAGAGCAGGAAGCAGAACAGCTGGATCCCTAGTGACACAAAAAAGATAATGGAGAATGAGAGCAGTATCTCCCTGCTGACATCCATCCTGAAAGAAAGAATGATGCTGCTCGGCAAAGTCACATAGAGCACGAGGTCGGTCAGGAACCCTTTCGTGTGTTCACTGAACAACCCCATTTTCCGAAGCAACGCCCCTACCGCCAGCAAGGTGAAGAGTTGCCCTTGCAGGTTCCATAGACTTGCGAGATCCATATGCAATTTCTTCCTTCAGTTCCCAACGCCGGGACGGCAAAAAGCCATCCCATCATGGACCACCCTATCGTACCAAGGCAGGGCGCTTGGGATCGAACTTCCAGCCAGGGATCAGGAACTGCATACCCTTTGCATCATCCCGGGCACCAAGCTTCTGGTCGACATACAACTGGTGAGCTTTCTCAACCTGCGCCCGATCGACCTCGATACCCAGTCCTGGCTTACCGGTGAGTGCAATATGCCCATCCTCAATCTTCATCGGATCGACACTGAGACGCTCAATTCCCTCCTGCCAGATCCAGTGGGTATCGATTGCCGTTGGATTACCCGGTACGGCTGCCCCCACATGGGCGATCATGGCAAGGGAGATATCAAAGTGGTTATTGGAATGGGAGCCCCAGGTAAGACCAAACTCATCACAGAGCTGGCCAACCCTGACTGCACCACTCATCGTCCAGAAGTGACAATCGGCAAGCGGGATATCCACACTCTGCAATTCCAGGGAGTGGCCGAACTGCCTCCAGTCGGTGGCAATCATGTTCGTTGCGGTGGGAAGGCCGGTAGCACGACGGAACTCACTGAGAATCTCACGTCCACTGTACCCATTCTCTGCTCCACAGGGGTCTTCACAGTAGGTAAGTATCCCTTGCATGTCCTTACAGAGACTTATTGCCTCCTTGAGTGACCACCCACCATTCGGGTCGAGGGTCATTCGTGCATCGGGATACGCTTTCTTCAAGGCCCTGATGACCTCGATCTCCTTGCTGCCCTCGAGCACGCCTCCCTTGAGCTTGAAGTCCTTGAAGCCATAGAGATCCTGGCTTGCCCTGGCAAGCTCAACCACCGCATCAGCATCCAGAGCTTCTTCATGGCGAAGGCGATACCAATCCTCACTGTTCTTCTCATCAGCGTAATAGGGAAGGGTTGTCTTTTTTCGATCCCCAATGAAGAAGAGATATCCCAGTACCTTCACACGGTCCCTGATCTTCCCATCCCCGAGAAGGGAGGCAACAGGAACTTCAAGATACTTGCCCAGGAGGTCCAGAAGTGGTGCCTCAATCGCGGTAACCACGTGAATTCCTGTGCGCAAATCAAATGTTTGCAATCCACGAACATCATTCTCGTCATTCCCGAGGGCTTCCTTGACTCTCAGGAGTGTCTGTTTGTACTCACTGATCCTGGAACCCTCAACCACATGCTTCACATCCTCAAGGGCCTTGGTTATCTTCTGGCCACCTGGGACCTCACCTACGCCGGTGTTTCCCTGGCTATCGGTCAAGATGACAATATTACGGGTAAAATATGGCGCATGGGCTCCACTGAGGTTCAGCAGCATGCTGTCCTTACCTGCTACAGGAAAGACTTCCATTTTCTGAATATAGGGAATCATAATATCTCCTCCTAGCGTATGGGCAGGTACATTAAGGTATTCTGTGTACCGTATCTATTCCATGCTATAGTGCTTTTTCCAATATGTCAATTTTTATTATAGATTTTATAATTTATATTTAGTTTTTTATAACTTTATTTGAGCTTATTACTTGCAAGTCTTTCGCTTCATGTACTATACAGTAATCGTTATATCTCATGGATCGATGTTATTGAGATGGTCTTCGTATTTTCTTTGATAATTTCATAATTACATGCAATACTATAATTGTGTTATAATAATTTGTATATATTTCAAATAGGAAAGAGGACGTTACCATGCCGAATGACACTGACAAATACAACATCAAAGCTGTTTCTCGATGCTTCCAGATACTCGACTATGCCGCTGAGCAAAATGGCCCCATCTCCATCCAGGATGTCTGTACCGCCTTGGACACCAACA
Source organism: Sphaerochaeta sp. (assembly GCF_050178175.1). GTDB lineage: Bacteria > Spirochaetota > Spirochaetia > Sphaerochaetales > Sphaerochaetaceae > Sphaerochaeta. Next base: position 2,814 of record NZ_JBFXGH010000145.1, read on the forward strand.
GCAATATGGCTTTTCGCCTGCTGGCAAGCTTGCAGGGGTCAGGGTACATGACCAAAGACCCATACACCGGCTTGTATGCAATCAGCCTGAAGACGCTCAAGCTCAGCAGAAGTGCACTTCACTCCCAGGAAATCCGGAAAGTCACCATGCCCTACCTGGAGCTGTTGTGGAATCAGTTCCCCAAGGCAAACGTCAATATGGCAGTCTTCTACAACGGGGAAGTACTTATGCTCGACCGAATTGACACCCAGAGCACTCCTCGTACCTATTTCACCCCAGGCAGGCAGCTACCCTTCCATTGTACAGCTTTGGGCAAGGTCCTGACCAGCGAGATGGATGAAAAAGAACTCGATATGCTCATCGAGCAGAAAGGCCTTGCAAAATATACCGAGCAGACCATCACCGACCCAGCCGCATTCAAGAAAGAGCTTGCAAAGGTTCGAAGCGAAGGTTGCGCCCGCGACCGCAATGAGTTCATCGACGGAGACAACTGCTCAGCTGTTCCCGTGAGAGGCAGGGATGGAAAGATCATAGCCGGCATCAGCGTAAGTGCCCTGGTCTCAAATATGAGTGTGGAGGAGATCGAGAGAACCATTCCCCGGCTGAAGGATACTGCTTCCAGGATCTCCTATATGATGGGATTCACCACAACTCCGGTCTTGTGATCTAGCCAAACCATAAAGTATGCACAAGAGAGTCGTCGTTATTGACGACCCTCTCATTGTACAGGATAGTTCTGGAAACGAGTTATTCCACGACGTCGAAGCCACCATCGATGAGGCTCTGACGGAGGTTCTCCATCTGAGCGGCCGGGCTTGGCATCGTGGGAAGGTAGGGCCTGCCCACCTTCATCCCCACCAGGTTCGCCAGGTCCTTTGTTGCAACCGGGAAGCTCGACTTGTCGGTCGCCAGGCGGATCGGGTTCAGCCTCAGCTGTGCCTCAAGCGATCCCTTGATGTCCCCGGCCACGTACCTCTCGTAGATCGAGCACACCAACTGCGGCAGGTAGTTCGCCGTCGAGCACACAGCCCCCACCGCACCGACCCCCAGGCCGGAGTAGATCAGCGTGTCCTTCCCGCTCAGCACCTTGAAGGAGATGTCGGCGTTGCGCCTCACGAACTCCATCGTCTGCGTCAGGTCCCCGCTCGAGTCCTTCATCCCCACCAGATTAGGGATGCTGTGCGCCAGCTCCTGGACCAGGTCCTGGCTCATCGCGTACCCGCACCTGCCGGGGTTGTTGTACAGCAGCACAGGCACCTCGGGGACTGCAGCGGCTATGGTACGGAAGTGCTGCTTCAGCTCCTCCTCCGTCGGCCTCAGGAACATCGGCTGCAGGATCGACACGCTCCTCGCCCCAAGGCGCACACCCATCCTCGCCAGGCGCACGCACTTGCTCGTGCGTATCGCCCCGACTCCCATGTAGATCGGCACCCGCCCTGCACACTGGTCCACCATGATGCCCAGGGCCTCTTCCATCTCGGCCTCTTCCATCATGTAGAACTCGCCGTTCGACCCGAAGGCAAGGATACCGGAGCATCCCCCCTCGATGACGTAGTCCACCAGGCGCCTCAGCGACGCCTCGTCCACCTTCTCGTCTTCCGTGATCGGGGTCACAATCGGGGGTATGATTCCCTTGATGAAACTCGTATCCATGCCTCTCTCCTTCCTCAGTCGCCGATCTTCGTCCCGCTCACCTTCGCGTAGTAGCGGGCCAGCGCACTGTGGTCGTCGCCCCCGAACCCGTCGGCGTGCAGCGTCTCCATCATCTCCCTCACATACGCGGTCAAGGGCAGGGGCGATCCCACCCCGTGGCCCGTGTCAAGCGCATTGGCAAGGTCCTTGATGTGCAGGTCGATCTTGAACCC
>NZ_JBFXGH010000146.1:0-4639 GCF_050178175.1 Sphaerochaeta sp.
AATTCCCTTCATATAATACAATGGATTTTGATTTACTGCAAGGAATTAAACTGAAGCTATAAAAACCATATTTGCAAATGTAAGCTAGGAACCTTCTGAATTCGATTCCTTTTTGAGAAATAGTTAAAGATTCCCGATTCGCCGAAAATATTAGGGGGCTGTATGTACTACATCAATAGTACAATGGAAAAACTGATTTCAAAGATTACCCTATCATTTTATTGACCGGACCGCAGCAGTGCACGAAAACTACGGTGCTTCAGAAACTTATGAATGAGTCAAAAGATAAAAGAGAGTATATTCCCCCGGATGACCTGACTTTGCGAGCCTTGGCCAAGAATGATCCATCCACCTTCTTCCAGCTACATAAACCACCTCTCATGATTGACGAAGTGCAATATGCCCCGGAACTTTTCCCCCTATATCAAGATGATTGTGGACAAAAATAACAAACCCGGACTTTTCTGGCTTACAGGTTCAAAGGGGTCGAATTCGACCCCTTTGAAATCCAGAGTATTCATTGCGTACAAAAGATTCTTGGCATACCCGTACCTTGCGGTGTATGGTCAATGGTTACAACTCATCAAGACTCATGAGAGATTGTTCCTGACTAAGCAAGAAAGGGAAAATCTCGATACTTCTCTTTCAGTAGTGCGATGATCAACGAACAGACTACCCTTGCCCCTTTCTCATTCAGGTGGGTATCGTCAGAGATTCCCTCTGGGTAGTTCGGGTGTTCGCCTGCCTTAAGATGAAGAAACAGTTCCTTGGAGCCTTCCCTCCCCATCTGTTCCAGTAGAGAGAACGTTGTCTTGTTCATATCAATACAGGCATAGCCCCTAGCCTGGCAGAGGGAAATCATTGCGTGCGGATACTCCCCATGGGTGCGTACAAGGCTACCATCTGGAAGGAATCGTCTACGAGCAATAGGGGTAAGGAAGACGGGAGTTGCATGCTTTGAGAGCACCGACTCAGCCATACATGCAAGATTCCCCTGAAATGTGGACCAAGGCTCGGTGTATCGCTCCTTGTCCTCCTTGCTGTCATTATGACCAAACTGGATGAATACAAAGTCACCTGCTTCCAGCTCGGCAAGACATTGGTCAAACACCCCTTCCTCAAGGAAGGACTTAGTACTCCGGCCATTCATGGCAAGATTTCTCACACTCCAGGAGGAATTGATATAGTTCTCAAAGTACATTCCCCACCCAGTCTCAGGACGTGTATCATCCTCCTTGGGGGCACAGGTAGAGTCTCCTAGGAGAAATACTGTATTCATTGCTTTTCCTCTTCCTCATTTCCCCAACCAGAGAGCATATCTTCGGTGGATATCTTGTCCTCAGTATGTTTCTTAGCGGAAGAATGCTGATTGAGAAGCCCTAAAATTCCCACAATTGCAAAGATTGCTGCCACTAGGTAGACAGCAACCAATATGATAATATCGCGCATCTTACCTCCCGGTACTCTTTCGTTGCCAGTACGAAATGGCAAGTTGGGTGCGGTCACGCAACCCAAGCTTTTCCAACGTTATAGATATACAGTTTCTCACTGTCCCCTCACTCAAACACAACCGTTCTGCAATCTCTTTGTTGCTGAGCCCCTGAGCAAGTTGCAACAGCACCTCATTCTCTCGCTTACTGAGAGAGGAGAAAACCTGCTGTTCTGAAAACTGTTTCAAGGCTTGCTCACTGATTACAGGCAATCCCTGATACACTGCCTTAATCGTCATGATCTGCTTTTCAGTCTCATCACTCTTGAGAAGGAATCCACTAGCCCCGGCCTCTAGGCAGCGATGAAGCGTTCGATAGTCTGAGAATGTAGTAAGCATCAATATCTTGACCTTCGGGTACTTGGTTCGGATCCTCTGGGCTGCTTCGATGCCATCCATCACCGGCATCTGGATATCAAGAAGGATTACATCTACCGGGGTATGCTCAAGGAAGGAGAGTGCCTCCGCCCCATGGGAAAGGGCTCCTACAATCTGCAGCTGGGCATCACCAGAGAGCAAAATTTCCAGACTCTCCAGTACCAATGCATCATCATCGACCAATAGAATTCTCATAATCCCATCACTCCCCTGACCGGAATGGATATCAGCAACTTGAACTGTTCTCCTTTCTGAATCGACATACTTCCTCCGAGGCGTTCCACCCTCCGTCTCAAATAGCGTAAGCCATTTCCTGTACTTGAGCTCTTCTGTCCCATGATCCCATCATTCTCCATGGTGAGTTGCACCAGGGTACTGTTGCAATCGAGGGAGGCGGAAACCTTCGTTGGATTTGCATGCTTTGCCACATTGGTAAGCGCTTCCTTGATTGCAGAATGCAGTATCTGTTGTAATGCAGGGGGAACGAGGGCGACATCCCCACGAATCGTATACTGTACCGGGTAGACAAATTCCTCAAAGAGCCTGGCAATGGACCGCTCTACTTGCTTTTGATCCGGTTCCAGTTGCCTGACCGCAAGCTTGAGTTGCGCCAATGCAGAGGAGAGTCGCTGTTCAATCTTCCCTTGGCTCACCTTCGCCTTCTCAACATCACCCCGCTCAAGGAGCATTTCAAGAGCCTTTACGCTTAGGTGAGCTGCAGTCAACTCATGCCCCAAGCTGTCATGCAGGATCTGGGCAATTTGCTCCCGCTCCTGAAGGCGGGAGAGATACTGGGCACCGGCATAATCCAAGAGTAGGTGCTCAGTCTCTGCTTCCAGATGGTGGGTTCTCATCCGATACTCATCTGCTTCTTTTATCAGTTGCATCCGCTCCAGCTCCCATACTCCCACGAGGGCTCCAAGGAGCAGTGAGAAGAGCGGTACAAGCAGCTCAAGCCCCTGAAGGACTACTACCAAATATACTGCAAAGGGAATACAGAAAAGCAAATTCCTATGTGATGCAAAATAGAAGAGATAGAGCGAGAGCAAGATGGTTGCCTCAGGTAGGAAGAGAGAAAACATCGTCAACAAGGAGGCATCAATGAGCATCCACGCAGGAGAAAACGAGAATCGCCATCGAAGCATCAGCGAGAAGATTACCAAGAGGAAGACCAGAAGCAAGGGAGGATCCATCATGTGGTAACGCAGAAAGAACACAAGAGACAGCAACACACCCAGGACAATCCGAAAGAGGTGCTTGCTCTCTATGTTTATGCTTCTATCCACAAGACCCTACAGCCTCCTTCTACTTCCTACCAAGAGAAATATCCCTGCAAATATCAAGAGTATCACAACAGAGAGCAGCAGAGAAGCACCAGCTTGCTCATTGAGGGCTTCTAGGCCATGGGCAAGCCAGTAGGTAGGCAGCACTCGGACCATTCGTTGCATGGCAGGAGGAAGGAAGCGAAGAGGAAAGGTAAGTCCACTGACAAGGCAGAGAATAGAACCTACCCCACTGAAGAGGGCAAAACTCGTAGTATAGGAGCGAAACATGGTATTCCACGCCAAAGAGAATGAAAGGGTCATGACGCTGTAGGAACAATAGAGGATGAAGAGCAACAAGTAATTGGTTGTATTACTCCCATGTACGATGAGCGAGGCAATGATGAGCACCAAGCTCTGGAGAATCAGCAACAGAGAACCGGCTGATAGATGACTGGTGAGATAGTGTGCATGACTGATGGGAGAAGAAGCAATCCTCACCAACACTTTCCGCATCCTGTCTTCAGCAACGGTACGGACCAAGAGAAATGCTGAGTAGAAGTTAAGCAACCCAAAAAGGCTGAAAGACATCGGCAAGGAACCAGGCATGCTGGGGACCAGAAGGAGAACCAGAGGGAAGAGCAGCAGCAAGGGAAGTGTCAATTTCTGACGAAGGTTCTCCCTTATGGCGAAGGTAAAAATACTCATCTGCTTATCCTCCTTACCAAGGGCCCGAGGCAGAAAAACAACAACACAACAAGAAGCACCAAGATGGCGAGGCAGATGAAAAAGAGCCGTGTTTGCCCCTCCATAACTGCCAAACTTGCAGTATTTGCCAAACCCATCGGGGTCCCATATAACCGGAGGATTCGGAAGAATGCCGTCTGCGGAAGCGGGAAATAGAGCCCAACAGTCATGGGCACAATCGAGCCATAGATGGTGGTAACCATATTCGCTGTCTTTACCCCACCGGTAAGCAACAAAAGTACCGTTCCAAAGAGTTGGTTGAAGACAACAGAGACCAGTAAAACCAGCAAAACCAAGGGGAGAGAGGGAAATGAAGCCCCAAGGATGATACTGGAAAATACAAGCAGGATGGATGTCTGCAGGAAACTCACCACCGTTGAACTGACAAGAATGGAGAGAATAATGGAACGTATCTCAACAGGTGAAGCGAAAATTCTATCATGCATAGGAGAATAGAGGTCCTCAGCCAGTGTTTCAAAACTAATTACCGATCCATAGATCTGGAAGGTCAAGGCAAACCCAATTGCCAATGCCGTTATACGTGATTGCCCCCCCATGCCCATCCCGGTCTCGATACTGATGTTCTTATAGAGGTAGTCGAAAAAGAAAATGAGTATCAGGGGGAAGAGGATCAGGATGGCGTGTCCTACAAGGTCCCTGCTGCTGCGTTTCAATTGGAAGGCAATCATGACTGGACCTCATCACGGAGTTGCTTGCCTGTCAGCGTCAAGAAGACATCCTCAAGATTGGGTTGCTTGGTGTT
>NZ_JBFXGH010000147.1:0-4639 GCF_050178175.1 Sphaerochaeta sp.
TGGTGTGGTTTCCCTTGTCTCTACCGCGCTTGAAGCATTCACACCGTTTGGGCTCGACAATATCTCCGTACCGCTGGGGACTGCGACTCTTGCATACATGATACTGGGTATCCTGTAAACGTATATCTTCATCCCTTTTTACGTCAATCTGACGGTTGCGACCGTTGCAAGGGTCCTGATGTGGCTGACCTTCTCTGCGCAATTTGTTGGCTTCTTCGCATTTTGCTGCATCTGGGCAGTGGGTCGATTCCGTCTGATGCTGTTTTTCATTACCACGAATACCATGGGAAAGGCCAGCCACTCGCTTTTAAGGACTATCATCGATGACATCCAGAAGAATGGTAGTACTAGGGATTGGGCGTCAGAAACCGCAGATACGTGGGTTGGTAAGGCAGATATCCTTGCCAGCCGTCCACCGCACGGGTCGTGGAGATTTTCAAGATTGATATCCATCTATCGCCTCCATCATGTGTAACGGCTAGATGGTTTCAGCTGTGATTTGAATGGCACCTTATAGTCTGCTTACAATCTATGCTTATCAATGTCCCGAATCAGCAAAACAAAGAGAGAACTGATTGTCTTCAAGATAAAACGCCTGGTGTCTTCATCGATATCCTTGATAGCAAACACTGCTGCAAATGCCTTTCCCTTTTTATTGCGTAACAGATCACCAAAGGTTTTTGCATTTGTGGATTTTATAACTTGATAAAAGGTATCCACAAAGACTTCCCTTTGTTCCTTGTCATACGATGAAACCCATTTATTCAGGACCTTGTTGAAATACGAGGCGTTTCCGTTCAAATTGATTGCATATTGGAATTCAACACCCTCAACCAACCAAGAAAATGGGTCATGCTGCATAATCCAAAATCGGTCGCTCTTGACAACCTTGAATTCCTCTTGTTGCTGCAGGAGCATCCCTATCAAAGAAGATTGTGGCAATGTCTTCCGGATTTTGCATTTCGTATTCGCATAGTTTTCGCTGAGAAAAACATCTTCAGTGAATCCTGGACCATCATGACTGAATATGACTTGTATCCTATCCTGAACACTTTGGTCACAATACATTGAGGCATACACTGCGATATTGCCTCCTTTTGAATGCCCTCCGACAAGTATAGTCCGATATGAGCTTCCAATGAAACTGTTCAGGTATCTCACACCTTCCTCCTGAGAAGGAACCGGGTTAAGGAATGCCATATTGAAATCCTCTTTCCATCCCACGAATGTCGAATCAGTCCCTCGAAAGGCAACATATGCCACCCCATCACCAATCAGGAAAGTGATTGCAGAAAACTGCTTTTCCTGAACTGGGTCTATATAATCAACATACCGAGACATCTGGACATTCTGGAATCTGGGACTATCGGCAAGAGCCAACAACAGTTTCAGGTTACTCCTAGGATCCCGGACGTCCAAAAAAAGCCACTCCAGATTGTCTTGTTCCAAAAGCTCACGGATACTGATAGAAACGTCCAGGGATGATATTCCAGGCACAAACCCATTGAATCGCAGATACGATACTTGCGACAAAACGAGACTGTCCACTTCGCAGAAAGGTCTAGAATCAAAGCTATCTTTTGCCGTTTTGACATAATCAATTATATTACCCATTACCTGCCCTTTTATCAAATAAGCATCCGAAATCCCACGATTAAAAGGCAATGAAAGGTATCAATACCTCAGGGCAAGAGCTGAACTCAGGATGCGTTGCCTCCTTTCCCGCCCCAATGGACGGGATGTCTCACCTTGCTTTCCCTGCACTCGCTCGGGAGAGGAACCATCATGATGATTCCTTTCCTCTCGCCCCGTTGGGGAATGAAGGTATGCATAGCCCAGAAAACCGCAATAGAACGAAGACAAGAAACAAGCCAATATCAATATTAGTAAGTCGATAGTTTCGATAATGAGGGCTCCTACCCCCATAGATTGGAATGAACGGGCAGTTTAAAAGGCCTACCATATTTATTTCCTATATCGTTCACAGGACTCGAAGAGCATATACCCAACCAACTATCCTAATCACTTTTCGAGCCTAACATACCACCATCTTTCACCTTTCATCTATATACTGTTTACGCAACAGAATGGCATGACTCTCCCACTCCTTTGCTGCGCTGGTACACTTTGCACAGAGCTCATCTACATCCTCATGGTCCAGAGGTTGGGTTGAGCTGGCACCAGAGTCCTTCACCATTTGGGCAAGTGCCTCGGGGTTGTCTAGCAGGGGACATGGTTGGAAAAGATTCTTGTTGAATGGCTGGTGTTTTCGATACTCCATGAAAAGTGGAGACTGCAATGCATCCAGCAGTGTACTGTTTCTTATGTTCGTATTCGCGTAGTGGATGAATGCGCATGGTTCCACATCCCCTGCAGCATTGATGTGCAGATAGCTCCTGCCGCCCGCAATACAACCACCTACATACTGGGCGTCGTTCCAAAAGTCCAGCAAGAAAATTGATTTTTTGGTACGCATATCACGTAACCAATGGGCCATGAATTCTCTCTGATCTGCCTTCGTCATCAATGTAGTGTCAGCATTTTTCCCTAAAGGAATGTATGTGAAATACCAACCAAACATGCATCCTTGCTCAACTAGAAAATCCAAAAAATCTTCACTACCAACACCATCCACATTTTTTGAATGATAGCATGTACTGAAACCAAAGGGGGCCTTTGCCTCACGCATATGGCGCATACCTTCCAGAACTTTGCTATAAGTCCCCGATCCTCTTCTGAGATCAGTCTGTTCCTCAAAACCCTCAATGCTGAATGCCAAGGCGAAGTTTCCAAGATCTGCCAAGGATTGTGAAAACTCTCTATCCACCAAAGTCCCGTTGGTGAACGCAAGGAACATGCAATCATCGTGTTTCGCAGCTAGTTTGAGTAGATCTTTTTTCCGTAGTGTCGGCTCACCCCCTGAATAGATATAGAAATAAGTCCCCATTTCCTTGCCTTCCCTAATAATCCTGTCCATCAATGTATAATCCAACGAATCTGTTTTTTTGTATTCGCCTGCCCAGCAACCTATGCAACTAAGATTGCAGGCACTGGTCGGATCCATTAGGATGGCCCAGGGAATGTTGCAATCATACTGGTCCATTAAGACTTGGGCTCGTTTAGTCCTAAGCATTGATGCGTTCAGCACAAAATTCGATAAAAACCGTTTTCTGACTATTGGCTGGAGTTCTTCAAACCCTCTGAGAATGAGATTTCGATATGGATTATCTTTTTCTTTCATCACATTCTTTGCGGCAATGAGCTTACTTCTGTTTCCTTCGTCTTTAATAAAATTCAAGAGGGTATCCACAACTTTTGGGATGTTCTCTTCCGGATTGCTTTCCATGAAATGTAACGCCAGATTCAGTGCAGTACTACTGATACCGTGAGTAACATGATTCATACTATTGCTCCTTTGTTTGTGATAGTCTTGTTCTCAAGACAATCATTGCAGTCCACTATTAAGGGCACCTTCAATACTCAACTCATGTCTCTTATTGGAAATACTTTCCCATTGTTCAAATAGGCAAATATATCGATTACCTTCCCCTTCAACCGTACCGAAAAGGGGTTGCAGTATATGGTTTCGGAAGAAGGATCGTCCCATGAAAGCTGAAGAAAGTGTATACGACGAGCTTTCTCCCAAACTCGCAAAGACAGCTTCTATGACTTTCCCTAAGGATTTGATGGACTCCTGGAGATACTGAGAAACCGTCAAAGGCTGATCGTGGTTCATGCAAACAGCAAACTCCAAGAGAATAGAAGAAAATTTGTGGTTTTGCATAAAATCTGCAAATACGTTGAGTACTTCTTTCAATCTCTGGGAAGAGGAAATCATCTTGGTGTTGACGACATCCTGCAATCTTTCTGTGATCAAATCAACCACATATTGAACCGTCTCCATAAATATCAACTCTTTGTTTGCATAGTATTTGTAGAGTCCAGTTCGGCTTAATCCGCATTGTTTTGCGATTTCCTCATAGTTGGCGGTGTAATAGCCTTTTCTTGAAAAAATGTCCAAGGCCTGCTTGATGATGTCCTTGGAGCGATATTCATGGTCAACTAGTTTCGGCATGATGGTCCCCTTCTATGGAAATTGCTGTAAATTCTTTTTTGACACTAGTGTCAGCATAAAGGATATTTTCTGGGTTGTCAATGGCGAATAGAAAGTTATGCAGTTAGACTCTCAGTGGGAAGCAATATTGGCTTATATATGGAAATCACTTTAACTCAGCAAAGAAATGGATGTTACAGACATTGCTTTAATCTGTAACTTTTAGTTTTCAGGTCTCTGATTCATGGCTTTTCTTCAAAAGAAAAGGTTCAATCACTTTTTTTGTGGGATTGGATAAAGCGATAAAGGTATAGAGAGCCAGAAGCATCAGAAAACCTGAAGATGATTGCATAAGGAAGGGCCATCCCTGTATTATTAGGTCACAACACTTAATCTGTAACTTTTAGTAATCAGGTCTCTGATTCGTGGAATCTTTTACAAAAACAAACCATGTGCTGCCTCCAATAACATCCTTCGAAATAGCAAATTATCTGCTTCAGCATCTTTACGATGCGGGCAAAGTGTGCCATACTTTACCCAACCTAAATATTAGGGAGAGTAAAAGCGGATGGAACAGAAGCACGA
>NZ_JBFXGH010000148.1:0-4474 GCF_050178175.1 Sphaerochaeta sp.
GATAGGATAATGGCTGCATCAATGCTTACTGCTATCCCGGTCATGATCCTCTTCATGTCCATCCAGAAGAACCTTACAGGAGGACTGGCTGCCGGGGGTGTCAAAGAATGAGCAGCAAACGGCATACATCTCTTTCAATCGGAATGGTTCACTTCAAGACCGGCGAGACTGACGGGGTTTCCCTGGAGATGGACAAGTGGCGCGAGGTATTTGTTTCTGAAGGCCACACCGTATATTACTGTTGCGGACAGCCCCCGATGATTGACAATCAGAGTACCATCATCCCCTCTCTCTCCTATTTCAGTGAAGAGGCGCGTGCATTGAATCGCGGAACATTCGAGAATCTTGGGGATTTTGATAGTGAGGCAGCTTATGAAGAGGCAATGGAGAGGAACGCCTTGGCACTGACCAAGGAGTTTCTCTCTTGGGTTGATAGCTATAGCCTTGATGTACTGATTATCGAGAACATCTGGTCGGTGGGGCTGCACCCTGCCGCCGCTATTGCTCTGGAAAACGTCGTACATGCACGAAGACTCCATGTACTTGCCCATCATCATGATTTTTATTGGGAGCGAGTCACACCCATCTCTCTCACCTGTAAGCCTGCCATACGAATAGTCGACCAGTACCTGCCTCCCCATGACAGGCAGCATGAACATGTAGTGATCAACTCAAAGGCACAGAGAGCCTTGGAGGAGCGCAAGGGCATTACCGCCAACATCATTCCCAACACGTTTGATTTCAGCAATGGCCCTTGGCAGAAAGACACCTATAACAGTGATGTGCGGGAAGCGTTCGGTATCAAGGATGAAGATGTGCTCCTATTGCAAGCCACCAGAGTGGTTAAGCGGAAGGGGATTGAGCTTGCCATTGATTTCGCCCAGATACTGGAGAGGAAACTGGAAGCATATCGCAATACAGCTCTCTATAATGGAAAGGTCTTCACCGATACAAGCAAAGTCATCCTCATGCTTGCCGGGAGCATTGAGAATGATGCAGGAGCGTACCTTTCCCAACTGCAAGCAAAGGCCTGTATGCAAAATGTCACCTTGATCTGGATTGGAGATCATATCAGCCATACCCGTACGAGAAGGGGAGAGAAAAAGATATACAGCCTTTGGGACGTATATGCACATGCAGATATGGTGACGTATCCTTCCTACTGGGAGGGCTGGGGCAACCAATTGCTGGAAGCCGTGAAAGCGAAACTCCCAATCGTCTTATTCCCCTATGAAATATACCAAAGCGATATCAGGAAATCAGGATTCCAGATGATTGAGCTCGGACAAAAGGAAAGTCTTACCTGGGATGCCCAAGGGCTTGCCCAGCTTCCGTCCGATCAGGTAGATCAAGCGGCCAATGCTGCGTGCACCGTCCTTTTCAACAGACATGCACGAAGGGATATGGTAGAATCAAACTTCAAGATAGGCAAGGAATCGTTTTCCTTGGATACACTCCGTACGCTTCTCAGGCCCTATACAACAACTTGGAGCAACACACAATGGTGACTTTGAAAGATATTGCAGAACAGGTACAAAAATCGGTAACCACAGTATCCCGTGCACTGGCAGGATGTTCCGATGTAAGTCCAGAAACAATACGACTGGTACAAACTACCGCAAAAGAAATGGGGTATGTCCCCAACAGCATCGCCCAACGGTTGCAGAAAAAGGTAACCGATACCATTGGTATTGTGGTTCCGTATTCTGCCAAGGGCTACGGCGAACCATTTTTCAGTGAACTGCTCGCGGGTATCGGAAGGGAAGCCTCAGAGCAAGGGTTGGATCTGCTTGTAGCCTACGCGAAAAGAGAGAATGAACTCTCACTCTACAAAAAGCTGGTAAACGGGCGAAGGGTTGATGGATTTGTCATCAGCAGAACCCTCTGCCACGATGAGAGGATAGACTACCTATCATCCATTGATTTCCCGTTTGCTTCCTTCGGTATGGTTGAAGGCAAACAGGACTTTCCCTTTGTTGAGGAGGACAGTGATTATGCAATGGCCTGTGTAGTGGACCACCTTGCAGGCAAAGGCCATACAAGGATTGCTTGTATAGCACCCCCCCTTTCGGTTATGTTCTCTGCCGTTCGCCTGAGGGCTGTTAGAAAACATATGGAACTCATAGGGCTTTCCCTTCCGAGCGAGATGGTATGCATTGGCAGTTTCGACCAAAAGGATGGTTTTATGCAGACACAAAAGCTTTTGGATCTTCCTCATCCGCCAACCGCCATCATTTGCTTCAATGACAGTATTGCATTCGGTGCCATCAATGCGGGAAAGGAGCGAGGACTCTCCATAGGGACAGATCTTGCCATTACCGGATTCGACGATGTGCCCATGGCCGAGCTGTACCGTCCACCCCTTACCACTGTCCACCAGCCCATTGCAGATATCGGTTCGTTGGTTACCAAGTTGTTGATCAAGGCAATACAGGAAAAACACCCAACGTATAGAGCAAAAGCCGATGGCATAGAGAACATGCAAATCATACTATGCCCTACACTTATTATCAGAGAGTCATCATGAGTAAAACAAGTTTCCAGGATCTGGTCATCCCTTATCTGACAGAGCTATATGGTAAGAGAGTTGCAGCACAGTATAGTGATGCATTTATCTCCTTGTTGGGAAAATACCAAGAAAAACTTCGAAAACGATCGATCAGAGAAGGGATTCCTCTGGAGCGACATACATCAATACTGATTACGTATGCAGATTCCCTTAGAGGAGAACCAGGATGTCCAACACTCCCTCTGCTGCAATCATTTCTGCACGAGTATATCGGCTCTGTCATTTCAACGGTACATATCCTTCCATTCTTCCCTTCAAGCTCCGATGATGGATTTTCTGTGATTGACCCTACTGCTGTCGATCCTGTCTTTGGGGACTGGGAAGATATCCACGCACTACAGGGTGAGTATCTTCTCATGGTTGATTTTATCGCCAACCACCTCTCAAGAAAGAATAGATGGATCCAAGGATCCCTGGAGAATGATCCTCTGTATAAGGATTTCATCATCGAGTTGAAAGGTGACGAGGATCTCAGTTCTGTCTTCAGGCCACGTGCTTTGCCCTTGCTTACCAAGATGGGGGAAAAGCTGGTCTGGACCACATTCAGCAGTGACCAAGTGGATGTAAACTACCACAATCCCCAGGTACTGCTCCAGATGACTGAAATCCTGCTCCATTATCTAGATCACGGGGCATCTGTGGTCCGTCTTGATGCTGTTGCCTTCCTTTGGAAAGAGTTGGGCACACGTTGCATCCATCATCCGAAGACGCATACCATCATACAGTTCTTTTCCCGGATAATGTCCTCACTTTTTCCCGACAGCCTTCTGGTCACTGAAACAAACGTACCCCACCAGGAGAACATTTCCTATTTTGGGAATGGATATAATGAAGCAACGATGGTGTATAATTTTTCGCTGCCACCCCTTGTTTTCCATACATTCCTCTCCGGGGACGCCACAGCTCTCAGCTCATGGGCAAAAACACTTACACTCCCATCCAGCGAAGTAACTTTTTTCAACTTTCTTGCATCCCACGACGGCATCGGATTGATGCCGGTACAGGGTCTTCTCTCAAAGTCAGAGATAGAAGCGATGGCGGAGCATACAAAGAAGCAGGGTGGATATATTTCACGAAGAAGCGAAAACGATGGTTCAACCAGCCCATATGAACTGAATATCAACTACTTTTCAGCACTCTCCAATATAACAGAGGGGGAGCGTGAGAGCCTTGCCATCAAACGCTTCATCGCTGCTTCTGCAATCATGATCTTCTTCAAAGGAGTTCCAGGTATCTACATTCACAGTCTGATAGGTTCAAAGAATTGGTCAGAAGCACCATCCCTGTCAATGCATCCACGGAAGATCAATCGTGAAAAAATTGAAGTACAATCTCTGAGGAACGAACTCTCAGATCCTCATAGCAGGCGCTCTGTCATTTTAAAAGATATGCTTGCACTCTTGAGTATCAGAAAGAATGAGCCCGCATTATCTCCGCTTGCTGACCAAGAGATCATAGATACCGACAATCCTGGATGTTTTGCATTCCTTCGCACTACCAGGAAAAACGCTGGGGACATTGGACACTTGGAAGAGCTTTTTGTTGCAGTCAACATCAGTGCAAATCCACTGCGCATCCCAAATCAATGGAAAGGGGCTACAGCTGAGGTTGTGGATCTCATAACCAACACAACACTCACTGTGTCAGAGCACATCCAGCTTATGCCGTATCAGGTTGTGGCACTGCAGAGAAAGGAATGACTGTCATCGCCACTAATCTGTTTTCAACAAGGGTTTCCATGAAAAGATATCACCAATACGAAGCCCTAAGAAAACCGGTTTCCCCTATCGTGATGCCTCATGTCCATGATATACTCATCCTTATGAAACTCAAAGATATTATTGCATGTGTAGATGGACAGCTTATTTGTGGCGAATCCCATCTTGAAGATGAGATTGCACGAGG
>NZ_JBFXGH010000149.1:0-4430 GCF_050178175.1 Sphaerochaeta sp.
ACCAGATCGGTCAGGTGACCGACCAATTGGAGCAATGCAAGCAGAGGTTGAGGGATATCTGCCTATCGCACCCAAAAGAGGCTCTTTCCCTGCTCTCAATTCCCGGAATCGGCTTGATGACGGCCGCTTCCCAGATTGCCTTCCTCGGTGACGGGTCCCGATTCGACTCCCCCGACAGTTACGTGAACTATGTCGGACTCTCGGAAAGGAGGTTTGACTCGGGCAACAAGGTAAGCAAGGGTCATATATCCCATATGGGCAACAAGTGCATCAGGAGAAACATCATCCAGGCGGCTTGGGCTGCTTCAAAAACGACAAAATGCAACCCGCTTTTTGAAAGATACGAGCATTTGAGACTGAGAGGTAAGGGCAAGCCTGTTGCGGCTGTCGCAGTAGCCAAGAAGATGATCCAGTTGAGCTACATCCTGGTGAGAAACAATGGAATCTACGAGTTCACCAAGCAACAAGGTCTTGCAGCCTTCAGGAAAAGACTCCAGTACCATAAGCTTGCAGAATTGTTGGATTATCTGCCTGAACCAATCAGGATGCAGATGGAGGAGATTGACAGGACAAAAAGGGAAGAGGCAGCTGCAACTACCTCTCGCTCCAAAAAACTCGCATAATCTTTGTAGCTAAAGTATAACACTGTTCTCGGAATCTGCAAGCCATCGGGTAGCTGTATGGGTGTGCCCCAAAATGTATATTATCTATGACTGAAAGAGAAAAGTACAATTCTCGGAACTTTGAGCTTGACAACAGTAGCCAAATAAAAACTTCGGTAGTGTTTTTCAAAGCTCAGCGAGAATACATCTCATCCTTGGTCAACAGGGCATGAAGAGTCCTTACGAGCTTGATCCAGTGCTTCCATGGTTCCAGATGACCTTCCTGCTCCTGAAGGGTTTACTTCTTCACATCCGATAAAGATAAATACCGGTGATGGAATAGAACAAATAGTAAAAGATTCCTACGAGTCGTACTTCTTCCTAAGGGCTGGGAACATATGTTGCGAAATTTTCATACTTAATTAGTGCAGTGGCAAATAGTGATTTATCAAGGGAAGGAAATAGATAAAATGAAATAGCATTGAAAGATACCATGTTACAAATGCCAATTTTCGATTGAAATAAACATGGCCAATAGGAATTGATGTGGAGTCGTTATCCATTTCTGATATAACGACTCCAGATACATTTACATCCTGATCTCTTTCCTTTGGAACAGCACATATGCCAGCACAAACAACAGGATGATTGTTGCCAGGAAGGCAGTGAGGTGTGGCCATATCAGCAACATGCTCTGCCCAAAGGGTAGTGGACTGCCCATGATAGCTCCCTGCAATTGGCTGAAGAGAACCACTCCCAGGGATCTGGTTGAGGGATTCAGGATTGCCAATGCCGACTCTGTATAGAGTCTGTAGGGCGAAACCCTTCCCAGTACCACCTCCAGTTTTGCACTCTGGAAGCTGTCTCCTCCTCCAAAAGCGTATGCAAGGAGTTGGGAGATCATGGGCCAGAAGATCATGAAGAAGAGCCATATGGCAATTGATACCAATGCTGATACTGCACTCTGTCGGAATATGATGGAGAACATCATACCAACCAGATACCAGAGCAATGCGTAGAGCAGGGTGACTATATAGAATGCAAAGGCCCTTGCAATCTGTTCTCCAGATGGTGGTACCCCGAGGAACAGCATTGCGCATCCAATGACCAACAGCCAAAGTGCTAGTAATATAATCGCCATAGCACTTACTGCTCCCAAAGCTTTTCCAAAGAGCAGGACATCCCGATAGATCGGCTGTGAAAGTATTCTTCCCAGCGTCCTGTTCTGGTACTCTGAGTTAATCGCATCAAACCCGAGGGCGATGCCAGTCAGGGGAACCAGAAAGGAGATGAAAGAAAGAAATGACGGGATGGGGTCTTGGCTGATCGTGAAGAGAGTGAGCAGCATGAATGAGTCTTCCCCGACAAATGAGCGAAGTGTCTGGGCTGCGACATACATGCTGGCTCCTGCTGTGAGGATGATAAGGAACATCAGGATGATCATCCTGATATTTCCTGCATAATCCTGCATCTCTTTCAGCCAGATTACTTTCAAGCCAGTCAATGCAGAACCCTCACGTTTATTCATTGCTCGCCTCCTTGTATGCCAACTGATAGATCTCATTCAGTGAGTGCTTCTTCAATTCAAGTGATGTGAGATTGCATCCTGCACTGAATATCTGCTGGGCAAGGTTTTGCCTGATATCTTCACTGGCTGTGACCAGATAGCGATGTTCACCTGTCTTATTTACTTCTATCACTCCTTTCTGTTTCTTCAGAAGGAGTTCCAGGTTTTCCTTGCCCTCTGCCTGCAAGTCTATAAGAACCTCCTTGCCGAAGTGTTCCTCTCCAAGTGAATCCACAGAACCAAAGCTGATCAACTTCCCTTCTGAGAAGAGTCCGACCCGGTCACAGACAGACTGTACCTCATCCAGCTGATGGCTGGAGAGGAGGAAGGTCATCCCTTCGCTGTCACGAAGGGAAGCGATCAGGGAGAGGAATTCTCGGATGGACTGGGGATCGAGCCCTTGGGTTGGCTCATCCAAGATGGCGATCCTCGGTTTCTTGACCAGCAACTCAGCAAGTCCCAACCTACGTTTCATACCATGTGAATATGTCTTTACCTTGTCATGCATACGATCAGTCAATCGCATCTTGGCAATTGATTCCTTGATGCGTTTTTCCCTTTCCTCTGCATTCAGGCCAAGGAATCTGGCTGTATAATCGAGGTTCTCATAGGCTGTCATGTACTCATAGAAACCTATGGTGTCAGGCATATAACCCACCTGTTTTTTTACCGCCAACGGTTTGCGGAATGGATCGTGGCCTAACACTTCCACAGTTCCCTCCGTACTCTCCAGGAGTCCCAGCAGCATAAGGATGGTGGTGGTCTTTCCCGATCCATTGGGCCCTAGCAGCCCAAAGATTTCTCCTTCCTTGAGGGAAAAGGAGATATCGTCAACTGCCTTAACCCCCTTGCGGTACTGTTTTGACAGATGGGAAACGTTCAGTACGATTTCGTTACCCATTGTAATACCTCCTGTTATCGACGTCCAAACTTCTTCACTGCAAATACCAACAGAACTGCTGCAGCAGCGATGATGCCTACTGATACAATGCCCCACAGAGAGGAGGTACGAACAGTAATCCTGAATTTCTCTGAAATATTGCCTGCATTCTCGCTATTCGCCTTGAGTGTGAGACTGTAGTCTCCTGTAAGTGCTTCACTGGAGGGCTTGACGGTTGCTTTCACCGTTATTTTCTCTCCTGCCGGGAGCGATTCCACCACAGAGGGATCATAGGAAACTGTCCAGTTGGAGGGAGTGTAGGAGGAGAGCTCAATGTGTTTGGCTTCTGCACTACCGGTATTTTCCAATTCCAAGTCCAGGACTTTTTCTTTTCCTGCAACAGCGCTGGCACTGAGCAAGCCACCCTGTCCTGTAAGACTGAGTTTTGCCTGGCCTTGTACTTCAAGGGTGACCGGTATAGAAGCCTCAGCTCCAGAGGAACGTGCGGTTACCGTAATGGGATAGCTACCCTCAGCTATACCGGAGGAGGGCGATACCGTTACCTGGATGGTTTTTGACGACCCAGCATTCAAGGAAAGGGTATTCAGCGTCTTCGACCCATACTGTTCCTTGAACGATGCATAGAATCCCTGGGGCACATCGGCATAGAGGTCAATGAGTGTCTCTGCTGCACTGTTGTTCCTGAGTGTGACGTTGAATGTGAAATCAGAAGAGGGATCTCCCTTGATAACTGGTAGTTCAGTATCGAGTGCGAGCCTTTGAGGGAGTTTTCTTCCCATGGTAACGGTAAGCGGCAGTGTGAAGGATGCATCATCTTCTCCCTCTGCATGTACAGAGAAGTTATAGGTGGCTTCTTTGTCAGTAGCCTCAGGAATTACCCAGAGCTGAACATTGGACGTTGACTCAGGTTCAGCAAAGACTGCATTTACCAAGCCTCCTCCACCGACAAATTGGTATTCCCATCCTCTGGGTAATCCTGTCAATGAAAGATTGACCCGCTGCGGGGCAAGGTTGTAGTTCTTTACCTTGAGGTCGAAGGTGATCATGTCAGTGGAGCTGACATTCAGGGAAGGATAGTTGGTAGATATTGAAAGTCCTTCGTAGTCAGCAAAGAGTGGCATGACTACAACCATGAAGATAAGAAGCAAACCAAACATCCGATTGTTCCGTTTCATGATACATATTCCTCCGCATTATTTGGTGAATGATCTAATTCTAATGGGAGGAATAAAAACAAAACCAGAAATCGTCAAGTTTGAGTCATCTTCAAATATCTTTACAAATTCAAATTATTTTCACATAAAGATGAGATTCTTCACATTTCTCAAGCAGAAAGTTCAAAGAATCTTACCAGATATTT
>NZ_JBFXGH010000150.1:0-4341 GCF_050178175.1 Sphaerochaeta sp.
GTTGGCTCGTTCACTTCAAGAGCGAACAATACTTCAAGAATGCGGTAGTGGTGGAATTTGGTAGACACGCTAGCTTGAGGTGCTAGTGGGAGAAATCTTGTGCTGGTTCAAGTCCAGTCTACCGCACGTAATAACCCTTTTCTGTTTAACAAAATAAACAGAAGAGGGTTTTTCTTTTTCACCCTTTTTCCTGTATCACCCATGATGCTGTACTCAAAAATGTACTCAAAAGGAGAAAAAGGCGTTATGAAGCAACAATTCACTCTCTCAAGGCGAAATGGAATTTGGTACTACTTTGCCTATGACAAGCAGGGCAAACTGGACAACGTTCAAAGATGAAACCTTCTGCAACCATGACTTCCATATCATAGGATTCGAGAATTTCGACAATCGTGCCGAGGATGAAATCAGGAAGCCCTTTCATCCGCCCAACAAGTGTCTCTGCTGTCAGCTGTGACATATAGTGTCGTAGTCCCTGATTCTTAAATACAGCCTTCATTTATGGGCCTCTTCAGACTCGATGGAGTGCTGGCCGATCGAAAGATGTCACTAACAGAGTTATCAGAGAAGGTCGGTATCACCATGGCACATCTTTCAAACCTAAAGACAGGAAAAATCAGTGCTGTCAGGTTGGCAACCACGGAAGCCATCTGCAGGCATCTATCATACCAACCAGGCAATCTGTTAGAGTATGCAGAAGATTAGCAGGGTTCTCCCTATGCTTCTTCTACCGCAATGCCAAGCTTCCCGAGAATCTCCTTGTCCTGTTCATTCAGCTCACTCCTATAAGGAGTATCATTCTCCCTGAATGTTACTTCCTGGATATCCATAACTGTAAAAAGTGCCTGGCCCAGGCTGTAATCGGTATCTTCTAACTTTTCCAACAATTTCTGCCGAATGATCTCAGAGATGAGCTGGAGAAACACCCTACCAGGAAAATACTGGGGGGACTGGATGTGCAGCAACCTGCAGTCCTCCTGGTTCATGAGGTTATTGAACCGATGTTCAAAGTCATTACGCTGTTCATACTTGGCTAGAACTTGCTCTGCCGAGAGCCCTGTGTTCGTGATCACTGCCCAAAAACCTGCCTGGGATGCCTCAAAGGTTCTCAGCGGGTCGCGACTCAGACTCACCCTGTTACTTCCATTGGGGCGTTTTCGCACCTTGAAATAGGTTTCATAGAGACGTGCATGCTCCTCAAGCGGCACCTCAAACTCCAACTCCCGTTTACATCTCCCCAACAAGGAGAGCAGATTGCTCCGCTGGTTCTCCCGCCACTGCTCATCATAATAGAGATGAATGGTAAGAGACGCCTCCTCCAGGAAGGGTGCAGGGAGACTCAGACTTCTCAGCTCCCTACCCTTGCAGTCATAGAGTATTGCGCCCTGAAGGATTTCATCACGATGTTTTTCAATGAACTGCTCCAACCATCGCTTCCTCGTTGGGATGCGGATGATGAACCGATAGCCCAACTCCACCAACTCCTGAATCCTGGGGACTGAGAAATATCTGCGATTGAGCATCAGTACCGTATCGGTATCGACTTCCAGAGTATCCATCACATTGGCAATGATCTTGCTGCTGAGCATGGTCCCATCCAGAATCTGGAACGAATAAGGAATATGGTTATCACCATGGGCAAGCAAGATAATGGTATTCTGTTCCAATGCCCCAATATCCCGGTTGTAACCATACTGCAGGTATGGGTTATGATTCTGATAACTGGCTGTACTACATAGGTCAAAAATGATTTCGCTGGAATTCTCATCGAATTTTTCCATGCTACGTTGTCCCCAGAGCCGCAGGAACTCAGCGTCCAGGGACCGAAGAATTCCCTGCAATTCTGACAAACTCTCCACACCCGTGTATACTCCCTGTTTCCAATGGGTAGCATAGGAGATGGGATTGTTTGAACAGATCAGGTACCAAGCAAGATGCAGGATTTTCTCTACCTTCTCCTTGCTCATAAGTGGCTGCATCCACTCTCCAAGCGAGAGCTCCTTCTCAACCACTTCCTGCAATTGCTCAAACGCATAGCGGCGGAACGAGGGAATTGCTTTAATAGTCTCCGCTCCCTGGCTCTCCAGTTCTTGCCTATATGCAGGATTGTAGATTGGCTCTCCAGTTACTCCATCAAGTTTACCTATGCAACGGCGTTTATGGCGTGTCTGCTTTTTATCAGGGTCCCAGTAGTACTGGTCCTCATATAAATAGGTGACATGATTCTTCTTATTGACAATTTCAATTACTTTTGGGCGTGATAATCTCGAAAACATGTTATAATTTATAGCATTCTTTTTTTATTTAATCAAGAGTAAAGTACACCAAGGAAACCAGTTATAGCATACCATGTTATAATACATAAAAGCACACAAAGCATTTACTATAAAGAAATAGCTGTTTTTCAGTTGAATGAAACAGGTAGTCATTGTTACAATTCTATATCCATTTTTTCAAAGGAGTCTATTTTGAAAAATACGAACAAATTGTATCGAAAGTTGCTTATTATTGGATTGATGTTACTAATTTCGCTTCCTGCCTTATTCGCACAAGGTCAGCAGGAATCTGCTAATACCATCACCTTCGCTGGTTCCGGTGGGTATCCTCCATTCAACTACATGACAGAAGATGGTGATATCATTGGTTTCGATGTTGATGTTGCTGCCGAGATCGCCAATCGTCTGGATATGGAATTGAAGTATGTAGCTACCGCATGGGATGGTATTGTTGAGGGACTCAGAGCAAAGCGCTATGACGGAATCCTGGGCAGTATGGGAATCACAGAGGAACGTGAAGCAGTAATCGACTTTTCCATACCTTACTATTACAGTGGCCCCCAGTTGATCGTCATGAAAGACAGCGGTATCAATTCGGTGGAAGACCTGACCAGTGAGCATACCCTTGGCTTGGTTACCGGCACCACCTTCGAGAACGATGCAAAGGTCCTTGGCACCAAAGTCAAGCTTTATGAAGATGACAACCAGACCTTGATCGAACTGCTCAATGGTCGTGTTGACGGTGTTCTGACTGACAGAATTGTTGGGTTGAATGCCATCAATCAACTGAAAGAGGGAAATAAGCTTACGCTCGTAGGATCGGTACTTCGCAGCGAAGTCATGGGCATTGGATTCCATGAGGATGACGATGAGCTCCGTGAGCAGGTCAATGCTGCACTCCGTGATATGTTTGCCGATGGCACCATGAAAGAGATTAGTGCAAAGTGGTTCAACGGTGAAGACATTACCGTAGAGTAAGGGAGAATCCTACCATGAATATATTACCATGGGATCTAACGGTGATTCCCCAGCGTTTTTTCCAATTCGCTGATGCAGCACTCTATACGTTGCAGATCACCTTTTTTGGGATTCTTCTTGGTCTTATAATTGGATTGGTGGCCGCACTCGGCCGCCTTTCCAAACGTCAGTGGATAAGTGCTCTTAGTAAAGCATATATCTTCCTCATCAGGGGAACACCGCTTTTGGTGCAGTTGTTCATTATTTACTATGGCCTTACCAGTATTGTAACCATTGATCCCATTCCCTCTGCAATTATTGCACTGGGAATACATAACGGAGCTTACATTGCTGAAATCTTCCGTGGATCAATCCAATCAATCGATTATGGACAGATGGAAGCTGCTCGAAGCTTGGGTATGACGCAAGGGAAGGCAATGCAACGCATCGTGCTTCCTCAAGCCTTTAAACGAGCTGTCCCCCCATTGGGCAATCAGTTGATCATCGCATTGAAGGACAGCAGCCTTGCATCCACTATCGCCGTTCCGGAGCTTATGCTCAAGGGAAGACAGATGGGCTCCTCTTCCTTCATGTACATGGAGATGTTTCTTATCGTCGGCATCTGGTACTTGATCATGACGAGCCTGCTCTCATTCGTGATGCATCGCATCGAACAAAGATTGAAGGTGAGTGACCATGACTAAACAAACACATAAGACAGAAGAGACAATCCTGAAGATAGAACATCTCAAGAAGTGGTTCGGGGACCTCGAAGTCCTCAAGGATATCAACCTCGAAGTAAAACGAGGCGAGGTGGTCGTAATCATTGGCGCCTCTGGAAGTGGAAAGAGCACATTACTCCGCTGTATAAACTTTCTGGAGAAAGCCCAGAAAGGAAAGATTTACGTCAACGGGAAGCAGGTAAGACAGCAGGAAAAACAATTGAACAAGGTCCGCCAGGGTCTTGGAATGGTCTTCCAGCACTTCAACCTTTTTCCTCACATGACTGTCATCGGGAATGTAATGGAAGGCATGATCCACGTCAAGAACATGCCCAAGGAAAAAGCTAGGGAAAAAGCCCTCGAGCTCTTGGAGCAGGTAGGACTGA
>NZ_JBFXGH010000151.1:0-4329 GCF_050178175.1 Sphaerochaeta sp.
CTGGTCATTGTCAGCACGTTCCTGTCCCTGATCTCGATTCCGATTTGGGGAATGATTTTATAGTATGTGTACGTTATGAGTAGCTGTATAAAATTCTAATGCCATTATACATAATTTAGTACATATCCTCGTGGTTTATGAATTTGAGACAATGAATGCAAAGGGTACTCATCAGTGAAAACTTGGGAATAGGTATATATAATTTGTTGTATTACAAATACAAAAATGCGATTAGGTTATATTTTACTGATATACTCGTACCTATACAATGGCTGTATATTCTTTACACAAGTTAGTTGATTATTTCATACATTATTATAGAAAAATCAAAAAGTTTTTGAAAAATATCATTTTTTCGTTGACATATGGAAAATCCGCGCTTAGTCTATTGATATGGATAGGGCGTTATATCCGGGAGCATATTGCCTTGCCTGGAAGCGGTCGCTGTTCATCTGTTAGGGATTTGGACCTGTTACAGGGATCCTCATATTGAAATCCTCATCCGGGGATGCCTAGTTTAGAAAGGAGAGTATCGTATGAAGAAACTATTGCTTCTCTCGCTCTGTTTGATGTTAGCCGGTGGTGCACTGTTCGCAGCAGGTGCCGGTGAGGAAGCTGTTCCCACTTTTGAAGGGAAGAATGTTCGTGTTGTTATTGGTTCCACCTCAACCGGTGGTGATTCCTATTTGATCGCTGAGACCGTCAGCCGCTATCTTGGCAAGGAACTTGGTGCAAACCTGAAAGTTGATGCTGTAGGTGCTGCTGTTGCACTGGATGCCATGCAGACCGTCAAACCCGATGGGAACACCATCATGATGTTCCATGACATGACCTATCTTGGCATCTCCTTTGGGGCATATGACGAGATGTACAGCCTTGAGAATATGACCGTTGGTCCTCGTATTGCACAGAACCCTGGCAGTGCTTGGGGTGCAAAGGTTGAGGCTCCCTATGACAGTCTTGCTGAGGTGCCTGAATACCTGAAGCAGAATCCTGATGCAGTAGTGCGCATGGCTTGTGAAGCTGGTGGCGTCTCCCACGTTGGGTTCATTGTATACTGGCAGTGGGTCATGGATACCTATGGTGCTGACATTGCTGATAGAATCCGCGTAGTAATTGGTGGATCAACCGGTGACAAGCTCCAGATGCTCTGGGACGGAAATGCTGACATCATCTTCGCCGACTACACCAGTCTTCTGCAATACACCCAGACTGATGATCCTAAGCTCGCCATGAAGTATGTGGGTCTTCTGGACAACATCGAGGGAGTTGATGAGGCCAGTTATGCTGATCTTGGCATCACCCTTGACGGAAAAGAATTCCGTTTCGCAAAAGACTTCCTGATTTACTTGCCGAAGGATTTCCCTGCTGAGTTGTTGGCTGAGCTTGATGCTGCCATGAAGAATGTCAATGCTGATCCTGGCTTGAAGGCTGACCTGGGCAAGATGAACTTCCGTCCTGGTAAGTACCTCAATGCCGAAGAGAGCAAAGCATTCATCTATGATAAGCGTGACAGCCTCCAGGGTCTGATCGACAGAGCTCCGTCCTTGGATGATCTGGTTCTGTAATACTTTTGATTCCTAATGGTATACTGACTGCAGGACCTATGCCCTGCAGTCAGTCTATGAGGAGAAACCTATGCCGCATATTGATTACAAACTTTCAACGTCCCACTGGATCTTCCCTCCGATCATCATGGGAATCTTGGCCTTCCTTGCCATCATCATGCTGATCCAGCGTGCATTGAAGTGCAAAAGACAGGGAACGCCGTTCTTCAATTTCAAGAACTATCATTTCTTTGAGAAGGATTGGGATAAGGTACGACTTCCGGGAACCTTGATCCTTCTTGTCCTATATATCCCCTCTATGGAACTGCTCGGGTTTCTTCCTGCATCGATTATATTTATCTTCTTGTTCAATGTATTGTTTGTAGGGATTCATCAGCTATCCTCCATTCCCGTTGCCTTCAAGACCAAGAAATTCTGGTCGAACCATGACTTCAGGTCCTTGCTGATCTCCCTGATTATTGCAGTCGTATCCTCGCTGCTAATCTGGTTCTTTTTCGGCCAGGTCTTCAAGATTACCCTGCCGTAACAGAGGAGGTACATAATGGAAATTTTTGCATTCGGACCGCTACAGATTGTGATGTCTCTTTTGGGCGTAGTAATCGGTGTTGTATTTGGCTCCCTTCCCGGCATGACAGCAACGATGGCGATTGCCATCTTCCTTCCCCTTACTTATGCTTATAATCTTACCACCAGTTTGTTCCTCTTGTTGGGACTCTATGTTGGCGGTATCTCTGGTGGATTGATCCCTGCTATCCTGTTGAATATCCCAGGGACTCCTTCTTCCATCTGTACTGGATTTGATGGATTTCCCATGGCAAAGCGTGGAGAGGGACTCAGGGCACTCAGGATTGGTATCACCGCAAGTCTGGTTGGTGGGTTTATCAGTCTTGCCAGCCTCTGGTTCTTTACCCCGCCACTTGCACGCGTGGCGATCAACTTCTCTGCTATAGAGAAGTTCCTCATCATTGTATTTGCCCTTACCATCATTGCTGCCTTGAGCAAGGGAAGCATGATCAAGGGGATCTTTGCCGGGTTTGCCGGTGTATTGATCTCTCTCATTGGGCAGTTTGCTGACAACAATACGATGCGCATGGTGCCTAAGTTGTTCCAGGTTGATCTCCGCATGGGCTTCCAGCTTCTGCCTGTACTGATTGGTCTTTTTGCCTTGGTACAGATTTTCCAGGAGGCTGAGACCGGTATCAAGGAAGAACATCAGGACATCGATTTGAACCATGAAACCCGTACGTTCTCTTTCAAGGATTTCAAGGGACAGGGCTTCAATTTGCTACGTAGTGGTCTTATCGGGACCTTTGTCGGGGTTCTTCCCGGTGTTGGAGGCTCAGCAGCTTCCTTGCTCTCCTATTCACAGGCGAAGAGTATGAGCAAGCATCCAGAGAAGTTCGGTACCGGCTATATTGACGGCTTGGTGGCAAGTGAAGGGGCCAACAACGGCTTGACCGGTGGTGCCTTGATTCCCTTGCTCTCACTTGGTATTCCCGGAGACAGTACCACTGCGGTACTTATTGGGGCCTTCATGCTCCAGGGAATCCAGGTTGGACCACTGTTCATCACCAACAACCCTGATATCTGGAAAACAATCCTGGTTGCCATGGGTATTGCAAACATCTTCATGTACATTGTGATGTTCTATCCGATCAAGTATATCGTGAAGATCATCAACTTCCCGAAGGCGAGAATCTATCCTGTCATTATCCTGCTCTGTACGGTCGGCAGCTACGCGACCCAGAACGGAAATATGTTTGATGTATGGGCGATGCTCTTCTTTGGTGTGGTTGGGTATGTCTTTGCAAAGTTCAAGTACAGTATTCCCTCATTCCTCATCGGCTTCATTCTTGGTAGTGACCTTGAGAAGTACTTTGTTGATTCAATCAAGGGCTCTGGAGGGGACTTGATGACATTCTTCTCCCGCCCGATCGGGAACGTCATCTGGGTCCTGATCGTAATCTCCTTGGCATATGCTTTCTATGATGAGTGGAAGACAAAGAGACTGGCGAGGAAGGCAAAGAAATGAATGCATTGCTCCTGAAGATCGATCCAAGGGATACTGTTGCCATTATCACTGAAGCCTCCCGCAAGGGTGATGTGGTTGATGGTATCACGCTCCTCTCTGACATTCCCCAGGGACATAAGGTGGCCCTGCGGGATATGCAGAAAGGGGATGAGGTCATCCGCTATGGTGTGGTGCTTGGCTATTTGCTTGAAGGGGTGAAGAAGGGTGCTTGGATTAACGAAAACTCCCTTGAGTTACCACTTCAGCCATCTCTGGATGCGCTTTCTTTCAAAGAGCCAGAAGAAGTAGTACTTCCCCAACCGAAACGCACCACTTTCGAGGGATATGCGAATCCAAATGGGGGGTATGCCGGGACGCGTAACATCCTTGCCATCACCACCACGGTACAGTGTGTCAGTGGGGTGGTGGACCAATTGGTGAAACGAATTCAGGCTGAATTGCTTCCTCAGTATCCAAATGTTGATGGAGTGGTTGCCATAAACCACGCCTACGGGTGTGGGGTTGCGATCAACGCACCCGATGCAGTCATTCCTATCCGATCGATCAGGAACACCATCAAGAATCCCAACTTCGGGGGGGAAATCATGGTGGTGGGGCTTGGCTGTGAGAAACTCACCGTCGATAAGCTGCTCAGTGATGAAGAGAATACCCCAGAGAATGTCATAATCCTTCAGGACTATCCAGGCTACGGGTCCATGATGGATGCCCTGCTTGCGATGGCAGAGGCCA
>NZ_JBFXGH010000152.1:0-4322 GCF_050178175.1 Sphaerochaeta sp.
ATTTTCTTCATTATACGTACCAAACCCTCCTGGATCGGCAACCTCCTCAATATGGGGATGGTCATAGGGAACCGGCTGGGCATCTCCCACTGGTTTGTTGAATATGTTCTGATTAACCGACCAGTAGATGCAAGCAGTAGATGTTTCCGGGGTTTTCCCCACATTCAATGCATCTGGTGTCCCACTTGTGTTTGTCTCTGGCCAGATATCCCCCTCTCCCTCTAGGTTCACGAAGACAGGGATAAGATCCCCATCTGCGCTTTTTCCGTATTGGGTGGTTTCAACAGGAAAGGTAAGATCAGAGCGAGAATAATATCCCTTATATTCCACCTCTGGGTTAGGCTCCTCTACCGTATCGGTATCATAGTCATTATACCCACCTCCACTCACCTCAGGTACAGCTGACCCATCCCAGGAGTCTGGGCCATCACCATGCTTCAGGTATGCCCATTGCCAGCCCTTATCAGGAGAATCTCCAGCTTTGTTCACCACCAAGTCTCCTGCCTTGAATTGCCCGTAATCGTTGTAATACAGCCGTACAGCCCCAAAACCGGAGAGCTCTGCCTCATAATAGACAAGCTCATAGGCAATACCGGTGAAAACCACACCTTCTGGGGGCAGGTCATCAACATCGACCTTGATGGAAGTATCTTTCAGGTCGAATACAGCCAAGATATCATCAGTTACATCTCCGGAGGTGTCATTCGACCCATCAAAGATGGCAAAGGAGCCTTCCTTTACCTCCTGCTTTGTGACAGGGGTGTCATCATCCACATAGACAGAGAACTCAAGCATGTCATCCACTGTGGGTGTTGTATTAAGGTCATGAGAAGTGTTGAACCCGGGGAGCTTGGTCATCGTATTGTCTTTATATGCAGACATGGCTGTTCCATCCCATGCATTCATGGCATCATACCGCCCTTTACCATAGATACCCTTTTCCCCAATCTTCTGCACGGTAGCGTCTGGGATCAATGCGATGTAGCGATAAGCAACCTTGAGACTATCTGGGGTGATAGAGGTAAACCCACTGTCAGTCTGACTTGCTGCAAGCCAACGGGAGGTTATGCTTTTCTCGTCTGAATCAACATATTCACCTGCCCTGAACGAAGACTCACCATCGGGGGCTCTGGCCAGGGAAAAAACCGCGACATCCTCTTGTTCCTCTTCACCAGGATTGTTACCAGGATCCTTTTTACATCCGGCAAGAGAAGTCAGAAGAAACAAGATCAGTCCAATACATGCAATATAGTGTGTAATTCTTACCTTCATACTGTTTTCCTCTCCTATCCAAGAACAGTATGAAAAGGAACCACCCAAGGCGATAGCAGGTAAAAGCACCTAAGATCATAGGTATTCATACCTAGAATTTGTTATCTGTTAGATGGATAGCAATATTATCAATCCATACGCTTTTTTTTCGCTTATTGAGAATAATTCCTTGAATTTGTTGCAATTTGTTGTATTATGAAAGTACGAAAAGAAAGTTCTGCCTTTCTGGAAGCTTCTATGCTCATCTTTCACAGGAAAAATGTGAAGTTTCTGCCTAGTCCCAGAATTTGCAGAAGCAGGGTTGTTGAGGAAACAAGGAGGAACTCCATGAATATCATAGGAAAATCCCCGAACCGAGTCGATGCATACGGCAAAGTGACGGGAAAAGCAAAATATACCCCCGATCTGGTCTCTCCCCATGCCCTTCATGCAAAAGTACTGCATAGTACCATTGCAAATGGCTGGGTGAAGGAGTTTGACCTATCTGAGGCATGGAAGGTTGAAGGGGTTGTGGACATTGTTACCTGTTTCGATGTCCCCGACATTCAGTTCCCTACTGCAGGGCACCCATGGTCGACCGAACCAAAACATCAGGATATCGCTGACCGTAAGTTGCTTAATGCAAGGGTCCGCTGCTATGCCGATGACATTGCAGCAGTTATTGCCGAAACTGAGATAGCTGCAGGAGAAGCAGTGAGGAAGATCAAGGTAACCTACGAAGAGTATGCTCCCATTCTCTCCATTGAAGATGCAATGAAGGAAGGGGCCACGGTAATCCACGAGGAGAAGCCTAACAACGTAGTAGCCCACTCTTCCTATGAGATAGGCTCCTTTGAAGAATCCATTAAGGAAAAAGGACTTATCAAAGTCGTAGGCGACTACGAGACCCCAATTGTAAGCCACTGTCATATTGAACCTGCAAACTCGTTTGCATACATGGAAGATGGCAAGATTGTCGTGGTAACCTCCACCCAGATCCCCCATATCGTGCGCCGTGTCTGTTCCCAGGCTTTGGGAGTAGGAATCGGCACGATCAGGATTGTAAAGCCCTATATTGGTGGAGGATTCGGCAATAAGCAGGATGCTCTGACCGAGCCCCTGAATGCCTACTTGACCACTCGTGTTGGGGGGAGACCTGTTATCTTGGCCTATACCAGGGAAGAGACCTTTACCTGTACAAGAACAAGACATGCAATGAAGTTCCACATCGAGAGCTACATTCGCCCTGATGGGTCCTTTGCTGCAAGAAGCATAGAAGCTTACTCTAACCAAGGAGCATATGCGAGCCATGCACACGCACTGGTTGCCAATGCAGTAAACGGATTCAGGATGATGTATCCGGTGGGGGCAATCAAGGGTGAGGCCTATACGGTCTACACCAACATGCCAACCGCTGGAGCAATGCGGGCCTACGGTATCCCCCAGATTGGGTTTGCCTTGGAAGCCCACGTGGATGACATCGTGGCCAAGACTGGCTTTGACCCGATCAAGATCCGTAAGCAGAACATGATGAAGCTTGGCTTCGTCGACCCGGTTACCACCATCACCTGTCACTCCACCGGCCTCGAGGAGTGTATCGACAAGGGAGAGAAATACCTCTCATTCTCAAAGAAACGCAAGGAGTACGAGAAGCAGGATGGCCCGATCAGGAAAGGGGTCGGCATGGCCATTTTCTGCTACAAGACCGGTGTCTATCCGATCAGCCTGGAGACCTCCGCAGTGCGTATGCTGCTCAACCAGGATGGATCCCTGCAGGTACAGATGGGAGCAACCGAGATCGGCCAGGGTGCTGATACCGTCTTTGCCATGATGGCTGCTGAAACCATCGGTGTGACCATGGACAAGATTCATATGATCAGCAAACAGGATACTGATGTCACTCCATACGATACCGGTGCCTATGCTTCCCGCCAGACCTATGTATCGGGACTTGCCTTGAAAAAGACTGGAGAAGCTTTCAAGAAGAAACTGCTTGAGTTCGCCGGCTTTATGCTGAAGTGTGATCCATGGGATCTGGATATCAAGGAAAACTACATTGTGCACACCAACAAGGATGAGCGATTGCTCTCGGTTGCCGATGTAGCCATTGAATCCTGCTACAGTCTGACTAACTCACAGCATATTTCTGCTGAGGAGACACACCACTGCTCAGACAACACCTACTCCTTTGGAGTCTGTTTTGCCGAGGTAGAGGTGGATATCCCGATGTGTCAGGTAAAGGTTCTGGATATCATCAATGTCCATGACTCGGGAACCATCATCAACCATCAGACGGCTAGGGGTCAGGTACATGGTGGGATGAGCATGGGACTTGGTTATGGATTGTATGAACGACATATGTTCGACCCAAAGACAGGCCGCATGTACAACGACAATCTGCTTGACTACAAGCTGATGACCG
Source organism: Sphaerochaeta sp. (assembly GCF_050178175.1). Classification (GTDB taxonomy): domain Bacteria; phylum Spirochaetota; class Spirochaetia; order Sphaerochaetales; family Sphaerochaetaceae; genus Sphaerochaeta. Next base: position 3,674 of record NZ_JBFXGH010000152.1, read on the forward strand.
CTTTGGATACCCCTGACCTCCATGCTGACTTTGTTGAGACCTATGACCCCACCGGTCCATACGGAAACAAGAGCCTCGGGGAACCCCCTACGATTCCCGTTGCCCCAGCCATCCGTAATGCAGTACTCAATGCAACCGGGGTTGCTGTAAATGCAATTCCGCTTCACCCCCAACGTCTGTTTGGTGCATTCACCGATGCGGGACTGATCAAATAAAGGAAGGAGCGCATGTATAACTTTAATAAACTCTATGAACCAACCTCTGTAGAGGAGGCCTTACGGCTTAGAAAGGAGCATCCTGAAGCTCTCATCCTTGCCGGAGGCAGTGATATCCTGATCAAGATCCGCGAAGGGAAACTTGCAGGTTGTGATCTCATCAACATCTATATGCTCGAAGACCTGAGGGGCATCTGCCTGGAGGACGATGGTTCAGTCCTTATCCGTCCGCTGACCAGTTTCACCGATGTCTCCATGCATCCAGTGATCAGGGAACATGTTCCTGTCCTGGGCGATGCAGTTGACCAGATCGGCGGCCCCCAGATCAGGAATATCGGCACCATCGGTGGAAACATCTGCAACGGTGTCACCAGCGCCGACTCGGCAACCACGCTCAAGGCGTATGATGCAGTTCTGGAGCTGACCAGCCTGGA
>NZ_JBFXGH010000153.1:0-4287 GCF_050178175.1 Sphaerochaeta sp.
CCACCGCTTTGATCATGGTAGGATACCTAGCTACTCGATTCTTCCCAACCACCATGGTTGCAATGTTCAACCGTGACCCGGCACTGCTCGAGCTGGGAACCTTTGCCCTGACACGTTGGTTCCTGCTTACCCCGTTGGTAGGGTTTCAGATCATCGCAGGGAACTTTTTCCAGGCAATTGGCAAGAGCAGGATCGCACTCCTGCTCACACTCTCAAGACAGGGGTTCTTTCTCATTCCTTCCATCCTGCTCTTCTCACACTTCTTTGGATTGCAGGGTATTCTCTATTCAGCACCTGTTTCCGATTTGCTCTCTTCCCTGCTGACCGCCGTCTTCTTCATCCCGGGTATCCGGGACCTTGAGAAGAATGCACAATCCATTTAACGGAAGCTTTGTGTCTTGGCGAAAACCTCAAGAAGCGGTTGCCACCACTCCTTTCCCCCCCTGACTTCCCCGATACCACGAATCTTTTTCAACCGGTACCGTACCAGATGTTCAGGCGGCTTGCTGCAGAGGTTGTCAAGGTCACGAATTATGGTTTCCTTGATCAACTGGGCTGTCTCCTTCGGGCTCTTTTCCTCAATGATGTCATGGATGACCCCGAACTCCTTCAGATGCCGGCTGGTCATCTTCATGGCCTCAGCTGCCTCCTTGGCTTTCGATGGGTCACGAAGCAGGATGGAAGCAAATCCTTCAGGGGTAATGACTGAATAGACTGCATTCTCCAGCATATAGAGCTTATCCCCGATGCCGATACCCAAGGCTCCTCCACTACCACCTTCTCCAATGATAAAACAGAGCACTGGGGTCTTGAGTGTTGAGAACACCTTCAGGTTCTGGGCGATTGCCTCCCCTATTCCCCTCTCCTCACTCCCAAGTCCGGGATATGCTCCAGGGGTGTCAATGAAACAGACCACGGGACGGCCGAATTTCTCTGCCTGCTTGGCAAGACGCAACGCCTTACGATAGCCTTCAGGATTACTCATTCCATAGTTGCAGGAAACATTCTCCCTGAAATTGGCACCCTTCCGGTTCCCGATGAACGTGACCGCCCTGCCTCCGACCATTCCAATGCCACCGATCATAGCAGGATCATCACCATAGGTTCGGTCCCCGTGCAACTCCATGAACTGGTCACAGATCATGTCGATGAAGGCCTTCGCCCCGGTTCTTCCACTTTGGCGGGAGAGAAGCACACAATCCCATGATGATTTCGCCTCACAAGTCTGGCTGGTGCTGAGAATGGATTCAATATGTTCTACCGTCTCTTGCAGTACGGGTATCTTCTTTTCTGCCATGGATTAGTCTCTCCTTGTGTGGGTTTCGATCAGGAAGGAGAGGGTCTCTCTCAGCTTCTTGCGTTCAACAATGGAATCGATGAAACCTTTCTCAAGCTGGAACTCCGAGCGCTGGAACCCTTCTGGGAGCTTCTCACCGATGGTTCCCTCGATCACCCTCGGTCCAGCAAATCCAATAATTGCCCCGGGTTCTGCGAGTATGACATCCCCAAGCATAGCAAAGGAGGCTGTCACGCCACCGGTGGTGGGATTGGTCAAGACAAGAAACAGAGGTGTTCGGGTTTCTTCCATGAGCGCTGCAGCGCTGGCAGTCTTGGCCATCTGCATCAAGCTGAAAATTCCTTCCTGCATCCTGGCACCACCACTGGCAGTAAAAAGGATTACCGGGTCCCCGGTGAGAGCTCCCTCGATCATGGCCTGTGTGATTTTCTCACCCACTACCGAACCCATGCTGCCGCCCATGAAAGCGAAGGACATGATACCGACAACCACAGGTTTTCCCCCGACCGTACAACGTCCGATGGTGGCAGCATCACTCAGCGAGGATTTCTTTTGATTCTCTTTCAGTTTCTCCTCATACCCTGCAAGTGAGATGGGGTTCATCGACTGCATTCCACTACTCATCTCCTTGAACGATCCTTCATCTGCAAAGAGTGAAAGGCGTTCTTGTACAGTAAGCGGAAAATGAAAATTACAATATGGGCAAATCTTATACTCCCCTACCTGTACATCTTTCTGGCACTGGGGGCATCGTTTCAAAACTTCGTTTGACATCGGTTATTTCTCCTGTTCACAAACCTTCTGGTAGAGGTCTGTAGTGAAGCGACCACTCCTGAACTGTTTGGAGGCAATGAGGCGTTTTTGCTCTTCCAGATTGGTGGTCACCCCTTGGATGTTCACTTCTTCCAATGCCCTGAGCATTACGGCTATACCCTGGTCCCTGTCAGGAGCCCAGATGATGATCTTCGCCACCATTGAGTCGTAATAAGGACTGAGAATGGATCCGGCCTCAAGATGGGAGTCCACTCGTACAAAGGGACCTGAAGGCAGTTGAAGTGTGGTGATCACCCCAGCAGAAAGTGCATTGATCCTACACTCAAGGGCATACCCGGAGAGACGGATATCTTTCTGTTTGAACGGTAATGTCTTACCCTGTGCTATCCTGATCTGAGCCTGGACCAGATCAAGGGAACTTACCAGTTCACTTACCGGATGCTCCACCTGCAGGCGTGCATTCACTTCCATGAAGTAGTATGCCTCCCCCTCAACAAGGAACTCCACGGTCCCAGCGCCTCGGTAGCCCAATTCCTTGAAGAGTCGCACTGAATCATTGCACATTGCCTTTCTCAGTCCTTCATCAAGGATTGGGGAGGGGCTCTCCTCAAGCAACTTCTGGTGATTCTTCTGCACTGAACAGTCCCGCTCACCTAGGTGAACCACACCGCCCTGGCCATCGGCCAGAAGCTGGATTTCCACGTGACGTGGCTGTTCAAGGAACCGTTCCATATGCACCGAGGAATCCCCAAAGAAGGCAAGAGCCTCCTTTCTGGCCAGCTGCAAGGACTGCTCGAGTTGTTCCTCTTTCCTGACAATACGCATACCTCTACCCCCACCACCTGAAGCAGCCTTGAGGATGATTGGGTAGCCGATTTGCTCGGCAGTTCTCTTTGCATCTGCAAGATCAACAAGCGCCTCACTACTGCCCGGGGTAATGGGAATCCCCGCGGCAAGGGCGGCCTGCCGTGCAGCAACCTTGTTCCCAAGCAATGCAATCGTCTTACTCTCAGGACCAATGAACACAAGCCCTGCGTCCTCCACCTGTTTTGCAAAATCAGCATTTTCTGAGAGGAATCCTACTCCAGGATGGATGGCATCACAGCGAAGTACACAAGCAGCGGTAATAATATTCCGTACATTCAGGTAACTCTTGTCTGTTTGTGCTTCCCCAATACAGACAGCCTCATCTGCCATGGAAACAGGCAGACTTTGGGCATCGGCAGTGGAATAGACAGCAACAGTCTTGATTCCCAGGTCACGGCACGCCCTGATAATACGTACCGCAATCTCTGCACGGTTTGCGATGAGCACTTTCTTGATCATAGTTTCTTGACCTTGAAAAGGGGTTGTCCAAATTCCACCAGCTGTTCTGGCTTGGCAAGGATTTCCACAATTTCACAGGAGTAATCACTCTCAAGCTGGTTCATCAGCTTCATTGCTTCAATTGTGCAGATAACGTCCCCGCTCTCCACTTTGCTACCAACGTTCACATATGGAGGTGCATCTGGGGCTGGGGTTAGGTAGAAGGTTCCCACAATTGGACTGGTGATGGTCTCCAGTTCTTCTGTGCCGGTTGTAGCAGTTGGTGCTGTTTCTGCTCCATGAACGGTCGGTTCCATGACCGTGACAGGTTGGGCGATAGCCTCACCAGCTACCGGTCTTTTCAGTTTAAGTGAGAAGCGTGAGCAGGAAAGCTCAAGCTCGCTTAGGGTACTGGAATCAAATAGGGTAAGGACCTCACGGAGGTCCATGTGTTCAATATTATCCATAATATTCCTCATAACAAGATGGGGATGGGATGCTTTAAAAAGTGCATCCATACGAATTTAATCATAACAACAAAGAGTTATAGTGTCAATATTGACATTATTTTCAAAATTGTAATAATGATATACTTATGTTATATACCCAAGGAGGGAGCCATTGAAGCCTCCACAATCAATACACATCACCGCCCTTGGCAGTTACGCACCGCCGAGGGTGGTAACCAATAATGACCTGAGCCATATGGTCGACACGAGTGATGAGTGGATCAAAAGTCACACTGGAATCAGAGAAAGACATATTGCCGGTGAAGATGAGACGACCAGTAATCTCGCTTATAAAGCCATCGATGATCTTCTTGCAAGCTACAACCGGGAAGCATCCCAAATTGATGGCATCGTCTGCGCAACAGCTACCCCGGACTATCCTGGGTTTCCTTCCGTTGCCTG
>NZ_JBFXGH010000154.1:0-4213 GCF_050178175.1 Sphaerochaeta sp.
CTACGTCAAGTTTTTGCATGCAATACTTGACGCACTGATTGCCTCGGTTAAGTTTATTCAGTGGTATGGGCATAAGGCCAGAAATACCAATCAGTGAGGTAAGAAAAACCGGCTAGAAACGTTTGGTTACCCCAACGAGTATCTGGAAATCATCGGTATACCCGCTCGCACTTCCACTCGGTCGGTCATATGTCCTTCTTCCAATCCAATTGACCTGACCAAACAATTCCAGGTTTGGAATATCGGTATAGTAGGTGCCGCCAAGGCCGACGATCAAACGCTCTGTGATATTATCCCCTGAGGGCGAGGGACCTGAAATGTTAGGATCATTATCATTATTTGTTGTATCATCATCATCACTATCTATACGGTGGGCAGCAAGGTAGTCCAGCTTTCCTTGGCGGTGGATGGTGAGTGAGGAGGTGATGTTCACCTTCCCAGGAAGGAGATAGTCCAATCTTGCTTGGTAGACCTTGCTGTCAGAACCCCAGCTGTACCCCAAGTAGTCGATGATGACAGGACGCAAATGAGCCTGGTTCTTGATCAAATCTCTTGCTACAAGGAAATCTACGTGATGTCTTCGATACATCGCAGGGTCAGTAGATGCTGCTTCAAGACCGAATGTAAAATACCCCTTTTGGGCATCCCATGAGTATGAGCCAGAAACCAGGAACGCCAGAGCGTTTGCAGTAGCAGCTCCCTCGCTTGATAATTGGAACTGGTCAAGCGCAAACTGGCCATGGAATGCGAGCCCAGGGAGGGGAGTGATGTCAGCTTCGAGACTGGCGATTGAGTTTACCTGTTCAACGTGAAAGAGGTTGTGGTAGATATAGGTCGGGTCGATATATTGCAGGTTGAGCCCATCCTGGTTTGCCATTACATTCTCACTGATGGAGATTCGAGCCCACACAGCTGGGTTGAACTCAAAGCGGTGGGCGAGGAAGATACGCGGGCTTTTCCCTGTCTGGCTTACATCAGGAAAGAAGAGGTAGAGCAGTTGTGCCTTAAACGTTTCATTGAAGAAGGACGCAGTAAGTCCGGTATGATTGGAGATATGATCCCCTACTACCAGGTTGCCACTCTCTCCCGCTCCCCAGGAGTAGGCCCCGCGACCCAAGCTGATAGCCCACCAGGGACCTGCATAGGTCATCTGTGAGTGGCGGGGGAAGTCTGGCTCAAGAGGGGATCCGAAGAGTGGAAGGTTGCTGCTGAATGTTCTTCTGTAGAGGGTCGCATCAGGAACAAGGAAAGCATCACCTTGATCGAGAAGCGCTCCTATTCCCCATGAATAAAATTCTGTACTGGCATCTGTATCTGGATCAGGATCTACATCTTCAATATATGCCCCGACTCCTGCCTGGAGGGAGGTCTCGAAGAGGAAGGAGGAGGAGAACTGCATGGAAAGGGTAAGGTCGAGGAAGGGTTTCCTTTCATCATAGCTGTAGATCCAGTCATCATAGGAGGTGAAATCCTGGTCATTGGTATGGACGTATGATTCAAGATTAATGGTAGGTGGTAGGGGAAATACGATACGAGAAGGTCTCGTCTACCTGGTGAAATGAGTTTCCTCCCATTCTCTGGTATGCTGTTTCCCATAGGTCCTGATAGGAGTTGTCTTCCTCGATTGCCTCTAGGATTGCTAAAGCCTCATAGGTGTTCCATGGACGACTCGTGGAGGGAAGTGCACGGCCAGAAAGCTGGTAGAGTAAATCAATCTCCTCATAGATGGGGGAGGAGAGAGGAATCTGGGCAGGGGATACCGCAGCCAAGGGGAATATTCCTATACATAGAAGAATCATCAGTACTGCAATACGACATTTCATGAATCACACCTTCCATACTATTCTTCCTCTACTGTAGAACATGGGTGGTAAAAAGAAAAGCAAGGAAAGAAACATTCCTGCCGTGAAATAGTGAATATCCACTTCCCAGAATGGAAAAATTATCTGAAGATATGGGTATGAAAATACCAGCCGCTATTAAGAAAGCTTGTGATACATTTTCCAGACAATATGTAGCCTTGGAAGAATATTTCGACGATTATATCATGGATAATGAATCCACTCTGAAGCTTGTAAAATCGTTTATTGACTCCCTGATTGAACTGGTTTCTGATGCAGAAGCATATGTGGAAGCCCTGGCTACCCAGTATGCTGATGCTCTGATACTTACAAACCCGAAAGCTATCAGTCGCATACGTTCTGCGAATGTTGATACACTCTCCAGTGAGTTGCTTGATACGCTCACTGCATGGGAAGAAAACCCCGGATTTTTCTGTTTCTTCACCATACAGGAACGTATCTGCAAGGATTTCTTTGCGATTGAGGATTGCATTACCGGTAACACCTACAAGCTCTATAGCCCAAGTTTGCAGGATCTACAGGAAAAACATGAAAGCAGGAATGTACATTATCTCGCGCTCATGATGAACAATGGAGAGTGTCTCCAGGCAAGCGGAACGCTTCATTATACGCACTATTCTTCTTCTGATATCGACTTTCTTTGTAACACGTTTGATGCAACCACGTTCTCTTCCTCAGGTTTGACTGGTTTGTTGCTCCGGCACCCTACTGCAATGTACTATCTCGATTTACAGATTCCTGGCAATGAATTGGTACATAATGGACATATCCTTGCAGTTTTTTACATATCAGTACCGAGACTCTCCTATACGTTTGACCCTGATTACTGGACGATTGACAACCGAGGGAAAGTAGCTTCTTATAGCCTGGAAAGATCCTCCGATGCCATGCACTCCGCTTATCCAGATGAAAATTTCTGGAATGATATTGCAATGGCAGGAATGCGTGTGTTTAAGATGGAGAAGCATTGGATAGTTCTCGCCCTCTATGGACAAGCATTTGAGGCTCTCTTGACCATCCTTGGCCTATCACGAGACACAGAGCCGGTGAGCGTAGCATTGTCATTGGTATTACATCTACAGAAGCATGCAAAACGGCTTCCTTGGACGCCATTTTTTCTGCTTCCTGAGGAAGGGATGCATCAGGAGAGTAATCAAGAGATGGATATGACAGCTCTCTATACCTTTTTTGGGAATTACAGCGATGCATACAACAATGGAAAACCCTTTGACTTAGTATCGGAAGCAAGGAAACTTGGAATTGATGAGGATTTGGCCAAGGATCTCATTGCCCAAATGCAGAAGAAACGGGAAAGCCGAGATTACCAAGTTCCCGAAGCAGAAGTGAAGTACCGTCTGGAGGGATGGCCGGTTCCTTCTCCAGCCGAGAGAGATGTATTTGATGATGGAATTCTCTCTCCTGAACTGTTCCTTACTCTCGATAGTGATGAAACAGATGATGCATTCAATGTGCTGAGTGGGAATCAGTGGAAAGAAGAAATCGAAGAAATGGGACTGTTCTTCTTCCTACAGGATGCATTCAGTGAGGAATTTTATGATGATGGGGTTACCATCCTCAACACATTTCTTTGGATTCTCTTGCACTTGAGCGAGCAAAAGGTGCTTGTACGCTCTATTGCGCTGGAAATCTTTTGTCTCTTTCCCTTTCTTAATGATTTCTATGAGTTTGAAGACTTTGTGGAACGTTTTAGTGAGAAAGTGTACAAGCTGTTCTGTCGAACTTCGCTCTGCACGATTACACATCGTGTGAAACGGGAGGAAAGAAAGAGGGGCCTGTACACGGTACAAGCCTCATCCTTCTTGAAATCAATTATCTCACCAATTGGTTAATCCTCGGTGTAGAAATAGGTCTTTGGTTTGATGAATGCACGTTTCTTGGCAATGATCATATAGGAGATGATTGAAGCGAGCAAGTAGACTCCGCTGATCACAATTGCCCACCCGAATAGTGCGGGATTGTTCTTGGTGACACTGAACGCCGGGAGGTTGATACTCAGAATGATTGGAATGGCCAGGATAAAGACAATTCCTACCGAATAGAGATAATCTGTGGCAACCGGTGTCTCAAACTCCTTGTCAACCACACGCAGCAGTGCCAGTCCGGTGGGGAGCGTTCCTGTTGCTGAACCGTAGATGACCAACATCCTGAAGAATTGATGGTCATCATAGAGCCGTGAACAGTACCAGGGTAGAATAACCATGGTGATGAAGAGTCCTACCAGTGTAAGGATAAGGATAGGGATCCAATATCCCTGTACAGCAACCAAGCTGATCGCACCAAGTGAAGATGCAACGGTCAAGTCGACAGAGAGGCCGCTTAAGCGGTTACAT
>NZ_JBFXGH010000155.1:0-4209 GCF_050178175.1 Sphaerochaeta sp.
CTGCCGTTTACCTGATCCTTGCAACCTTCGCAAAGGACAGGGAAGTGATCGTAAGCCGTGGAGAGCAGGTCCAAATCGGGGGTGGGTTCCGTGTCCCAGAGATTCTCAAGGCAACCGGAGCAGGTCTTGTTGAAGTGGGGACAACGAATATCACCACCTTCGAAGACTACGCTGAAGCTGTCACTCCTGAAACTGCTATGATACTTTCAGTGCACCGTTCGAACTTTGCCATCAGGGGGTTTGCGTCGACTCCTTCTGTAAAGGAACTTTCCTCCCTGAAAAATAGTGGGGTATTGCTCTGCGTAGATCAGGGCTCTGGTGTAATCAATGAAAAAATTCCTGGTGAGATTTCCGTGAAGAGCCATCTCTCTCAAGGTGCTGATCTTGTTTGCTTCAGTGGTGATAAGATCTTCAGTGGTCCTCAGGCAGGTATCATCGCAGGTCGCAAGGATTTGATTGCTCAGATGGAAAAACACCCTTTGATGCGTGTATTTCGTCCCGGCAAGACAATCTACTCCCTATTGGAGTTGACGCTTGTAAGCTATCTCAACGGTAAAAAGGGACATCTTGCGCAAAAACTCTTGCAACCCTATGAGGGTATGAGACAAAAAGGAGAGAAGCTCCTCGAAGGTCTCGATAAGAGCCGATTCTCTCTTGAGGAGAGTACCTGTACCAGTGGGGGAGGAACTGCCCCGGATGAAACATTTCCTTCATTCTCTGTGGTTATTGCGGGCAAGCAATCTCCGCAAACGATACTGGAGAGACTGAGAGATTCCTCTCCTCCCATCATTGCAACGATACATGATGGGCGTGTCCATCTGAATATGGCCACGATGGAAGATGGAGACATTCCTCATGTACATGAGGTGCTTATGGGATTTAAGAATTAGCATATGTACCATATCATCGGAACATCAGGACATGTAGATCATGGAAAGACGGCGCTCATAGAAGCACTCACCGGCATCAATGCCGACCGCCTCCCCGAAGAGAAGAGGCGAGGGATGACGATTGACCTTGGATTTGCCCACTTCTTTGACGATGAAGGAATCCCCGTTGGAGTCATTGATGTACCTGGTCATGAACGGTTCATCCGAAACATGGTATCTGGGGCTTGGTCTCTCTCGGTCGCTGTACTGGTCATTGCAGGCAATGAAGGATGGATGCAACAGAGTGAAGACCATGCACGAGTTCTTGAGGCCATGGGAATTCCGCATATTGTGTGTGCCATCACAAAAATTGATCTTGTCGATACCGATGTGCTCGATCTGGCAAAAGAGATGGCCAGAGAAGAGCTGACAAGAATCTTCAACAAGGACATCCCCATTATCGGGGTCTCCTCGATAACGGGAGAGGGAATTGAAACATTGAAAGCTACAATCCTGTCCCTCCTCAAGCAGGATGCTCGCTCTGAACGGCATGAATCAGGATATCTCCATATTGACAGGGTCTTTACAGTCAAGGGTTCTGGTACTGTAGTGACAGGGAGCCTTTCAGGAGGTCCCATATCGCAGGGTGATGAACTGACCATCCTTCCTTCCGGAATAACGACGAGGATACGAGGCATCCAGAGTTATCATACAGAAGTTGAGATGGCGATGCCGACCAGTAGAGTCGCGTTAAGTCTCCAGGGAGTGAAGACTGGGTCTGTTTCCAGAGGCTGCATTGCAGCAATAGACCCCAATGAGTTCCAAGTTGAGCGTGAATTCATTATCCAGTATGAGGTGATGGAGGACAGGAAAATCCGTAATCATATGGAAGTGGAGCTAGCAACGGGTACCGGACACTATATCGGGAAAATCCATTTCCTGAGAACTGAAGGATATGCCCGACTTGTACTGGATGAAGCAATTGCTGTTTCTTGGCTCGATATCTGCCTTTTTATCCAACGTGGTGGGTATCATATTCTTGGAAAGGGACGATTCATCTGGAGCGGGGAGACCGGCAAACATTTCAGGAACAAGTTCGCCCAGATTGTTGCATCCTATCCAATAGGGGATTGCATTGAGGATGAGTCGGCACTTCGCCTCCTGCTTAACGGTTGGCTGAGTAATACTACATCCAGACAAAAACGGGACTTGAAAAGGTTCCTTGCGAAAGAGGATATCAGCTACCGAATCATTAACGAGGTCATTATTCTTGAAAATAGTTTGCAGGAGGAAGCTGATAGATTGCGACAGATGGCAAGCCGCCCAGGAGGGGTAACCCGTGCAGAATTCATGCAAGGAAAGATTGTTCCAGAAGAGGTTGATGCTTACCTGATAGAACGGGCACTTGTGACCTATCAAGTAACAGAGAGAGAGCAGGTGTATCTCACTGCAGACCAACTCGGTGGTGACTATGAGTTGAGCAAGCTTGGGAAGAAGATTATGAAGCAGCTTGAGAATACTCGTGATAGGGGAGTTCAGCTCAAGGAAATCACAGATGAAGGAGCTCGAGGGGAACTGCGTAATCTGATCAGAATCGAGAAGGTCGTCCCACTCGAGGGAGATATCTATTTCACTCGTGAACGATTTGATGAAATCACCGATAGTATCCTCAAAGGAAGAAAGGCCGGTGATGTGTTTTCAATCCCTGAAGCGAAGGACCGCACTGGTCTGTCAAGACGGTATATTATACCCTTGCTGAACAAGATGGAGGAAAAACACATGGTCAAGCGAGATGGTGATTCCCGCGTTGTTTTATAGCGGAAACTATTGTCATTCTTGATTGTATCGCTAGTGTAAAGTTGGGTTCACAAGAGGGTTGAGGATGTAAAAAAGGTCATTGGATGCTCCATACGGTTAGATAACGCATCAAAACAAAGGATTCACAATGGCCATAACCAACAATAGCACGTTTTTTTGGAAATGAAATTACTCAGTTCCAATCAGCACAGGACCCAATGTTGGCCATGCTCGAGTGGATGACAGGCCACAGCTCATGGAGCTTGAAATCGCACAGAAATGCAATGCACCCAAGGGTGCCCATGAAAAGGCAAGGACTGCATACCGCAGCGGGTATCGCACCCGTAGATTCGGTACCCGGCTTGGAACACGGTACCTGCTGGTTCCCAAGCTGAGAAACGGGGGTATGTCCCTTTCTTCGTATCCGAGCGCAAGTGCAGTGAGCAAGCCCCGATCAAGGAGGCATGGTCAGCGGGAAAGATCGGCAATCAGGCAAGGAAGATCGGGATTGAGAACATCACTGCATCGCAGGCGAGCAACATCACCTCAAGGCTGGACAGGCAGGTGAAGGAGTTCCGTTCTAGGTCTATGGATGTGGAATACCCGGTGCCCTGGGTGGATGCCCTGTATGAGAAAGCCAGGGACAACGGGAAGGTGCGGATAATCGCGGTGGACCATGGACAATGAGTCGGAGGCCCCCTATTTGAGCAACTCAAGGAACGTGGCTTGGAAGGTCTGGCTGGTGGTTTCCGATGCCCACTAGGGTCTGTTTGCAGCAATCCAGAAATGCTTTGTCGGATCTGTACGGAAACGGTGCAAGGTACACTTCATGCGCAACATCCTGGCCCCTGTTCCGACCAGGGAAAAGGAAGGGTTTATCAAGCAACTGAAACTGGTATGGAGCCAGAAGGATGCAGAGCATGCCCAGGCCTGTGCACACGAGCTGGAAAAGGAATATGGACAAAGCTTCCCCAAGACCATCGAATGCCTCATGGATGGCCTCGGGGACTGCACCCATGAATAGCCAGCATTTTTATGTTTGAAAAATGTCCAGAACGACCTCCTTCTCCTTTATTGCCTAAAGGCATCTTCTGGTGCCGATCTATTAATCTTTTGTAAGGGAAAAATGCATCAGGGAACTGATTAGATCAAGTTTCTTTGTCCAATCACCTAACACCATTACTTGGTGGTGACCGAAATCTGCAAGCCGATGCATAAAAGCGCGAGCATTGTCCATTCTTATAGAATAGTAAGGGCTGCAATATGTTTCAATAAATTCTGATTTTACTATCTCTCCTGTTTTAACACTCATAGTATCCCCATATGGATTGAACCGTGCCAATGTCACTATCTTGTCATCCACGTCTGAAAGGTCAATTTGCATTTTTGCCCCAAATCCTTGACCGGTAAAAGCCCATAACTCATAGGGAAGATGTTTTGTACCATAGCCACACATATTCAGTGATGGAACACTATGATGTAGCGATAGAAGATTTTCATCTTCAAAATGTGGATTGCCCATAAAAGCAGGTCTTGACCCCAT
>NZ_JBFXGH010000156.1:0-4201 GCF_050178175.1 Sphaerochaeta sp.
TGCACCGTTGAACTCACACTAGAAGGATACAGTAAAAGAGAGGTCGTTATCCTCGAATAACGGAGCACAGTCATGGAAATTGCGATATCCATACCCCTTGTACCTCTCGACTGACTCCCCACTATATATGACACCACCGTTTTCCGCGATATCATTAGGATACTTGGAAATGAACTTCTTCAGGTTCAGCGTGTGCTTGCTATCCATAGTCCTGCCGCTCTTAATCTCGTAAGGAATGAGCTTCCTCTGTTGCCCGACCAAGAGGTCCACTTCCAGTCCGTTGCTGTTCCTGAAAAAGTACAGCTGGTTGCTCTTACCTGCGTTGTAGCGCGCTTTCACCGCCTCCATAACAATCATATTCTCAAAAAGATTGCCCATAAGAGGATCCCTATTCATCTGGGCAGGAGTGCTGATGCCTAGAAGATGCGCAGCAAACCCGACATCACAGAAATAGATCTTTGGGGTCTTGACAATTTGGCTAGTGCGGGATGTGAACCAGGGCTTGAGGATATACACCAGATGCGATGCCTCAAGTATGGAAAGCCAGGAACCTATGGTCGTGCTACTGACTCCAACTTCGCCACTCAAGGCCGAGTTGTTGACTAACTGGCCACACCTCCCCGCAAGAAGTGTAAGAAAAGCTAGGAACTGCGAGAGGTCATGGACAGCTCCCACCGATGCGACATCCCTTTCCACGTAGTTGGTAAGGTAGCTCCTGTAGTAGTCGGATGGGGTCCTCCCAGGAGCTTGGAAGAGATAGGGCATAAATCCAGAGACCAGTTGCTGATCGCGGTCCATGACAATACCTGCATTTGCCAACTCATCCAGCGACAAAGGTAGCAGGTTGACTACAGCAGTGCGTCCGGCAAGGGATTGCGACACCGTATTCTGCAAACGTATCTGCTGACTTCCCGTGATGATATACTGTCCCATCTTCTTTTGTTTATCTATCCTGACCTGTACAAGGCTTAGTAACGATGGGACCCTTTGGATCTCATCGATTATGACAGGTTCCGGATACTGAATGAAAAATTCGTACGGATCTTCCTCAGCAAGTTTGCGAGTCTGCAAGTCCTCGAGGTTCGCGTGTGAGAAACCGGGGTACAGGGTAAGCGCCAACGTGGTCTTGCCACATTGACGGGGACCGAATATGGTCACAGCGGGATACTCGCCCATTAAACGCCTTATCACTGGTTCAATTTTCCGTGCAATCATAGGAAGATTGTATCCTATAATTACGGAGATTACAAGTATTGGTTGCAATCTCCGTATATTAGTAAAAAGAATAATAAAAAGCCATTCTCTTTTTCCTAGAGGATGGCTTTCATATGAACGGAAAATAAGAGATTTGCTAATGGGCGCGATTGGGTTTGAACCAACGACTACCTTTTGTTGGCAAACCAACCTCCGCTATGTAGCACAATCTGTTTTTCATACACAACAATCAATATATAATCACTTTTCATAAATCATATGTACAATTCACGAATTACCCATTATTATATTAATAATTCAGGAGAATATAGCATGGATAATAATTTTTCAGGACCTGTAACCGTTTTTCATGGATTCTTACTGCCTGAGGAGGCAATCCCTGTTGGGTATGTGGCTCTTATTGATGCATATCAACTTCCTGCACCCTTTCCCCGACTGAAAATGGCAATTGGATCGAAACATCGTATTCTAAAAAGTACAGAGTGGCACTTGCTGACGCCTAGACATCGACCGGAAGCAACACTCATGGGCCATCTTGAATTCGCTTTAAAATATGAAGGAATAGATCTATGCATATTGAAAAAATTGTTTGAGGTAATCGATAGACGAACGATTGAAACCATCATTCTGGATACGATTACCGGTTCATACAGCAGACGGATTTGGTTTCTCTATGAATGGCTCATGGGTACATTCCTTGATATCCCAGATATCAAGAAAGGTAATTATGTATTGGTTGTCAATCCCAAACAGCAAGTTACCATAGAAGGAGAAAGATCCAAGAGACATCGTGTTGTGAACAATCTTCTAGGGACTCCTGATTTTTGTCCGATGATCAGGAAAACTGAAGAACTTGAAGAAGTTCTCATGATTGACCTTAAAGGAAAAGCTCTCCAAGTTATTTCAGATATCCCAAAGGATGTCGTAGCGCGTGCTGCAGCATTCTTGCTACTTAAAGATTCCAAAGCAAGTTTTTCCATTGAAAATGAGTCGCCTTCGCATGATAGGATCCAGCGATTGGGCAATGCGTTGAGAGAAGCAGGGAAATCACCTTTGAGTAAAGAGGAACTGATACGTCTCCAACATATTGTGATAGGCTCTAGAGGTTTTGTGAAGATAGGGTTCAGAGACGATGGTGGTTTCATTGGCGAATATGATAGAGAAACAGGAACACCCATAGTTGAACATATAAGTGCAAGATATGAAGATATAGACTCTTTAATTTCAGGCCTTATTGCATATAACAATAGAGTTTTCCATCAAATTGATCCAATTGTTGCCGCAGCTGCGATTGCTTTCGGGTTTGTGATTATCCATCCATTCTCTGATGGAAATGGAAGGATTCATCGATATCTCATTCATCATATTCTTGCAAAGTATGGGTACAATCCCCCAGGAATGATATTTCCTATTTCAAGTGCAATGCTACTTCGAATAGAGGAATATGCTTCCGTCCTGAAAAATTACTCACAAAGCATTCTCCCGTTCATACGGTGGGAACCTACAGAAGATCACAATGTACGTGTCCTGAATTCGACAATAGACTACTACCGATATTTTGATGCAACCCCCTATGCGGAGTTTCTATATCATTGTGTGCAGCAAACGATTGAACAAGATCTCCCGAAAGAGACACAATTCCTAATGAATTATGATCGGTTCAGAGAAACGGTACAGGATTCTGTTGAAATGCCTGATTCTATGGTCTTTCTCTTATATAGTTTCATTTCACAGAATGAGGGAAAGCTATCAAAACGGGCACGTGAAAAGGAATTCCTACAGTTAACTACCGAAGAAATTGAACACTTTGAAGCTGTATATAATAGGCTGTTTATTGCCGATACCGTAGAGTAGTTTTCGCATAGTAGAGAGAAAACAAACAACAAGAACTGGACATCAAGTAGAGAAAACATGAGGGTATTCATATTTATCTGATCTACTCTTCTACCTTCACACTCTAGCACTTGAATACTCATACCATCACCTAGATACAGCAAAAAACCAGTCCGAAGACTGGTCCTTTATGGGCGCGATTGGGTTTGAACCAACGACTTCTACCGTGTGAAGGTGCATATTTGAATAAATAGGTATGTCAGAAATCTGGCTACGTACAGCTTTATTTTACTCTAGAGTACTACTATCCAATGATTTAGTAAACACATAATTTCTTAAACTTTCTCTTTGCTGCTCTAAGGTACTCCTCATAAAGGGGTATGTTGCATACCCTTTTGCATACCCCTTTATATGTTTGCATCAATCTTAATAAGACTCATTATACAAAACTGTGTAGTAATTCGGCTCCAAAGATTTTTTTCCTTTTGTTAAATCAAACCATTCAAGCTCTGTACCAGCATAGTGGATCACAATATCAGAAGGGCCATATAGTGCCCAAGGGCCAATCCTTTCAAGAGATTGAGGCAGATAAATATCTTTCAAATTCTTACAATAGTAAAAAGCTGATTCATCGATTAACTTGACACCTTCTGGTACAAATACTGTTTGAATTTTTGAATCCTCTGCAAAAGCAAACATACCAATCCTAGTAATAATCTCATCATCAATACTATCGGGTATGACTATCTTTTTTTCATTATTTTGAAGGGATTGATTAAGGCCAATTAAAGTACCTTCACCGTCTGATAAAAATTTCGGCTCAATCATAAATCCTGTGGGATTTTCTCAGCCACAGGGTTCCTGACATAGCCTTTCCTGCTTGCATCAAAGAGCTTGAGGAAGAAATAATCGTCATCAGGGTAGCCGTACCCTTGCCTTCTCAAGGTCTTGATTTTGTGATTGATCCCCTCGATCTTCCCTGCTGAGATGTCATAGGTCGCATGGGCGATGATACCCTCGAAGTGGTTGTCCAGCAGTCTGCTGAACCAGAGCAGGTGCTTGTTGCCTGTAGCCATGCACATGTCCATGATCTCAGTGATTGCGTCTGCCATGGATGGCTCATCAGTCATCTTGTAGGCTTCACAGAGCTTTT
>NZ_JBFXGH010000157.1:0-4172 GCF_050178175.1 Sphaerochaeta sp.
GATAAGCTCCCATGCTCTTGAAGAAGAGGGCAAACCGGAAGGTGCTGTGGTCGGTGATCAGTGATCGTGGACTCGAGGTAAGCAACAGCTTCCCTGAGACCACGATACCCAAAGCCATGGCAAGGAAAGGCGCATTTGCCTTCAGGTAGGGGATGTTGAAATGGCCAAGCGCGGTAATGAAATAGGGGCCCAGTATCAGCCAAAAAAGCAGGCTGAGAACCATGGCAAGAGCCATGCTTAAGGCTGAACTTCCTGCCTCTTTATCCTTCTGCATCAAGTTTCTTCTTGGTTTTTCCATGACGTACGCTCATCGTACACACAAACATGATATACTGCAACGTATGAGTCTATCACAAACGAAACGTTCCTATGTGCACGAGGCTTTTGACCAGGGATTGATCTGTGTGTTCCCCACCGAGGTTGCAGCTCGATCATACCTGACCGATTATGCGCTCCATGGGAAACATCATGCAATCCTGGCGGAGAGAGCAATCTCCTATGATACCTTTCGGGGCTATTTCCTGCCTCATCATGAAACCATGGTTCCGGCAAACAGCCTTACCCGTCAGCTCTTTATCCATCAGCTACTCGAGTCGGGGAGCTTGCTTCGCTGCTTTCTCAATCCAACGTATCCGGAGATGAACAACCGGGTGAAAGGATATCTTGCCAAGGTATTGCCATCCCTCCGGGAAGCATGCCAGGAGGAGGTGCTCAGCAACCTTGACTCTGCCATGAAACAGGACCTCCTGGTGCTCTACGGGCAGTACCAGCAGTTCCTGGATGAGCATCTACTGTTCGAACCCAGGTACGAGAAGCCGAGCATTCCCGATGACTGGGACACTGGAAAGTCATATTGCATTCTTTTCTCAGATACCAACCCAGAGGCGGAGAGTTTGTACGAACAGCTGGGAAGGCCTTCCTTCATGGAACTAAGGAAAGCTCCTGAAGAGGATCCTTCAGTATGCTTGGAAGTGTTTCCCAACCACCTCGTGGAGATCAAGCAAACGCTGAAACGTGTGAGGGATCTCCTGGATGCAGGAGTGGAGACACACCAGATTGTAATCGGCAGTACTGCAACCGACACCCTCATGGATGTACTCCGCGAGGAAGCTATGCTCTATGGTATCCCCTTGACGGTCAGGGAAGGGAAATCGGTACTCGCCTACAGCAGTGGGCGGTTTCTCAGTCTGCTCCAAGAGGTATACGATGAACAGTTCAGCCTGGAAAGCCTGAAATCACTCTTGCTCGACCCTGGTATTCCCTGGGCTGAGGGAGAAAAACATCGTGTTTTCATCAAGCGTGCAGTCAGTCAGTCAATCATGCATGGCTCCCTGTATGGAGAGGACCAGTACAGTTCCTTGCTGGGAGACTGGGAGTTGCAGATGTGGTATGAAGGTCTGAAGCAGAGCATCATTGCAATTGTCCAGGCTGAGGATATTGAGGACCTTCGACGGAAAATCAATCACTTCCAGGATACCTACTTCATTCCAACACAGTGGGTCGGCACCCCAGGGGAGGATGTCTATGCGTTCTGCCTAGATGCCATGGCCCAGGTAGGGGATGCGATGGAGAAAACCGGAATCACCTCGTACCCCAGGATCTTCTCTTTTTTACTCGCACACCTACAGAACAAGCGATATGTATTTCAGCAGAAGAGTGAGGGTATTGCCGTCTACGGGTGGCCTCAGGTATCGGTATTGAATGCTGATTATCTTTTCATCCTTGCCCTTGACCAGGAAGGGGCCCGGTGTGTTGAACGCCCCTTGGATTTTCTGCCTCAACAGATTGAGAAGGCGCTGCGCAGGGAGGTCGATACCACCGAGGCCCATTTCCGCTGTGCAACCCTCGCTGAAGGAAAGAGGTTCCTCTCCTGCCATATGCGTCGCTATGAAGGGGAGATGATGGTTCCTTCCTATTTCCTGCAGCATGGGCGCCTCTCTCTGTATGAACCAAATCTGGATGCCATCACCGATCCATTGGCTGCAGAACTGTTTCTCTACAAACACACAGTGCTTCCTGATGTGAAGGCAACAGCAAGCCAGAGGGATTGGTTCCTTGCAGCCAAGAAAACGGTACTTGCTGAACGTGCTGACGACTATACACGCCATCCCATCAAGCCTGACCTTGTTGCAAGGCTGAAGGATGAGAAGGGGAGATTCCCGTTCTCCCCAACCGGCATAGACCAGTTTGACCACTGTCCGTATGCATGGCTTGCAAGATATCTCTATGGGCTGAAAACAGAGGAGTATGAAGTGCAGCCGGTGGACCACCAGAAGATTGGGATGCTCCTTCACTCAGTCTACCAGCGGTTTTTTTCTGAGATTCGTGACTATGATCCCCGGAAAATGGAGCTATATAGGGAGCGTCTGTATACACTGTTTGACGAGTGTCTGGTCTCCTATTATGGGCAGCGTGGGCCTTCCCCATCAATGAGGAGCTGGATCATCGCAAGCTACCGGGAGAAGGTGGCATCCATTCTTGATGGGGAATCGGCACTATTCGCCCATGGAAGATCCATTGCATTCGAGGAGTCATACGAGGTAGAACAATTTCCCCTTCTCATAAACGGCCGAATCGACCGTGTGATCAGCCTTAATCCCCCAGAGGATACCAAGCTTGCTGTCATCGACTATAAAAAAGGGGTTCCGGAGGTAAAGCGTGTTTCGGGGCATCTTGAATCATTCCAGCTACCCGTTTACCGGTTCTTGTTGACCCATGACCGTGATGTCTCCGTATCCAACGCTTCCTACTACAGCGTCAAGGATGAGAAGTACTACACGCTTTGGGCCCGGGAAGATGATCCATCCGCACTACTTTGTGAAGAGCAACTGCAACAGCGCATGGAGAATCTGCTTGATGCCGTGCAGGGTGGGCATCTGATGGCAACGCCCTCAAAGAAGCATTGTGGTACCTGCCCTTACCGATCCTTGTGCCGGAGGAGGTACGCAACTCTATGATTCGATTTGAAGACTTTCTAAAACATACAAACGCAAGGCTGGACGATAGCCAGAAGAAGGCAGTGAATGTCCTGAACAACTGTGTTGTCTCTGCCGGAGCCGGTTCAGGCAAGACCACGGTTCTCAGTTACCGATTCCTTCGTCTGGTTCTTGAAAGAAAAGCCCGCTGCGATGAAATCCTGACCCTGACGTTCACCCGGAAGGCAGCAAGGGAGATGCATCAGCGTATTCACAAGCACCTGCTTTCCTGTATCCAGGACGAAGAAATTGCCAAACAACTTGAGACCTTCAGTGAAGTTGCAATCTCAACATTGGACAGCTTCTGCGCAACGGTAGTACGAAGCAATTCGGTGGCTTATGGAGTGCCTCAGGATTTTGTCATCGATGATGAGAAAAACCTGGGCACCATCCGCCGAGTAGCTACTGAACTGCTGGACGCGTATCCACAGAGCCCTGGGGCGAAGTTGCTCAGTGAGCTCTATACTCCTGATACCTTGATAGACAAGGTATTTGTCCCCCTGGCAAGTACCTATTATTGCCTCCCCAATACTGTTGAGGAAGGTGGGGCTGAGCGCATTCTTGCAGCAGTAGAGAGGGAGTATGAACGTCTGCTTGTCCAATACCGTGAGATATTGAATCTCTATGCTTCTTTCACCGACAAGGGCAATACGGTGCAAGGCTACAAGAGCGATGCACAGTTGATGCTCTCCAAGATGGATGGTTGTGAAAGCAAAGAGGAATTACGATCCTTGCTGTGTTCCGAGGTTGCCCATCGCAGGGCTCCGGGAAACGGGAAGGCAGAGGATATCCAGACCATCAAGGATACGGTGGCGATATACAGGGAACTGAGGAGCAAACTCTGCATGGCGTTGAGTATCATGCTTGCCCAGGACCAGCTCCATGCAGTGATGGATTTCATGCAGGAGTTTGTAGGCAGGTACCAGAGAGAAAAACGTTCGAGCGGGATTCTTACCTTTGCCGATGTCTCTACCCTTGCGGTTACAATGCTTGCTGAGGACAAGGCCTTGCGCTCTTTCTACAAGAAGAAGTTCCGCTACATCATGATTGATGAGTTCCAGGATAATAATGCTCAGCAGAAAGCAATGCTCTACCTGCTTGCCGAACGACTGGACAGGGAAGGGGATGGCATCCCCCTGCCTGAGGATTTGCAGAAGGACAAGCTGTTTTTTGTAGGGGATGAGAAGCAGTCGATCT
>NZ_JBFXGH010000158.1:0-4152 GCF_050178175.1 Sphaerochaeta sp.
ACATAGAAGTAACTGCGTTTGGCTTTTTTCCGCTTCGTGAGATAGTAGTTCATACTCTTTTCTACTCCATAAAACTCACTGTTCATATAGCCTCTGCATACCCCTTTACATACCCTTTTGGGTTTTCACGTCAATATTCACCAACAAAAAAGGCAACTAACTCTTTACGGTAGAGTCAGTTGCCTTATGGGCGCGATTGGGTTTGAACCAACGACTTCTACCGTGTGAAGGTAGCACTCTCCCGCTGAGTTACGCGCCCGAATTACTCTGACTATAATACGGAAATAATCTCTTGCTGTCCAGTGGGTATTTTGGTTTTATGTGGGAGAGTGATGTAGATAACAAATTATATATATACTACACTCGTTGTATCCACGTAAAGAAAAGGGGTTGATCATGGAAACACTGGTAATAGGAAGCAGGGTCTCTGATTCCGTGGAGGGGCTGAACTGCTTTCTCTTTGATGAACGAATGGGCATGATGACCTATCACTCAGGTTCCATGAAAATAGAACAACCAACCTTCCAGTGTTTTGATGCTGAGAGAAAAATTCTCTACAGCGTCAGTGAGACAGAGACAGACGGACATGTATACGCCATCCAAGTGTACCCTGACCTTACCTGCAAACTACTCTACACCCTTCCAACAGGAGGCGGTTCCCCTTGCCATCTCTCCCTCAGCCCAGATCATTCGATGCTTGTTGTTTCCAATTATGCAGACGGAGTGCTTACCATCTTCTCTGTATTGGACACACCCACCTTACTTTTCCAGGAATCCTTCACTGGCAAGGGAACCCACCCTACCCGCCAGGAACGATCCCATATTCACAGCAGCAGATTCACCAAGGATGGAAGTGCATTCTTTGTAGCCGACCTGGGACTGGACAGAGTTCTTTGGTATCAAAGTGATATGATTGAGAAAGGAACTATCATCACCCCGCCAGGAAGTGGGCCCAGACACCTTGAACTATCAGAGGACGAGAAGTTTCTCTATGTAGCCAGTGAACTCTCATCAGAGATATTGGTATATGCACTGGCTGAGAAACCTACCCTGATACAGCGAATCAGCACGCTAGAACCAGGGTACAAGAAAGAAAACACCGTTGCTGACATTCATTTCGATGCGAATCACCGTTTTCTCTACTGTTCCAACCGGGGACATGACAGCATTGCCATCTACCGATGTGAAAGCAAGAATGGAACATTGCGTTTCATAGGCCACTGCAAGACAGAAAAGGAACCCCGAAACTTTACCTTCTCACCTTCCGGTGCTCACCTCGTGGTTGCAAACGGTAGCAGCAACTCAATTACCAGCTACCCCATCAACCGTAGGACAGGACTGTGTGGATTATGCAATCATCGGATTATTGTTGAACAGCCAGTCTGCCTGAACTTTCTTGGGTAGCGTGAAAGGAGGGTCGGAAAATCCGACCCTCCATATGACCGCTACTTCTTGGTTACCAATTCCGCCACACCGTTACATGGGTGACATTTCTATTGGGTAATTCCTGTATTGAGAACCGGTCAATGAGAAATGACCCAAAAATCACACTGGCCAGGAGATAGACAACCAAAAAGATCCCTGCTCCTATCAACATCCTATTACTCTTCTTGTGGCTCGATTTCATCGTCCTTCTCCTTATTGTCAGCATACTGTTGTAAATCATTCATGGTCAGACCCAAACGCTCCATGGTTTCAAACAGGGAGGGCAACTCCCGCTTGAGGAAGTGTTCACGTCGTTTTTGCAGGACCAGCGTCCTTGCATCCTTTGCGGTGAAATACCCGATCCCGCGTTGGTTCTCAAGCGTTCCCTCTTCCTGCAGAAGCGAGTATGTCCTGATAACGGTATTGGGATTCACCTCCAGTTCCATTGCCATATCGCGTACCGAAGGTATTCTCTGACCATCCTCCCAGACATTGCTGAGGATCAAGTCATGAATATACTCGGCAATTTGCATATAGATTGGAGAATGTGTATTAAACTGCATCGGTGGCTTGGACCTCCTCAACCCTGAAGAACGCGGTTACCAGACAGAAGATCGGCAACACAGCATAGTAGAATACCTGGGTGATGATGCTGAAGACCTTCAATGGACTCAGCGCCCTGCTCAAATTTACTGGACTGAGATAGAACATTGCATCGAATACCTGCAATGAGGAACCAAATTTAATCGCAAACACAATTCTGGTGAACAACAGGCCAAGAGCCCCAAGTACCAGGGCGATCACACCTATTGCCAACACGGTCTTGATAAAATGTGCCTTTCTGAAGTACGTACCACCCAGGAGGAACACAGAGGTCCAGACCCAGTACTGGGCAAGAAGAATCCCAAGTTTCCCATCCCTGAAAGGATTGAACATTGCCATCGGATTACCGAAGATGATCAACTGGATCGGCTCAGTCACCACACTAATGAGAAAGAACAATACAAGCAGTGCTATCGGATACGCCACGATCATCAACAGAGCCTTTGAAAGGAACTTCTCAAGGTTCGTTGCAGGAAGCATCAACCAATCGTGCTGGGTATCTTTCCCGAACATGTCATCCCTGAAAATCAGGCTGCTGATAATCAATCCACCAAGCATCAGGAAAGAAGGGAACATCTCGTTGTAAGATTCAGCGGGGAACGGCACCCCTGCATACCGGGCGAAGACACTCTGCAGCGTTTCCGATGCAAACATCACAAGAACAATCACCAGTCCGTAGGTAAACAAGTCCTTCTGGCTGGTCTTTATCTCTCGCTTAACCAAAGCGGAAAATCGATTCATCTCACACCTCCTGCACTACCTTTCGATTGCTCGATGATCACATTGAACAAGGTCTCCAGGTCCAAGGGTTTTCCTTCCCTGTCATCAGTACGTTCACTCAGCACCATCCAGCCTCCAAGCACCTTCTCGATGTACATTCCCTCCCCAGCCTTAGGCTGTTCCGTGGTTAGGGAGAGAACATACTTCTCATTCACCGACTCGACCGTGTCGTTGAATATCACCTTGCCATCATGCAGGATGATGATCGGGTCGATCAGATTTTCCATATCACGTACCTGGTGAGTCGAGATGATGAACGTTCTCTGCTCGGTCATGGCGGAGGCAACAGTCTGCCTGAACTGACGCTTGCTTGGGATGTCGAGTCCATTGGTTGGCTCGTCCAGGATCAGGAGAGCAGTGTTGGTGGCAAGCCCAAAGGAGAGCAATACCTTCTTTTTCTGCCCCAGCGACATCTGGTCGAGATGCTGATTCAGATCTATATCGAACTCCCTGCAATACTGACTGAACATCTCGTGGTCGAACTTGGGATAAAACGGAGAGCGCATAGCAAGATATTCACTTGCTTTCATCTTCGGCAGGGGAAACTCTTCCGGGAGATAGAAAATCTCACTAAGCAGTGACGGTTTCCTCTCCTGGGGATTCTCTCCCAACACCTTCGTCTCACCTTCTTCGATGAACAGTTGCCCGCTGAGAATCTTCAGCAAAGTGGTCTTCCCTGCCCCATTCTTACCCAGCAACCCATAAATATTCCCTCTCCTGATCTCAAGATCAAGATGATTGAATAGACGGTTCTGGGTATATGAGAAACCAACATTCTGCATGTGCACCACGACATCTTGTCCGTCCTGGACGGCAAGCGCGTTCTCTTGCATTGCTTGTTCCATGCACGCCTCCTAGTTATTTACTGTACTAGCTAACTAATACACCAATATTCTAGCAATGTAAAGAGCTCAGCCTAATATTTCTTACATTTTTTTTTCTTGCACTTGTTCAGGGGAAATATCCGGAAAAATCCCGTTCAATTATCTGGCTGTTACTAGTAAAATACACCGAAAATTGGTAGTATCCATTCTTGCGCGTTCTTTGCATAGAGTACGCGTACTTTTCACGCTTCCCCTTCTTGAGAAGGGATGTACCACACTTCATAGAAAAGGACTAAATACTACATTTAGTACATACCCCATCATGAAATAGAAGGAATCCGGTAATGACTGAAAATACCAACCAATTCTATCTTGACCGACAGAATCAAACAGAATCAAACGCTCGCACATATCCCAGAAAATTCCCCATTGCCATCAAGAAGGCAAAAGGTTCTGTGGTAACCGATGTAGAAGGAAACACCTATCTTGATTTCCTCTGCGGCGCCGGTACCCTGGCCCT
>NZ_JBFXGH010000159.1:0-4027 GCF_050178175.1 Sphaerochaeta sp.
TCCCGTACGATACTCGACAACGTTCTTTGCCATGGACAAGTCACATCAGGGTGGTTCCCTACAACCGGATGTATCGGTTACTGCCACTGTTGAGGATTTACTCTCGGGAGTTGATACCGTGGTTCAGACACGCATTGAATGATCGGGGTAAGTACACTGGAAAGCGCATGGAAGGGCAAACCTGTTTCCCTATCTGTCAATATTGTGTAATGATTCTTGATATACCATATATTCTGGTTGAATGGTCTGAGTTGCCATGCATATCGTAGAGAGTAACGTAGATAGTCCTCTATTCACCAGATTATTGGATAAGGTGATTTGCTAAGATAAATATACCTAAGGATGAATTGCTTTCCAATCATGATAAAACGACCAACACATAAGCGTGTTGGCCGAATATAGCTGACAAGAAACAGAATTGTTAACTTAGGCGTTTCTTTTGCAGGTAGTTCCTGATAATCATATTGGCAGTAACAAATCCCAACACCTTGCTGTTCTCGCCCTTCACTATCAGGATATTGGTTTTCTCCTCTTCCATTACCTGAAGTGCATCATAAAGATTTGCAGAGTATGGGATGGATATGTCGATTTCCTTCATCAATGAAGATACAGGTTCCTTGCTCTTTCCCTGACTCTGGTGTAGTTCGATATATCCTATGGTACCAAACACCATATCCCCATCGATTACAGGAAGTAACCCGATTCCATGGTCATGCATGAGGTTCCATACTGTTTCTACAGTATCGGATGGTTTGCAGCTTATCAGGTCATGTTTCATGATCTCCCCAACTGAGATGGTCTTCATGGTAGGGATACGTTTGTCAAATTGTATCTGGATGCCTCGCCTGGTGAGCTTCTTTGTGTACATCGTCTCTCCGTAGATGAGTCTTGCAACAAAGAAGGAGAGTACACCGCTGAGCAACAGGGGCAGCATGATTGCATAATCCCGTGTCATCTCAAATACCATGATGATGGCAGTGAGGACTCCTCCGGTTACCCCCGAGACTATAGCAGCCATACCTACAATGGCATATGCAGAGATGGGACCTGTTGTCTCAGGGAAAAGCGTGTTCACGATAATACCAACGGTTGCACCCAGAGCACCCCCCAAAAAGAGGGATGGGGCAAAGATACCGCCCGATCCACCGGAGGCAAGGGTAAGGGAGTTGGCAAGCAGTTTCATGAATATCAGGGCAAATGCCATCACCAATGCAGTGATCTTATTATCAAGAACCAAGTCAAGGAAGTCATATCCGACGCCGAAAACGTGGTAATTGCCAAAAAGGCGGAGGCTTACATAGCCGATGGTTCCTACAATCAGACCACCGATGATTGATTTGGCCGTAGAGGGGATATTCAGTCCATCAAAGAAGTCCTCCATTCCATAGACTGACTTGATGAACACAACAGAAAGCAGTCCAGCAAGCAATCCAAGCAATGCATAAAAAAAGAGTTCATAATGGGAGACCATCGCATATTCAGGAACAATGAAAGCAGGGTGTGAACCCATGAACACTGCTCCCACAGTGGTTGCAATAATCGCCGATACCACCAGTGGCATGATGGTCATGATGCTGTATTCAGGAAGAATGAGTTCCAAGGCGAACATTATACCACCTATTGGAGCATTGAACGTTGCACTGATACCTCCTGATACTCCAGCACCTACAAGAATAATAGTCTCCCTGGATGAGAGCTTGAGTGATTGCCCCAATGTAGAACCAAAGCTTGCCCCAATTTGAACAATGGGGCCTTCCTTGCCGACCGATCCCCCAGATCCAATGGTAATTGCAGAGGCAAGTGATTTCACCAGAGCAACTACGGGTCGAATCTTGCCTCGGTTTTCTGATACTGCAACCATGACCTCGGGAACTCCGTGTCCTTTTGCCTCTGGTGCCCATTTTGTGGTAATCCATTGGGCGAGGGTGATACCGATAGCAGGAACTACTATGACAAAGGGACCCCAGGAACTGATAAGTCCTCCACGATTATGTTGAAAAGAGAATTGACCGGAGAAGAAGAGATTGTGGAAGAACTCGATCAAGTACTTGAACCCGGCAGCACCCAATCCTGCTATGGCTCCAACGAGAATACAGAGAATGCTGATGTAGACCGTCCGCTGAATTTGGCTTTGTTGTGTTAATACTACCCGCTCATATGGGGGCTTATCAGAAAACTGGTTTTTGTTTTGCATGGTATCTATAGTTGTAACGAACAAACCGAAAAAGGTAAAGGCAGATTTTGATAAGGGAAACTAGACAAAAATGGTTCCTTGTATACAATTTGTTTTTTCATTCTATTGGTTTCAGTTGATGCTTTACTTCAACGACTTAACCACTTCTCCCATCTTCTCTGCCGCACTCTTGATAACCACATAACCCCTATCACTGATGGTCTCCTGGGGAGGCGTATCTTTTCTTCTCATACTAAGCCAGAGAGCATCGCTTCCTACGACCTGCTGGCAAGCGGTAATAAAATGAGAGACGCTGTCGGTTTTTTGTTTGTATGCGGCAAGCCGTTCTTCCAGGAATGGTACTTCCAATTCTTCTGCAAGTTTCTCTGTTTCCTGAAGGATATCAGCGTAGAACTCACTGGTTGTATCGAACAGGGACAAGAGATAGAGTGAAGTTTCCAAAGCCAATGGCCTGAAAAGCCTGAGCTGCAATGTGGTTGAAGTTTGGCCCATGTAGTACCCTACAAGGTCTCCGAAATCAGAATATGCCTGGGATATTTCTGTTGCAGTATCCCCTATAACCTGGTAACACATCGCAAGCTTGTCTTCATCTGTCATTCTGTATCTCCTGTCAGGTTCCCAATGATGCGGTTTCGTCCTGCTTCCTTTGCTTGGTAAAGCAAGGCAACTGCACGCTGTATGGCACTATCCAGCGTATCATCAGCGGTGAGTAGGGTAAAGCCTCCACTCAGTGAACATCCCTGTGTATTGGGATATTGCCCTACAAATATCGTGTATCATGCCTTGCAATATGTAATTACGTCCTTGTTCCTCCTTACCCCCAGGAGCAGGAACTCGTCACCACCCCAACGGCCCAAAAGGTCTTGCTCTTCAAGCAGTGAAAGAGATTGGCAATGATACGAAAAACCGGTAAGGATGTCTGTACAACAAACATGTGCAGAACAAGGCCTAACGTGTTAAGCAGTAAATTTACTATCCAGCATCCTATTCCCGGTACCCTGCTTTTTGCAAGCATCCATGCATACCACATTACCAGAAGAAGAATCAGTTGATAGAGGTTTTGCATGCTGATAATCGGTGGCATTGATGTTCTCTTGCTTGTACATCCTATCAGAATCATACGGTGGTATGTTGGCAAGAGAGTCCAAAGAGGTTGGTGAGAAGTTTTACAAGAAAGCAATACTTTGGCTATAGTACGTTTTCAAAATTGATACAGAGCAAAGGGAGTCTCGCGACTCCCCCTGTCCTTACTCATATACTTCCCCAAGAGCTCTTGGTGCCTTCGTCTTTGATGAGAAAAAGAGCAGCAAGACCAAGGTAACGATATAGGGAAGGGTAAGGACGAGGTCCCCAAAGGAAGATGGTAGTTCCAGCTTCTGCACGAGTACATATCCAGCACTTCGGGCAAAGCCGAAAAGAATACAAGCAAGGAATGTCCGGCTAATTTTCCATGAACCGAAGATATAGGCAGCAATGGCAAGATAGCCGAAACCCATATAGATGTTCGGAGAAAACGTGGTGGAGATGGAGTAGGCAAAACACATGCCTCCAAGCCCTGCCAGAGCACCGCTGACCAATACCGATACGAAGCGTATTTTCATGACATTGCCACCAGCGGCAGCCACTGCGTGGGGGTTGTCACCACATGCTCGGATATGCATACCGAACGGAGTCTTATAGAAGATGTAAGTCATGAGAATTGCAACCACAACAATAATCGGGATAAAGGTGTAGAGATCGGTAAACACAGCACCCAGGATAGGGATTCTTGAGAGAAGGGGAACGGTAACCTTTGGAAAGATCTCCAAAAGGAACTTGTTCGATGGTTGTCCA
>NZ_JBFXGH010000160.1:0-3997 GCF_050178175.1 Sphaerochaeta sp.
CGGGGATCTCAACAGTGAGCCTCCCGGTAAGACTTACCGTCCCATCCCCATAGGTCTCGCTGAGGTGTGAGAGTTGTGAGAGCATCTCCGCCGGTAATGTACCGTTCCCTGTAATGATACGGGCGGAAAAGTTCTCTGTTCCTCTATTATGTAGAAACCCTTCTGCCTTCAATGCTTTGATCGTTTGTTCTGTAAGCGCCATAATTCCTCCTGATCGTGTTGCAGTCTAGAAGTGTTTGGGTATAAAGTAAATAATAAAAAATATATGCAATATATAGGTAAAAACAAATGACTATTCGAGACCTTTCCATTTTCGTTGCAGTAGCCGAACAGCTATCCATGAGCAAGGCAGCAGAGAAACTGCATATCGCCCAGCCGACGGTCAGTGCAGTAATCGGTTCCCTGGAGAAGGATTACGGGGTGTTGTTGTTCGACAGGTTGGGACGGAGTTTGCATTTGACTGATGAGGGGAGGTTTCTCCTCTCACGATCCCGTTCGATTGTTGGTTTGGTTGATACCCTTGAAAATGAGCTTGGGGCATATTCTCGACAGCAGACGATCAGGATGGGGGCGACCATCACAGTTGGCAGTACCCTGCTCGCTGATCTTATTGCACGTTTTGAGAGCGAGCACCCGCTCTTGCGTGTCCAGGTACAGGTTGACAACACCCAGACCATCGAGAGACTGCTCCTTGATGGAAGCTTGGATCTGGCTTTGATAGAGGGAATGGTACAAAGCAAGTCACTGGTATGCACCCCCTGCTTTGTTGACGAATTGATTCCCGTATGTGCAAAAGAGTTTCCTGCCCCTTCAACGTGTAGCCTGAAGACATTGAGCGACTATCCTCTCATCCTCAGGGAGGAAGGGAGTGGCACACGGGCGTTGTTTGTTGGATTGCTCCAGGAAAAAGCATTCCCCTTTGAGGAGAAATGGTCATGCCACAGCAACGATGCGATTATCCGTGCAGTATGTGCCGGTCAGGGAATTACGGTCATTTCCCGACGTCTGGTACATCATCTGGTCAAGGAAGGGACACTCAGGGAATTGGAATTGCAGGGAGTGGATATGAAGCGTTATTTCTCACTTGTCCACCACAAGGACAAGGTATTTACTCCCTCGATGGATAAGTTATTACAACTGCTGAAAAGTGATACGGTCCAGGAGTGAAAAGTACATTACACAATTACGCATTGTGAAAACATGTCACAATAATCTTGATTTTTCATGATGCTTCTGCCTATAGTATAAGAAGATTGGAAACAGGGAACGAACACAGGAGGTCGGAACGATGGCAACACGCAAGAAAGGTGAGAAACCTTGGGATTTCCTTGAGGCTTATCGGGGTAAGAAGTTCAAAGGTGCATGGCCTACTGTGGTGGAAATGTTTGAGATCACAGTCGAACGCTATCCCCAGAACAAGTGTTTTACAGCTTTTGTTCCACAGCACGAAACCTTTACGTATTCAGAAGTTCATGCATATGTCCTCTCTGTTGCAGATTATCTTGTCTCCAAGGGTGTCAAGAAGGATGACAAGATTGCAGTAATCGGAAAGAACAGTCCTGAGTGGGCTATTGCCTACCTTGGTATTCTCTTCGCCGGAGCGATTGTAGTCCCCCTGGATAATACCCTTACCAATAAGGATATGTCCAAATTCCTGGAGTTTGCCGGGGTGAAGATTCTCTTTGCAGATGCTGACCGAGTGGAAACCTTTGACGCAGAGAACAAACTTGGCTTGACTGACCGCATTTCCCTGGAGAAAGAAGGAACCATGCCTTTTGTCCTGGACCTCAAGGCAGAGGCTCAGAATAGGCATAGGGCAGAGAGCGAGGATACTGCTGCGATTCTCTTTACCAGTGGAACCACGGGAACGCCAAAGGGTGTTATGCTCAGTCATCGAAACATGGTGGCAGACTGTTACCTTGCACAAGGACATATGAAGCTGTACCCCACTGACGTATTCTATGCAATTCTTCCCATCCATCACTCCTACACCATGATGGCGGTCTTCTTTGAGGCCATAAGTGTAGGTGCTTCCATTGTCTTTGGCAAGAAATTGGTGATCAGTCAAATGCTTAAGGAGCTCAAGGAGGGCGAGGTAACAATGTTCCTTGCTGTTCCCATGCTTTTCAACAAGATGATTGCCGCACTGCTGAATGGCGTGAAGGAGAAGGGAATTGTTCTCTATGGGATCGTACGATTCATGATGGGAATCTCCGGTTTCCTGAAAAAGATATTCAAGGTGAATGTCGGGAAGAAGATGTTTGGCTTCTTGCTCAAGAAGCTCTCCCTCGATACCAACCGTATCTGTATCAGCGGGGGTGGACCGCTTCCTGCCTCTACCTTCAAGATGTTCAACCAGCTTGGAATTGATTTTGTACAGGGCTACGGTCTTACCGAGACCAGTCCCATCACCCACCTCAATCCAGTGGAAGCCTATATCGAGAGCTCGGTCGGCAAGAAGCTGCCCCAGACTGAGGTCAAGATCGTGAATCCGGATGCTGAGGGTAATGGAATCATCTATATCAAGGGGCCCATGGTCATGCAGGGTTATTACAACAACCCGGAAGCTACTGCTGAGGTGCTTGAGGATGGATGGCTCAATACCGGTGATGTCGGCTACCAGGATGCACAAGGGTATCTCTACCTGACGGGAAGAGCAAAGAACCTCATCGTGACCGAGGGTGGTAAGAATGTGTTTCCTGAGGAGATTGAGGATCACTTCCAACTCTACACTGAGATAGATACCATCTGTGTGATCGGATATCTCATCGACAAGAAGAACAAGAGTGAAGGGATCAGGGCCTTGATATACCCTGATGAAAAGTATCGTGAAGAAATGGTAAAAGAGTACGGGGATTCAGCCAAGGAGAAGATTGAGGAGCGGATGCAGCAAATCGTAAGTGAGGTGAACAAGCAGTTGCAGTCCTACAAGAAAATCACTCGTGTTACCGTGGTAGATGAGCCGCTGGAGATGACCAGTACCAAAAAAGTAAAGCGCTTCGTAGTTGCACAAAAGTACAAGGACTAGGTATAGTACTTCCTATGAATAGCAATGTGAGAAATTTCCTTCGGTCGCAAGCACACTCCCTTAAGCCGATTGTCATGGTCGGCAAAGAGGGTGTTGATGACCGAGTAGTATCTGCTTTGCATGAAGCCTTATCCAGCCATGAGCTGGTGAAGGTCAAATTCCAGGCGCAGAAGGATGAGATGAGACCACTCTCTGGAAAGTTGGCCCAGAAGACGGATAGTGATTTGATCAGTATCATCGGCTTCATTGCCACGTTTTACCGCGAAAGCGAAGAGCATCTCATACATATTCCCAACTCCCTTGCCAGAAAGGGTGAGTAGGATTGGGTATCGTACATGAATGCAAGGCTGTTTCCTCAGGGAAGCAGCTTTCTTCTTGTTGAACAAAGGAAAAGCAGGCCCGCATTCCAACGGAAGCAGGGCCTGCACCAGAGAAAATCCACCAAAAGGTGTTACCCTAGTGGTACCACAGCTCTTTGGTGGAAAGCAAGAGGTCAAGCAAGAGGCCCCCTGTAGCAATTGATCGATAAAGCGTCACAAACCTTGTACAACAATGGAATCCTGTCCAATGTCTTTTCTGGTTCCTGTGGGTTCCATAATCGTTCAGCCAGTACCATCAACCTGGGGAACAGCATATATTCTGCTTGTCGTCCGCTCGTGATCTTTTCGGTCCAAAGATTCCCTTGGCTTCCCAGTACCCGACCACGATCCATTTCACCCTGTAGTCCGGCAAGAGGATCGAATTGGGCTACCTGGGTGATGCTGCTTACACCCAAATTCCCCATTTCCTCCTCATCATCAGTATGTTGATAATCAAAATAACATCCATCGGTATTGGGGCACATGATCACCTCATGTCCTCGCTTGCTTGCTTCAATACCTCCGGCAACACCTCTCCAGGACATCACGATCAAATCCTTGGGAAGACCAAGGGACTCGGTACCCTCAAGGACCTCATCCCAGCCGATAG
>NZ_JBFXGH010000161.1:0-3938 GCF_050178175.1 Sphaerochaeta sp.
TGCGATTCACCTTTGCCGGGCTCTTGGTCCTACTCTTCAGATGCTTCCAGCAAGGTGATAAACAACGATTCAAGTCCTTGGATGGCAAGGCCTGGATCCAGATACTTGTGCTTGGCTTGTTACAGACCACCATCCACTATGCTTTTTTCTATATCGGGGTTTCCTATACCACTGGTGCCAAGAGTTCAATCCTGAACTCCTCATCAGTTTTTTTCAGTGCGCTGCTTGCACACTGGGTGTATGCAAACGACCATATCAGCTTGAGGAAGGGACTGGGAATCCTGTTGGGATTTATCTCGGTGGTCATGGTGAACCTTGAACCTAATCTGGGGATTACGTTTTCTTTGAAAGGGGAGGGGTTTGTAATAATTGCCGCATTCCTCACCAGTGCAAGTGCACTGTACAGCAAACGGGTAAGCAGGAAAATTGATCCGGTGCTGCTTACCAGTATGCAGCTTTTCCTTGGTGGTCTCATCTTGCTCTCGCTAGCGTTGTCACAGGGAGCAAGCTTTCCCACCAGCAGTCTTGCTGGATATTTCCTGCTCCTCTATATGGCATCCCTAAGCGCTGTTGCCTTCTCCATCTGGACGGCACTGCTCAAGCACAACAAGGTCAGTTCCATCACCGTTTTCAACTTCCTTATACCCGTGGTAGGGACATTCCTCTCTGCACTGCTTTTAGGGGAATCCATTTTCCGTCTGCAGTATCTTTTGGCACTCCCCTTGGTGGTGGCAGGTATTGTCCTGGTAACCTATTCCAGTTCAAAAACACCGGTATAGAGACGGTAGTACTGACCTTTAAGTGCCATAAGTTCAGCGTGGGTTCCCTTCTCGATGATCTCTCCCATTTGCAGCACCATGATAAGATCCGCGTTGTGGATGGTTGAAAGGCGATGGGCAATCACAAAGACAGTCCTGCCTTCCATCAGGGCATCCATCCCTTTCTGGACTACCTCCTCTGTATGCGTATCGATGCTGCTGGTTGCCTCATCAAGTACCAATACGGGGGGGTCGGCCACAATGGCACGTGCAATGGAGATAAGCTGTCGCTGCCCTTGGGAGAGGGTGGACCCATCTCCACTGAGCTGGGTTTGATATCCTTGGGGAAGGTGTGCGATGAAGGAGTCTGCATTGGCCAGTTTTGCTGCCTTGATCACCTCATCGTCACTTGCTTCCAGGTTCCCGTAGCGAATATTGTCCATGACCGTTCCACTGAACAGGTGGACATCCTGAAGTACCACCCCCAAGGAACGACGTAGGTCAGCCTTGCGTATCTTGTTGATGTTGATGCCATCATAGCGTATTTTCCCATCCGCAAGATCGTAGAAACGATTGATCAGGTTGGTGATGGTCGTCTTTCCTGCTCCGGTAGCACCGACCAAGGCGATCTTCTGACCAGGTTCTGCGTGTATGGTGATATGCTTGAGTACCAAGGTCTCCTCTGTGTATCCAAAGTCGACATCAGTGAGCGAGACCCGCCCCTGTAACTCAGTGAGATTTCCTGTCCGGGTATCTTTCCATGCCCAACGTTCAGTTCTCTTTTCAGTCTCTTCTCCTGTATCGGAAAGATTGACCAGGGTGATATATCCCTCATCAGCTTCGGGTTCCTCATCGAGCAGCGCAAAGATACGCTTGGTACCTGCAAGAGCCATTACAACGGCATTCAACTGGTTGGCCATCTGGTTGATCGGCATGTTGATTGTCCTGCTCAGCTGGAGGAAGGCAGCGATGATGCCAAGGGTCAATGCCCCAATGCCGTGAATTGCCAACATACCCCCGGCAATTGCGACCAATACGTACTGGATGTAACTGATATTGCCCATGATCGGCATGAGGATATTGGCAAACCGGTTGGCGTTGAATGCGTGGTTGTTAAGCTCCTCATTCAATGCATCAAAACGCTCCTTCGCCTTCTCTTCATAGGTGAAGACCTTGATGATCTTCTGTCCGTTGATCATCTCTTCTATATACCCATTGGTTTTCCCGATTGCCTTCTGCTGCTCAACAAAGTATGCACCGCTTTTCCCTGCCACAAAGGAGGAGATTCGCAGCATGATTGCAAGTGAGAACAAAACAACCAAGGTCAACTGCCAGCTGGTAAACAGCATGGCAAAGAAGATGGCCAGTACCGTGATGATTGAGTTGACGAAGTTTGGGATAGATTGACTCACCATCTGCCTGAGCGTATCGGTATCGTTGGTATAGAGACTCATCAGGTCCCCGTGGGATCGTGTGTCAAAGAACCGGATAGAAAGCTTCTGCATATGGGTGAACATCCTATCGCGAAGGGTCTTCAGTGTTCCCTGGGCAATGGTGATCATCAATCGGTTGTACATGAAGGTAGCAATGACACCTGCCGCGTATATTGCTGCCATCACCACAAGCGCCTGTATCAGCGGGGTGAAAGAAGCTGTTTCAGGGTTTTGTGCCATTGGTACGATATAGGTATCGATCAGGAGGCGCAGGAACAGGGAGCCTGCAACTGAGGCAAGTGCACTGACAAGGATACAGCACAGGACAACAAGGAAGCGCAGTTTATACGGTACAAAGATGTAGGTGAAGAGACGTTTCAAGGTTGGCCAGTCAAACTTTGGCATCTTGGAGTGGGGTTTGTTCATGCTCGTTCCTCCTTGTGCATCTGGCTGCAATACATCTCTTTATAACGTGAACAACGGTCCATCAGTTCTTGATGGGTACCTGCATCATGTATTCGTCCATCGTCGAGCATGATGATCCTGTCAGCGTCCATCACCGAGGTTACTCGCTGTGCAATGATGATCTTCGTGGTTTCTGGAAGTTCACTGAGCAAGCCTTCCCTGATAGCGGCATCTGTCTTGGTATCGACAGCGCTGGTTGAATCGTCAAAGATGAGAATCTTTGGATGCTTGAGCAAGGCACGTGCGATACACAATCTCTGGTTCTGCCCTCCAGAAACATTGGATCCATCCTGTTCGATGTAGGTGTCATACCCCTTGGGGAACTGCTGGATGAATCCATCTGCCTGGGCAATGCGGCAAGCCCATCTAAGCTCCTCATCGCTTGCATGCTCATTCCCCCACCGCAGGTTCTCAGCAATTGTCCCGCTGAATAGAAGATTCTTCTGCAATACCATGCCGACCTCTTTCCTGAGACTTTTCAGCGCATAGTCTCTTACATCCACTCCTCCAACCTTTACTGACCCACTGAGGGTGTCATAGAGGCGAGGGATCAACTGGACAAGGGAGCTTTTAGCACTGCCGGTTGGGCCAAGGATGCCGATGGTCTGTCCACTGGCAATATCGAGGTTGATATCGTAGAGACAGCGCTTCTCCTTGGTTTTTGTATAGCTGAAGTCCACATGGGAAAAGGTAATTGACCCATCAGCAACCGTGGTGATGGCGTCCTTCTTTTCCTCCAGGTCGCTCTTTTCGGTGAGCACTTCCTCAATCCGTACTGCTGAGGCCCTGCTTATGGTAATCATGACTATAACCATGGAGAACATCATCAGGCTCATAAGAATCTGGGATGTGTAGGTGATGAAGCTCATCAGCTCTCCTGTCGTCATGGCGGAGGCGACGATCAAGCGGGCTGCAATATAACTGATTGAGAGCAGGCTGAGGTACATTATTCCCTGCATAAGGGGACTGGTGAAGGCAATGATCTTTTCAGCCTTGCTGAATGCATCATAGATATCGGTGGAAACCACTTCAAATTTCTTTACTTCATGCGCTTCCCGGACAAACGACTTAACCACCCTGATGCCCCTGATATTCTCCTGAACCACGGTATTGAGCCGGTCATACATCTTGAATACCCGGGTGAAGAGAGGATATGCGGCCCTGATCAGGAAAAAGAGACCGACACCCAGGAGTGGGAGTGCAACAAGATAGACCAGGCTCAGTGTCTTGTTGATGGATACTGCCATGAAGAAGGCAAATACAAGCATTCCCGGGCTACGTA
>NZ_JBFXGH010000162.1:0-3920 GCF_050178175.1 Sphaerochaeta sp.
GGTCTCAAGGGGAGCCTGGGAAATCTCGGTCTATACACGTGGAGGTGAATTCATCAGGACATTCCCCCGTGCCTATGGGGATGAGCCCACCACCACCTATGATATTGAGGCTATGCTGGGGGCGAGTGTCAATAAGCCGAATGCGTGGATGCACAGCCCTGTGAGAGAGAAGATGGAAGATGGTGGGTTCAAGCACTATCTTGACGCTGCTGACAATTCAAGTCGTAGACGGGGGTTGTACATGCTCAATGAGTGCTCTGACCGGTTTGGATTTGGTGTCGCATCGGTGGCGGCCAACAGCTTGTGCAGGGATGGCAGGATCCCTACGAAGGAAGACCTGATTGTACTGTGCAACCGGATGGTGTCGTTCCCGCTTGAGGCAAGCGACAATCCCACCAATGTGAATCTGGGTGTATATGATGCACTGTTGGGCAAATCGGGGGAGGTTGCTCTATGAAGGCCAAGCAAGCGCAAAAGGAACTGTTCAACTCCTCATTCACCAATAAGCTGAGACAGTTCTTCTTCTCCCAGGAAGGAGTCCGTCAGGCACTTGAGAATGGGACACCAAAGCAGATTGAGTACCTGAATGAGCTGCTGGATTGTGAGCTGGCTCGCAGGACGGAATCCCGTAAGGCCAGGATGATCAAGCATGCCGGTTTTCCTTCCATCAAGAGCATTGATGAGTATGATTTCTCCAATGTGCGTTTCCCTGCCCTGATGAGCAAGGAGGAAGTGCTCTCGCTCGAATTCATCAACCAGAAGAGAACCCTGATTTTTTATGGGATTTGTGGTAGTGGGAAGACAATGCTTTCCATTGCTCTGGGCATCAGGGCTTGCAATGAAGGCCACAAGGTGAAGTTCATGACCATGAGCCAGTTGATTGCACGACTGGCGAAAGCACGCTCTGAGGAACTCCTGGAGAGAACCCTTCTGGACCTCAGGAAGCTTGACCTGTTGATAATTGATGAATGGGGCTATTGCCAGGTAAGCAGGGATGATGCTCAGCTCCTATTCAGGGTGATTGCAGACAGTTACGAGAACAAGTCCTTGATTGTGACCACCAATCTACCATTCAGCGAATGGGGGAAGCTCATGACTGATGAGCAATTGGCAACCGCAATCATCGACCAATTGGTACACTACGGTCATCTAATCGATACAGGGTCGAAGGATTGGAGACTGGAACACTCATTGATGAGGGACCAGGTGGTAACGGTTAAGAAAGGGAGGGAGGATACTGGAAAATAGACAATAGTGAGTATTTTCGAACAGTACCAGAATAGGGAATTCTCACTACCATTTTATCCATTTTTTCTTGACCAAACACACAAGGACCACCGTGGAGAGGACCAACAGCGAGCTCAAGGACGGGTTCCTTCCCGACACCATCTACAAAAGGGGAGCCCACGCCCGGTATGAGATCGCTCTGGCCATTCTCCTCACCACCATGAAGAAGGTGCGGAATGTGCTGATCCTGTATGAGCAACACAAGGCACACAGGGTATCCTAGCCACAGCCAAGTTGGACGGAAAACATCCCTCCCATGAAGAAGGGATGCCTTGGTGCGTCTATCGAGTCGCCTTGGGGGTGATTGTCCCTGTCATCCTGGAGAGAAGACCCCCTGGGTTACCTGCAAACCACCTGGCATGCATGGATATACAAAAATCTATGTATATTCATACATATTGTTCGGCATTTTGAAATTGGCTCTGTAGCATGATTTTATAACTAACTGTGCTAATTTTTCAAAGAAACCTTGCAAAATTGTGCAATTCTTTTGGCAACATCTGCACTAGAATGACCTGTCTCATGTGTTTTATAGAACGCAAGAATAGCTTCACAATTCTGTTTTACATTACGGTTTGGCATGTCAGCAATAGCGTGCAGCAATGCATCCTGTGACGAAACAATCCAAAACGGAGAATCATCGAGATCGAAATAGAATGTCCGTTGTTTTTCCTCAAAAGACTTTCTGTCATTTTGATAGAGAATAATTGGTCGATTTGTCAATGCAAAGTCCCCAGGGCTTGAAGAATAGTCAGTGATAAGCATATCGGAAACAACGAGCAAATCAGCCATATCCTCATTTGCTGTTACATCAATAATGGCATCTGAATCGGGATATCCTACAAGACCTGGAACTTTCACATGTGAGCGGATAAGGAATTTCCAGGATCCACCAAAAACCTTGCCTAGTTGTTCGAGTATAGAAAAGAAATCAATATCCTGGACCTTCTGGGCTTCCCGACTCTTGCCCTCCTTCCTCCTGAGTGTTGGAGCATAGAGAACATAATGATACTGGGGTTCCAAGCCAAGACGACTCTGAGTTTCAGCTATCGTTGCATCTTGAAGATCAACAAGTATGTCATTTCTTGGACAGCCCGTTTTGAGAACTTCTCCTCTATAGCGAAACGCAGTACGAAAAAAAGATTCGCCAAAATCAGATCCTGCAATAGCAAGGTCACAGGAAAACTGCTCCTGAAGCAATGGCTTTCCTGCCCTATCGGAAAAATCATAGAGAATTTTCTTGAATCCCCTGTCCCCATGCCATGTTTGAATAAAGTATTGATCACTCCCCTTCCAAGCCCACCCAGGCAATGTGTCATTGAATACCCAAACACTTGCTCTGGCCATGGCTACAAGTGCACCAAAACTCCATCCCTTCCGTACGATACTAGAAGGATCAAGAACACCCGATTTTGCTTTTGGGTCTTTCATAATCCAACACTGTTCGATAGTTGGGTATAAGCTACGCAAGGCTACTGAAATTGCCTTAGGATTATCAGAGTAGGTTGAACCAGAAAAACTCATGAAAAGGACCCTGTTTTCTTTCCTAGGGAGTATGGCATGGAGCAAGAACAGTATCCACCGCTTTACAAGCAAATCCATTCTATCCCGCATATCACTATCTCCTTTTCCGTAAGATTGCAAGGGTACCACCAACTGAACCCTTGTTTGCCCAAAGAGCGATAATACAGAATACAATCAATACGCCTATCTTGTACAAACAGGCTCCTATTGATACCGACGCATTACCCTGAACATAGCTGGGATATAGCCCGACCACCATACATAGCAGCAAAAACAAAAAATGTAGTCCAAACCGTACCAAGCTATATCCTATCTTTGAAAATTTGTTTGCCAAATACACTACAATACCAACTCTCAACAACATCGCAATCGCATCTGCTGCTACTGAACCAAACATCCCCCAAGCCTTGATAAAAAAGTAAGACAAGAACACATTCAAAAGACTGCTGCTTACCGTTGCAATGAAAATATATTTTGCGGCTTTCTTGTAATAAAAAAGAATATTGATGTAGAAATAGTACGGCGTCTTGATGGCAAAGACGGCAACAATGAGAGGAACCAGCATCCAAGAACTTTGGTATGCATCAGTTGCCATAAGAGCAATCAACTCTTGGCTGAAGAGAGCCAAACCCAAGAAAACAATACCATAGAGCCATACCAAGGAATTTGAAAGGGATACAATTTGTTTTGTATCCAGCGCTTCTCTCTTGCTCAACTGCTCAAAGAACCATGGCTGAAAAGCCATATTCACAGAATTCTGCACCATATCTGCCAGGGATCCAAATTTACTGGCAAGCCCAAACAATCCAACAGAAACCAATGATGTGTTTGCATTGATGAAGACCCTTGATACAAACTGAGCAATATGGGTGGATAGGTTATGAGGGATAATGGGAATTGAATAGTGGAGAGCCTCCCTCAGTAGTTGTTTATTGATGCAGAAGCAAAAGAGATGGTGTTTTCCAAGATCAAACAGCATCCAGACAATGGCTACTGTATTGGAGATCACCAAGGAGAGCAAGACTCCATTTGCACCAAATTTCAAAATGGCTACGAACAAGATATTCAAGGCAACCTGCAGAAAGAAATATGACAAGCTGGTAATTGCT
>NZ_JBFXGH010000163.1:0-3910 GCF_050178175.1 Sphaerochaeta sp.
ATGCAAAACACCGCCCACCTCATCGCCCTAATCCATGAACAGATGTTCAACTATGAAAGGGGTAATCCAGAACGTATTGCTCACCTAACCAAGGTCCACGACTATGCCAGGACGATTGGTTTGCTTGAAGGCCTTGATGAAGAAACACTAGCAACCTTGGAAACAGCAGCACTTGTGCATGATATCGGTATAAAGGAGTCCTTGGAAAAGTATGGAAGCAGCAGAGGCGATTTGCAGGAGAGGGAAGGACATCCTCTTGCAAAAGCCCTCCTGACAAAGCTTGATTTCCCCTCTCCAATGATCGAACGAG
This sequence comes from Sphaerochaeta sp., assembly GCF_050178175.1. Classification (GTDB taxonomy): domain Bacteria; phylum Spirochaetota; class Spirochaetia; order Sphaerochaetales; family Sphaerochaetaceae; genus Sphaerochaeta. The sequence goes on from NZ_JBFXGH010000163.1 coordinate 311, forward strand.
TGGCATTCCTGGTAGGACATCACCACACCTACGATACCATCGATGGAATCGACTACCAGATCCTCGTTGAAAGTGACTTCTTGGTAAACCTCCAAGAGAAGAAAACAAGTATTGAAGCAATTAGAAAGGTATATGAGGAGATTTTCAAGACAAAGTCAGGCAAGCAATTCTGTGGGGAGATGTATGGGGTATAGGAATCTTATTTACTTCCTTCAACCAGATCAATCTCACCTTGCGCTATAAAAGAAAGGTGACTTATCATAGGAGCATACTTGTTCTATCAGAATAAAAATCCCCTCTTGGAGGCCTCCCGTGAGACGACCTATCTGCTCTCTTCTTATCGCCGGTTGCTTGATTGCAATGACCTTGTTCCTGATCGGTTGTGAGGAGGAAATTGTTTATGAGCCGACTGGGAGTATTGATTTTGTCTTTGCAGATGTTGATCCAGCTAAGTTTTACGCATTTACCGGAAAAATTGCAGGCGTTCAGCAGATGTTCGACCAAGGACTTGAATACCGAGAGGAGGGAGACGATACCCCTTCAACACCAACGGGAGAAAGAATTCAAGAGAATGACAATACATATACCATTGAGGTAGTCGATCAAGGATCATGGACTTGGACTGTATATGAGTATTATCTCACGCAGTATTCTGAAGAAGGGGGATTCGATTCAGAGGTACCTTCTTTCGAACATACTACAACAATTCAAGAAGGTATAAACACCATCACGGTTTCGTTTAACTGATAATGGCTTAATACAATATACCCAAAACCCGTCCGTTTTAGTTTCATCAAACCTTAATCAGTTGTATTAATATCACCCCTCCCCACTAGATATTCTACAAAGAAGTAGTATGATTAGGCATTGTCTTCCCCAATAATCGGAATCTGGATCTCAGTAATGAATCTACTGCTATCCCGCTCAACAAACTGGTCAAGGATATTGAAGTTGACCTCCCAATCAGCAAGACGATACTCCCCTCTCTCTTCCCTGATCCAGTCTATTGCGGTTCCTATTGTCTCATAAGAACCCTGATGATACCCACAGAGGAAAGGGCCTCCCTTGATGACTGACGCATCATGGATTGAAGGAATCTCTGATTCTTCAGGGGTGTATTCGAAAAGATACGCCCCAAACTGTTTCGTGTTTTCCCGATAAAACACCAAGGTTGGATGGAAGTAGAATACATCCGATCCGTACAGTGTCTCCTCTGAACCGATGTCTAGATAATACCGGTCAGGGAATGTCTTCACCTGTACCTCCTGCAGTCTCACCTGGGGAAGCTGAACCTTGATAAACTCAATCTTTCGCTGGATTGCCGAATCGATGGAAATAAGTTCTTGCCAACGTTGCCTCAGAAGAGCCGACTGCCCTTGCAATCGTTCAATGGTATGGTCGAGGGTTCTGCTATCCAAATACTCTCTAATCTGTTCCAGAGAGTACCCCAAACGCTTCAAATACCGAATGGAAGCAACCTGGTAGACCTGGTCAAACTTGTAGAGCCGATATCCGTTTGCATGATTCCTATGGGAAGGAACCAACAAACCAATCTTGTCATAATATCGCAGCGTCTGTACATCAATGGCAAACAAATCCGCCAATTCACCAATCGTGAAAAAGTCTTTCATGGGGCAATATTAGCGCTTGTTTCGCTCATAAGGAACCCCAAGGGAGGCAGGGTCTTGACTCTTTCCTATTGAGAAGAGCAGTACCAAAATTGTCACTAAGTAAGGGAACATCGCAAACACCTGGGAAGGTACCGCAGAGCCCATTGTCTGCAGTCGTATCTGTAGAGCTTCAGCTGAACCTATGACCAACGCTGCGGCCAGGACTCCAAGAGGATTCCGCCGCCCAAGAATGACCGTAACCAGAGCAATATACCCCTTCCCGCTGGTGAGATTCTCCTGGAAGAACCCAAGCTTCACTGTTGAGAGATATGCTCCCCCCAGGCCACCAAGCACCCCGTTGATACAGGCAGCTCCATAGCGAACCAGATGGACCCTAATTCCCGCAGTATCAGCAGCCCGAGGGTTCTCTCCCACTGCCTTGAGAATGACCCCCCACTCGGTTTTGTAGAATAACACCAGCAGGAGTATCACACACAGGAACAACAGATATACGAAAGGATCTTGGTCAAACAATGCCGGCCCAATGATAGGAATCCTATGAAGCAAGGGCACCTTCACATGGTTGATAATCTCAATGGAAGGGAGCGTGGTAGTCTTGCCGAACTGAATCAGGAACAAGAAACTGGTCAAACCCAGAAACAGGAAATTCAGGGCAAGGCCTGCAATTGTCTGGTCAGCCTTGTGGTGAATGCTCAGCACTGCGTGGATCATGCTGGCGGCCACACCTCCTGCAATACCTGCAAGCAGTCCAAGCGCTACGCTGGAAGTCTGGAACATCGCCCAGAAGCTGAAATATGCACCACTAAGCATAATGGCTTCTACTCCAATATTGCTTATCCCAGCGCGTTCACTTACGGTCTCTCCCAATCCAGCAAGAGCAATAGGAGTTGCCATTCGGATTGTTGCTGCAAGGAATGTTGTGATCAGGGTAAGCGTTACGGGATTCATCCTACACATCCTTGCAGCCAAAGAACTGCTTCCGCGCCAAAATCATAATGACCAACAACCCCATGATGATGCTGGCAATAGATGTAGGAACCCCACTGCTACGCTGCATAGCCATCGATCCAACCTGCAAGGCTGCAATACCCAGCGAGCTGAGAATAATCCAGAATGGGTGGTTCTTCCCCAGAAGGGAGACCACGATAGCCAAGTATCCATAGCTTGGACTGATTCCTTCAATCAAGCGATGGTGCAAGCCAGCAATCTCACTTACCCCCGCCAAACCAGCAAGGCCACCACTGAGCAAAGCGGAAAATACCATGTGACTCCTCACAGAAATACCGCTACACATACTAGCTCGTTTATTAAGGCCCACAGCCCGCATACAGAACCCTGTTGACGTCCTGAACATCAGCAAGTAGACCAAAATGGCGCAAATCAGGGCGAGCAGGAATCCTGCATGCAGGCGTGTAGGCAAAAGCAACATAGGAAAGTAGGAAGCGGGAGGCAGCATTGGTGACATAGGATAGGGATAAGAGGGATCCTTCAGACTCGTCCTGACCAGTATCCCCACCAAGTTGATGGCAATGTAATTCAACATAATGGTATTGATGATCTCAGAAAGACCAAATTTGGCCTTAAGGATACCAGGGATTACGGACCACAGTCCGCCAGCAAGAAACCCTACCAGCATGGCAAGGGAGATCATAAGTACTGGAGGCAAGGAGGGAAACGCCATCCCCAACCAAGTAATTGCAATTGCTCCAAGGTAAATCTGGCCCTCCGCACCGATATTGATGAACCCGGTACGGAACCCGACTGAAACTCCAAGGGCAGCAAGCATCAAGGGTGTTGCACGTACCAGGACCTCCCCGATCGAATACGTTGACCCCACGATACCCCGTATAAAACTGGAGAGAGATGAGGGAATGCTGCTCCCCACCATGGCGATCAGTATTAGTGAGACACCCAGTACAATACCGGTTACCACAGTGAGCGAGAGAACATTGGAAACAGACCGTTTCAT
>NZ_JBFXGH010000164.1:0-3910 GCF_050178175.1 Sphaerochaeta sp.
GGGAGGAGATGCCCGACTTGATCGGTGTTGAGCAAGGCTGGTTCCCCACCTTGATGGAGGACAATAATGTGGAGTCTTTCCTGGTTGATCTCACCGACAAGATCGGGGACCGATACGACGATTTCGTACAGGGCCGTTGGGCACTGTATACCCATGAAGGGAAAATCTATGGGCTTGAGAGTGCACTGACCGCTTCAGTGTATTACTATCAGCCGGCAATCTTCGAGAAGTATGGTGTCGACATCCCCACAACTTGGGAAGAGTACATCGAGGCAGGAAAAGAGTTGGCGGAGCATGGAGTCAAGATTGGTGCCATGGACAATGATGCCTCGGGAATTTTCTCCCTGATGTTCCTCCAGCGTGGCGGACAGTTCTTTGATCAGGAAGGAAATCTTGTCCTGGGTGAAGGAAAGAATAGGGAAGCAGCAATCAAGGTACTGGATATGCTTCGTGAGGCACTTGATGCCAATTCACTTGAGGTTGTCTTGGGCAATGAGTTCTGGGGTTCCACCATCCCAACAGCGTTCTCAACGGGTAAGGTAGCCGGTATGGTCGCACCTGACTGGTATAATACCTCGGTATTGCAGCCTGGTGTTGAGAGCATGGCAGGAGAATGGCGTGTGGCACCAATGCCGGTCTGGGAAGACGGCAGCGGCTATCGCACCAGCGTCTGGGGTGGTACCGGATTCGCCATTACCAAGAGTTCGAAGATCAAGGATATTGTGTGGGATGTGCTGGATGATGCATATATGTCCCTTGATGGTCAGTTGGACCGTTATAAAACGATCAACTTCTACCCCACGATGTACGAAGCACTCGATTCCCCAGCGGTAACCGAGGAAGAGCATCCATTCTTTGGTGGCCAGAAGATTGGTGCAGTATTTGCTGATGTGGCGTTGGAGACACCTCCACTGTGGCAGAGCCCAGCCCGTCCTTTCCTCTTGCAGGCAATGGTGGACAATCTGCCATTGTTTATTGAAGGCAAGCTCTCGTCCAGTGAATTTGTTGATACCGTAGTTGAAATCACTGAACGTGATGCACAGCTGTAAGATTTGGCTATTTCTGTGGGGGAGGGGTTCGCTTCTCCCCCATTGCTCTCTTTTTTGCTAGGAGGTGATGATGCGCACAACGATGTACAAGAGAACACCCTATTTCTTTATACTCCCAGCTTATCTGGTGTTCCTGGTCTTCATGTTCGGCCCGATGATATTCTCTTTGGTGGTCAGCTTTTTCAATTGGACCGGGATCAAGAGCCCTGAGTTCAATGGGTTGGATAATCTGAAGGGGATTGCCACCGATTCGGTGTTCTGGCTCTCTGTCAGGAACACCTTGCTCTACAGTGCAGTGAGCCTTTTTGTTGTAGTGCCACTCTCTCTTCTCCTAGCGCTCGCACTCGATTCCCCCCACCTCCGTGGACGTCTGGTGGTCAGGGCAATCTATTTTGCTCCTATCGTTACTTCTACGGTGGCAATCTCACAGACATTCCTGATGTTGTTCAATACAAATTTCGGTTTGATCAACAGGATGCTTGGTGTTCCCATCGACTGGTTGGGCTCGCGTACGCTTGCCTTGGTTCCGGTAATCGTGGTGATCATCTGGCGTTGGTTGGGATTGACCAGCATTTACTTCTTGGCAGGACTGCAGGGAATTGACCGGGAACTCTATGATGCGGCGAAGGTTGATGGAGCAACCACCATGCAACGATTTTTCTCGGTAACACTCCCACAACTGCGCCCGATCACATTCTTTGTCTCCATGATTATTCTCATCGGCTCCATGCAGATCTTCGATGAACCACAGATCCTTACCGGGGGTGGTCCTTCAAATGCAACCAGGTCGGTGGTGCAGTACCTCTATCTGAGAGGGTTCACACAGTTCCGCTTTGGCTATGCATCGGCAATTGGCCTGGTACTGTTCATTGCAATTGCCTCCTTCTCTGCAGTGCAGATGAAGTTGAGAAAGGAGAGTGACCTATGAGAAAACACAGTCGTCTTTCAGCCGGCGCCTGGGTGATGAATGTTGTGGTATGGGTTGGTGGTGCTTTTATGCTGCTTCCCTTTATCTGGATGGTCAGCTCTTCATTCAAGACTACCGAGGAGATTTTCCAGCCGGCAACGTTCCTGCCCAAAAGCCTTGATGGAGGCAACTATGCAAGGTTGTTCTCCTCCTGGCCGTTCTCCCGCTGGATTGTCAATAGCTTGATCGTTGCCTTGTTTACCACCGTGTTGGCTTTAATGATCACAAGCCTGGCTGGCTATGCGTTTGCAAAGTTTCGCTTCAAGGGACGGGGAAAACTGTTTGCGGTGTTGCTTTCTTCAACCATGATCCCATTCCCCATTCTGGTGGTTCCCTTGTTCGTGGTTACCAGTAGGCTTGGCATGACCAATTCACTGATTTCCTTGATGCTTCCCTTCATCGCTCCTCCCATCGGGATTTTCCTGATGAATCAGTATGCATCCTATGTCCCTAATGCATTGCTGGATTCAGCAAAAATAGACGGAGCAGGGGATCTGAGGATCTTCTTCCAGATTGCCTTGCCGATTATGGTACCTGCCTTGGCAAGTCTGGGCATTATTACCTTCATTAACAGTTGGAACAACTTCCTTTGGCCCTTGATCGCCATTCGGCAGGAGTTGTCCATGACCCTCCCCATTGGTATGGCGAACATGCTTACCGGGGTGTCGGCAGGGTCAGCGCCGCCCTATGGGCCGGCAATGGCTGCCTCGACGTTGGTTTGCATCCCGACCGTTGCAATCTTCCTCGCAGTGCAGAAGTATTATATACGAGGCCTGACAGCAGGTGCGGTCAAGCAATAAGGATAAGGCAGATTACATGAGAGAGAAGATAGATCTACGTGGTCAGTGGCAGGTGTTTCTTGATGAAGAGGATAGGGGATTATCTGAAAAGTGGTTTGAACCAGCGTCCTTGGTGGGGAAACATGCGCATCCAATAACGCTGCCTGGAAGCCTTGAACTCTCTGGTATCGGAAGTCCTGTTACCAGCAAGACAGAGTGGGTAGGTTCCCAGTTTGGTAATGAATTTATACAAGATCCACTCTATGAGCCCTATAGACAGGATGATGCATTTCGCTTCCCCTACTGGCTGCAACCGGAAACACGGTTTATCGGCCCGGCGTGGTATGTAAAGCATATTACCATTCCAAAGCATAACAATAATTCCTGGCAGTTGGTCCTCGAGCGTCCACACTGGGAGACTCGTGTATGGGTGAACGGGGTGTTTATTGGGTCCTGCGACAGTCTGAGCGTTCCACACCGCTATGATTTTCCTTCATTGGATGATGAGGAAGTGGTGTTGGTCATTCGGGTTGATAACCGGATGATCTGGGAAGTTGGCCCAAATGCCCACAGCATTTCCGACCAGACCCAAGGACCGTGGAATGGGATTGTTGGGCAATTGGCACTGCTGCCTGTATCTTCTCTGACTTTGGGGGAGGTCAGTGTATATTCGAATACAAAACGTAATGCTGCGCTCTGTACGGTTGGTGTGGAGAATCACGGAGAGCAAGAAGTCTCTGTTACATTGCAGATAAAGAGAGTAGGGAAAGACGCTCTCCCTCTCAGTAAAAGTGTGAGGCCAGGAACAACTGCTTTTCATCTGGAGCTCACCGAGGTGCCTCTCTGGGATGAGTATGCACCGAACCTTGAGGATGTTCAGGTACTGCTTTCAGTAGGGGATGTTGTACTTGATGAGAAGACTCTCCAGATTGGCCTCAGAAGTGTAGAGGCCAAAGGAAAACAGATATTTGTGAATGGCAAGCAGGTGTTCCTCCGAGGGACGGTGGAGTGCTGTGTTTTTCCAAAGACCGGACATCCTCCGATGGAGGAGGAGTATTGGGAGTACCTCTTCTCCCAGAGCAAGGCATATGGGTTGAACCATATCCGCTTCCACT
>NZ_JBFXGH010000165.1:0-3874 GCF_050178175.1 Sphaerochaeta sp.
ATAATAGACAAAGTTGGTGAACTTTGTTTTCACCCTGGTTATATACCATGCCAGCATGCTCGTGACCAATGAGATGCTGATCACGGAGAAAACGGTGATGAACAGTGAATAGCCGAATGCATCAAAGAACTCAATCTTTGCTGCCCCTGTTATGTAGTTCTCCCCTCCTGCATAGGTTTCAGGATTGGGAAATGAGAATGGTTCATTGGAAATGAACAGCTTTGATTTAAAAGAGTTCATCAATACGATCAAGATGGGGGAGATGAACAGGATGGTGAGGAAGGAAAGGATAATGATCAAACCATAATTGATCCGTTTCTCTTTGGTTTGCATGTTCATGCCTCCACCTCCTTGTTACGGGTCAGACGAAGCTGGCTTAGGGCAATGATTGCAACCAAGATGGTGAAGAGCACTGCTTTTGCCTGACCTACCCCTTCGAAGCCACTGCGGCCATAGAAGGTGTTGAAGATGTTGAGTGCCAACATCTCTGTCTGCTTTCCAGGAGCACCGGCTGTGAGAGCAAGGTTCTGGTCAAATAACTTGAATCCATTGGTAAGGGTCAGGAAGCTGCAGATGGTAATTGATGGCATGATTGAGGGAAGGATGACTGAACGCAACATGGTCCATCTTCCGGCTCCATCTATTTGTGCCGCTTCAATGAGATCATGGGAAATATTCTGAATACCGGCTATGTATATTACCATCATGTATCCGATATTCTGCCAGTTCATCAGGACAACCAAGCCCCAGAATCCATACTTTGGATCACTGACGATGGTAACTCCCTGCCTGAGAAGAATGCCATTGATGATTACCTGCCAAATCCAACCAAGGACAATGCCTCCGATCAGGTTAGGCATAAAGAATACCGTTCTGAAAAGGTTTGTTCCCTTGATATCTCTGGTAAGCAACATCGCTAGTGCAAAGGCTCCAAGGTTTATGGTTATCACGGAGACTATCGTAAAACGAATGGTAAACCAGAGAGCTGAAAGGAACTCCTTGTCAATGAAAATGTTCCTGTAGTTCTCCAGACCGTTGAATGTTGCATCCGTTACGGTACTGAACTTGAAAAAAGAAAGAACCACCCCCATAACCATTGGGATCAGAAACGCAATAGCGAAGCAGATCAGACCGGGAAGCGCAAATAAAGCAAAATATTTCTGTATGGACTTTTGCATGAGGGACTCCCTTGTAAAACAGGTAAACCGCCTTGCCTTCCAATGAAGGTAGGCGGTTTCTCCTAACATGTTTTCTACGACGGTTAGTTGGTCAAGTCGTACTCAATCTTCCAAGCATCGACTGCTACCTTCTCTACCTCGTCCCAAGTCATCCTACCAACGCTGTACTCAGCAAGAGCTGCACCGAATTTATTCTTCCACTCTTCACTAGGAATGATGGAGAATGCCCAAGGAACCGACTTGATACCAGGCTTGTTCATCCAGCGGATGACTTCCTTGGCCAATGGATCGGTGGGAAGCTCGCTATCCTTGAAGGAGTTGAACGGTGTGATGAACATCAGGTCATTCTTTACGAACTGCTTGCCTGTTTCGCTGGCGAAGAGCCATGTGAGGAACTGGTCAGCCATTTCCTGTTGTTCTGCACTTACATTGCTGTTGATGCAGAGGTAGTTTTCAGTTCCAACATTCAGGCCTGCATTCTCCTCACCTTCAATCCCGGTGTAGATGGGCAGGAACTTGATGTCGGAATCAGCAACCTTGTTTCCCTTGACACCAAGGATCTGGCTGGCACCCCAGTTGCCGTTCTGTACCATGGCAGCCTGACCAAGTGCAAACTCTGCCATTGAGTCATCAACACTCTTGCTTCCAAGCAGGCCAGGAGCAGTGGTGCTGTTGTTCAAATAGAGATCCCATATGTTCTTCATGTTTTCACTATAGGTGAATTCAAGTTCAGGGACGCTCGATCCAGCAGGAATATTTCTCGCTACCATCTCAAAATGGAGAGGAACGTTTACCAAATGGGTCTGCCACCTCCACTGATTACCTGCAGACAGGCTGGTGGAAGCAAACACACCCTTGATACCCAAGGCATCCTTGTGCTTGGTCATATCCTCAACAACTGCCTTGAGGGTTGCAAAGTTATTGATCTCATCTGCACTGGAGATGGATACAGCCTTGTCAGGAAGTGCAAAGTACTTTCTCATGATTGCATCGTTGTAGATGATACCATAGCCTTCAACAGCATACGGGATAGCCAGGACTTTCTCACCATCAGTAAGAGCCATTGACTTGTCGCTGAGGATGCTGTAGAAATCAGTGTTTCTCAGGTCAGCGGTATAACTCTTGCTCTCTTTCAAACCTACAGGTCCATTGGTCTGGAAGATTACGGGAGGATTGCTTTTTGCAATTTCACTCTTGAGCGTCTGAGCGTAGGTACCACTTGCAGCGGTAACGACCTTCAGCTTGATTCCAGTCTCCTCTTCAAAAGCAGGAGCAATCTTGGATTCGTACACGTCAGCAATCTCTGGCTTGAAATTCAGGAAATACACTTCCTTTGCGGGAGCGGCTTCCTCGGCACCAGCTGCAAATACAACCGACCCCATTGCCATCATGACAATCAAAAAGGCAATAAACAGATGTTTTTTCATTGATTCATTCTCCTTTGGTGTTACCGTAATCATTAGGGAGAAGAATTTCTCCCATCATTTTTCTTCGGTACACCTTTATACTAAACCGGTTTTATAAACCGGTCAACTAATTTCGTATATTACTTTTAGTAGTATATTATCACTCTTAGTAATTTTATGATTATGTATTCTGTTCTTTCGGTAACAGAACCAATCTCAAAGAAACAAACCGTTCACTTGTATTCAAGAATGATATGGTAAAGACAAGAAATTAGTATTGTTTTTGCCGACTTACCCATATAGAATGAAGATAGAGACGTGATTTATCCCCCAACTTGCAGCGTCCAAAAACAAATCGCTAAAAGGAGCCCTTCAATGTTGTATGTACAGAACCATGTTCCTTGCAAAAGGCCTCCTAAGAAACAGGAGGCAGTGTATGACTTGATGAAAAAGTGCTGATCGACACGTAAATCATCACACAAGGAGCATAATATGCAATACACACCCGTGTATAAACACACAGGCTATCAGATCACCGAGACATACTGTGTTGAGGATGTAACCTATACTGCTGAGATCACCATAGCTCAGCTCAGTTTTTCTACCGGCATGGCCGGATTTGACCCATTTCATGCAACCATCAATCTTTTCGGACCTGAGACCTTGTCACTCGGGATAATCCAAGTCAATTTTCCCAAGATACTGGCAAGGGAAGAACATCATCCCTTGAGAATGCTGGTAATGGAAAGAGAAATACATTCTCCAAGCAGACGAGAATTTTCTCCCTATGGAGAGAAGATGCTGAAGGAAGCTGTGCTTGCATTCTTGGAAGAGAGAAAACGATATCAGACAACCGGCCTGATTTGTAGCAGTATTACGTTCAACTGTTCGTAAACAGTTCCACACGGTTTTTCCCCATCTCCTTGGCTCGATAGAGGGCTGTATCCACCTGACGGAAAATCTTGATCTCGGAATCATCAGGGAGTACGGGAGAAACCCCGAAACTGGCTGTAATCTTTCCCACCTGTTCAAATACGTGGTTCTCAATATTCTCTCGTAATGATTCTGCGAGTGCCACTCCATCACGTTTGGTAAGAATAAGGAATTCCTCCCCTCCCCAACGGGCAAGTGATTCTCCATCCAGCAGTTGTTCTTTTACCAAAGCAGAAAGTTCTTTCAGAAGGAGATCCCCCCGTTGATGTCCAAAGGTATCGTTGACCAGCTTGAAATGGTCCAGATCAAAGAGGATAAGTGCCGATACTGCAGAACCACCTTGCTTGTTCTGCAATA
>NZ_JBFXGH010000166.1:0-3856 GCF_050178175.1 Sphaerochaeta sp.
GTCGCCCAGCAACTGCTCATACTCCCTGACTTCCAACGGTTGGCTGTAGAAATACCCCTGCACACCGTCGCAGCCCATGGAAGCAAGCATCTTGGCTTGCTCTTCACTCTCCACACCTTCAGCAATGAGGTAATCCCAAGATCTTTCGCCATGGCTATGACATGTTGGATCGCCACCATTCCCTATTCGTTGGTAGTAAGGTCGGTGAAAAAGCCTTGATCCATCTTGATTACATCAATCTGTACATCCTTGAGCATGGTAAGGGAGGAGTACCCTGAACCGAAATCATCAAGGGAGACCAAGAATTCTTGGCTTCTCAGCGATTTCAGGATAGATGACAAATGGGTAGGAACAAGGCCTCCGTCAATTCGAATTCCATGAGTTTGTGGTCGATGCCATAGCGGTCAACCAATGCTACCAAGCTCTCCTCGTAGTTCGTGACAAAGAGATGTGCCCTTGACTGGTTGACCGAGATAGGAGGAAGGGGGGGCCTCACCCTTCCATTGTACAAACAGCTTGCACACAAGCTTCAGGATATACATGTCCAACGCGATAAGGAGATTATGTTTCTCCAGAAGTGGAATGAATTGTGAGGGCATCAGCAAGCCTCTGTTTGGATGCTTCCATCTGTCCGCCAGATCAGGGTTCCCTCAGGCTTGTTCCATCAGATACTGCAAATAGTCACCAGAACGGGTGACGGAAGGATAATTCCCATTTTTTTCCCATTGGATAGAGCGTTCATTGAGCAGAACCACCGTATCCTCCAGCGTGAGGGATGCAGTTTGTTCAACCAACGATTACAGCACTCCCTGGTCTTCATTGATCTGCTGGCTTATCAACCGGGCACTTTGGTCCGTAAGATATTGGAACTGAGCCTGTTTCCCTTCCCAGAGTGACTGTTCTAGTTTTCGATTGAATTGGTGGAAAAACAGCGAGAGGATGGATACCAGGAAGAGACTGAGCAGGAAGACGCGAATGGTCAGTTACCAGTTCGACGTGAATCTCATCTGCCTTCTGCTGACCAATCACTCTTTTCCATGCTACTCCTGTATTCCGGTTACCAGTATAGCGGATTAAGGAAAGGAACCAAGAACTGAATGGTATCAGGGCGTGCTTTTCCCCCACTGGTCTTCATGAACTCCGGGTTCCTCGGCATCCCCCCTGATGGAACTATGGGGAGGAAACGAGGCAATGAACCTGATCCTCCTCTACGACCGGATCCAAGGAATTTTTCTCTTCACGCTGGGACTGTTGATCATCACAGGATGGTTCAGCAGGAAAGGGTTGCTGAACATGCTCCACTCACCCATTCCCTAGGCGGTATTGCTTGGTTTCCTTGTAAGAATGCTCCCCATCACCATGGCACTTGCTGCCTTAGTTACTCAAGGATTTTCAGCTTCACCTCACTAAAACTCAATCCCTGTGACTCAGCAATCTCCTTGATACTTTCACGCTTGTTCTCCACTGTTCCCAGGATTGACTCTATCAGGGAAAGGGTGTAGCCAGCATCCAGCACTTCCTGTACCGTGGTCTTGCCGGTTATCTCAAGGGCAGGGGTGGGTACTACCACACTCTCATCAACGGTAAGTTCTATCGCAGCTTCTTTTATTTGCGAAAAACGAGGATCAGCTGACTTTCCTTCACGCTCCAACACGCGCACTGCACTGGTGGGCAGCAAGGTCCCCTCTTCGGCTGTGAATGGGATCCCGGTATATACCGATACAAAGAGCCTGATGGAATCAGTTCCAACCTCTGTTCCCTCAGGGATGGAACCTGCCCAGATTTCCTCAAGGGAGCCAAGACGCATCGTTCCCTCTTCTACGCCAAATGCATCCAGGAGTATGGTGAGAGGGACAGGAAACGCCTTCGCCACATCGTCAAATGTATAACTTCCGCGAATATCAGCAGGGTCGGGAGCTCCCACATAGTCTCCTTCCTTGAGAAGCGTCGGTTGTTTACTGCTGGAGGTTCTCCAGAGTCCAAGTACCATGGAGAGCATGATGCCGCCAACGATTACCAGAACCGTAATGATACCGATTCGCCGTATGGAAATGCCTTTTTGTTTCTTGTTGAAGGAGGTGATCACGGTATCAGAGATGGGACATGCATCTTCACTGGTGCAGGCCATGCAGGAGATACACTGACCTGAGGAAACCACCTCACTTCCTGCTATATCAATGTTCATCGGGCAGGCTCTATTGCAAGCAGCGCAATTGATGCAAAGATCCTTGTTCCTTCGTATCTTGAAGATCCTGATCTTATTGAAAAGCCCAAGGAAGGCACCATAGGGACAGGCATACTTGCAGAAAGGACGTTCCACGAAGAGTGAAAGCAAGATGATTATGAATAATATAACAAGTCCCGCAAGTGAAAACTCTCGATGAATGAGAGAGAAGAGTGCATAGTAGGGGTCATATGGCTGGAAAACCAGGGTCGCAGAGAGGGCGGTCATGACCAAGATCCATACAAGGATACCATACCGCAGGAATCGTAGGTAACGGTCGATACGCTTGGGGACGAAGGTGTTGTACCGCTTGGGAAAGAGCCGCCTTCCAAGCTTCCCGATCCACTCCTGGAATGTCCCAAATGGGCAGACCCAGGAACAGATGACCGGTCCAAAGAGAACCGCAAGGAGTACGGACAGGGATGCAAGCACTACCGAGGATTCATGAATCTTTCTGATCAGGAGACCATCCTTGATAAGGGTCCACAGCGTTACCACCCCGCCAAAGGGGCATATGGCATGAAGGGAAACTGTTTCCATGGAGAATGGCAGTGTAAATCCATTCGCTGCTGCTTCACTCAAGGCAATTACCGTAACCACCCAAAGAAAGAAAACCAGTTGCACAATTTTCCGTATTCGTTGCACTTTTCCCCGTGACTGTTTCATATACTCTCCTCCGTTCATACAGGAGTAGTGTTCCTTCTATCTGTGTGCTTTGTGTGTGCTCTTGCTTCACATTGGGTAAAACCATGGTACATTCTGGATATGGAGTAAATGCATGCGCAAAATCGTATTACTGTTTTTGGTCCTTTTTGCCGCAGGTTCTTCCGTTGCCCAACCCTTGCAAGAAACGCCCCTTTCCAAGTCATTCAGTGAAGTAGCGAGTACCTTCTCAGATGGTCTCTTCTTTGCCGGCTACGAGCAGGGAGGCAACCGTATGATCAGCCCGCTTTCAGCCCTGTTTGTCCTTTCCATGACCATGAATGGTGCTGTAGGGGAAACCAAAAGCGAAATGCTTAGCATCCTCACCGATTCAAGCCATACTCCCGGGACAATGAACGCGGAGAGTGAAACGTACCTGCATTCCCTCAAGCAAGAGAGTGTATTGGATAGTTCCAACAGCATCTGGATGAATGAGACGTTCAGGTCTCACCGGTGTTTTCCGATTTGACCAAGACGAACTAACAAGGATTTGCTCAGTCCCTTGACTTCCAGGCCCCCTCCAGTGCAGGGATCATCCTTGTCTCCGGCCCACTTCCTCTTCTGTGGTATCTCTTAGGCTTGTTTATTCTCAAGAAATACCCTATCGACCAAGCATACTATGAGAAAATGCTGGAGAAGAAGGAGGTACGGTGAGCGTACAAAAACCCACTCCTTTCCCAGAACCTCGATTCAGCAAGGCAGTATTCCATCTCAGCAGAATGATCATCCGTCCATATCTTTATCTTGCCATGGGAGTGAGGGGGATTACCACCATACACAGGAAATACTTGAAGGAAGCCCTCTCATCCCCCTACCCTGTAATCCTCGCATTCCGTCATTCAGCAAAAGAGGATGCTCCGGTCCTGCTTGCAGCCGTCAAGGAGAGCCATGTGCGGTTTCTCCATGGGCGTGATGTTCTCTATTGGGCTG
>NZ_JBFXGH010000167.1:0-3831 GCF_050178175.1 Sphaerochaeta sp.
CTCCAATACGGATCTCTCCAATACTGCAAGTCTCAACAACAAGACCGTTGGTGTACAGCTGGGGACCACCGGCCATATCTTCCTTGATGATTTCGACCAGAGTCGTGATGACTTCAGTGTAATTATCAAGGCCTATGATGAGGTTGGCTTTGCCATCGAGGATATGCTCAACGGCAATCTTGATGCAGTGGTCACCGACTCTGTCATCGCCAGTGACTTCGTCATGACCAATGACAACTATGCCAACAAACTGAAGATCACCGGTAGTGCCAGTGACTTGGGAGAGCCTGAGCCGATTGCCATTGCAACCCTGAAGGGTAACAGTGAAGTACTGGACCTGGTCAACAATGGTTTGAAGACCATGGAAGAGAATGGAACAATGGATGCACTGAAAGAGAAGTGGGGCATCATCTAAACAAACCTTGTTTCACTACTGTTGCAGCCGCCGTGAGGCGGCTGTACTGTTTATCGGGAATATGTGAATATTTATACATATTAGCTTGACTTTACATGCATGATTATGTAGTACTTCCCTTATATCATGTAGAATGTGAGATTATATGGAAAAACAACCATTTGACAATGAAACAATGAGAATGCAGAAGATACGGGACCAGGTTGTCTCTGTTGACCCAACTGCACAGAAAAAAAAGGCACTCACCATCCAGATGACCGATGGTGTGCTCATTCCGCGTAAGGATGATGGACATGTACTGAATTCATGGAGGATTACCTTCTTCAGTGCAATCCTCTTGCTTACTGGCCTGGTTATGTTCAAACCCCAACCCTATCGGGATATTTTCATGGTGACCATCAAGGGAACCCCGGTAACATTCCAGGCTACGATCTTCGCAATTTTTGGTGCCTTGATGATTGGAACTATCACTGGCCTTGGCTCGGTGAGTAAACGGCGCTGGGTCAATATGATCAGCGGGGTCTATGTGGAATTGATCCGGGGTATTCCCCTCCTTGTCCAGTTGATCTTCATCTACTATGCAATGGGCCGTTTCTTCAAGATACAGGGGATGGTTGCAGCAGTCGTTGCACTCTCCATCTGTTTCGGCGCTTACATGGGTGAAATCGTACGGGCAGGTATACAGGCAATACCCAGGGGACAGATGGAAGCTGCCATTGCCCTGGGGTTGAGCCGCTCCCAGGCCTTTCGCTATGTCATTCTCCCCCAGACGGTTAAGGTAATACTTCCAGCAATCGGAAACGAGTTCATCTCGATGCTCAAGGATTCATCCCTGGTATCTACAATTGCACTCAGTGACATCCTGAGAAAAGGAAGGGAGTATATCAGTCGGACCTTCCTCTCCTTGGAAACCATGTTGGTTGTTGCGCTCATATACCTCATCATCACCCTCCTGCTCTCCCGCTTGGTAGGCATCCTGGAGGAAAGGTTGCATCAGAATGGCTAGAATACGTATTGAAGATCTCTCAAAGGATTATATCACCGCAAACAAGGCCTTGGTGAAAGCTGTCAAACACGCTGATCTTACGGTGGAAAATGGTGAAGTTGTTGTTATCATCGGTCCATCGGGTAGTGGAAAATCCACCTTGCTCAGAAGTGTCAATAAATTGGAAAACCCAACTGGTGGAAAAATCTTCATCGATGAGGATGAGGTAACAGACCCACATGTGGATTTGAGAAAGATTCGTGAGGAAGTAGGAATGGTGTTCCAGTCCTTTAACCTGTTCCCCCACCTTTCTGTCATGCAGAACATCACCCTCGCCCCTGTGAAAGTAAGAAAAATGTCACAAAAGAAGGCTGAGGAAAAAGCAATGGACTTATTGAAGCTGGTAGGGCTTGAGGAAAAGGCTGACGTACATCCACCCCAGCTCTCGGGCGGGCAGCAGCAGCGTGTTGCCATTGCACGTGCATTGGCAATGGAACCGAAGGTTATGCTCTTCGATGAACCCACCAGCGCTCTCGATCCAGAGATGATCAAGGAAGTGCTTGATGTCATGCTCAAACTTGCAAAGAGTGGCATGACCATGCTTCTGGTCACCCACGAGATGGGATTTGCCAAGGCAGCTGCTTCAAAGGTTGTCTTCATGGACGAGGGACGGATTGTGGAAATCGGTACACCAGATGAGATATTTTCCCATCCAAAAAGTGAACGAACAAAACTCTTTTTGGAGCATATCCTTTGAATAGGGCCTCAGGGCCCTTTTTTTTGCTCCTGATAGATTTCTACTAGTAGCCAAACAGCAGAAATCTACCATTGCCGAGAAACAGGCACATCGCTAAGGTATCCAGCAACAGGAGGCATCACCGATGCAACGTTTCAATGCTTGGCTAGAGGACCATATCACCCTTCACTCCTATGATGACCCGAAGGCGGAAAAGGAAAACGCAATAACACATGTCGTGGGAGCAGTTCTTGCGCTCATCGCACTCATCTCCATCCTCTTCAAGCTTCCTTCCCTCGCCAGTACATCCCTCAAGGTAGGTTTGGTCATCTGGGGATTGACCATGTTGTTGCTCTATAGTTCATCTGCTCTCTATCACTCCCTACCCCATGGGAATGGTAAACGGCTCTGCAGGGTTCTGGATCATAGCAACATCTACTTCCTGATTGCAGGAACCTATACACCATTGATGATGTACATCGGGACTCCTGTTGCTTACCGGATTACGATGCTGGTCTGGTTGGTTGCGGTAACAGGTATCGTCTTCACCCTCATTTTCTGGGGAAAGGCCAAGGTATTGCATGTTCTGCTCTATCTTGCCATGGGATGGCTGATTGTATTCTTCTGGAAGGATATTGTGCCCTACATCCCTTCTGATTTGATTAAATGGATCATCGCAGCGGGACTTACCTACAGTTTCGGGGTGATCTTTTACGCAAGTAAACGCCTCCCCCACTACCATGCCATCTGGCATTTGTTCTGTATCGGGGGAAGCGCTCTGTTCTACGTCGGTTATATGCTTACTCTTGTGTGAGCAACCGGTCAATGTTCTCCTGCAGTGCAGTCTCACTGACATACCCGAGATAGCCGTTAGCAATTGAGCCATCAGCATTGAAGAATACGGTGGTCGGCAGGCTGTTTGTCTGGAAGATGTAGGCAAAGATTCCTTCATCCGTGTAGACAGGACCTGTGAACGGAAAATCCTCCATGAACTTGGTAAGGGTTTCCAGTGTTTCTCGTTGCCCATCCATTGCGTTGAGGAAGATGAAGCTGATCTGATCACCATAGGTATCATAAGCGGCCTGGAAGTGAGGAAGTTCCTGCTTGCAGGGAGGGCACCAGGAAGCGAAATAGTTGATGATTGCCGGTTTTCCCTGCCGTACGGCATCAAAACTGGTCTCTTCCCCGTCAAGGGTGAAGAGAGGAATATCAGGCATCTTTGGCGCTTCCTCAGCAGGAGCATCTGCAGCAGCTTCCGTTTCAGGGGCATCGGCCTCTTCGTCAGCTGTTGCCTCAGGAGGAGTCGCTACCGGCTCATCAACTGCAGAACTTGTTGTGGCCACAGCTGGCTCTTCTACTGCATCAATTGATGGTGCAACGGCAACAGGTTTTTCTACAGCAGTGGGAATATTCGTAAGATTCGGGGTGAGTGAGACAGATGGAGCGCTGCTCTCCTTGAGTGCATTGTATGCAACTGAGGCGACGACAATGATTACGATGAATGAAATCAGGGTTATCATAAGGGTACGGGTATTTTTTTTCATGAAAAACTCCTAAAGAAATAGTGCGGCCGGAGTGAATCCCAAGGTCAAGACAATGCCGAAGGCCAGAAGGAAGAATCCGCTGATTATCGTGATAAGCTTCGAATGTTTCTTAATTGCTGCAAAGACACTTTCAAGCTGCTCGAGCAAGATT
>NZ_JBFXGH010000168.1:0-3784 GCF_050178175.1 Sphaerochaeta sp.
ATAAATAAGACTAACCGATATCAACGAAAAGATTCTTTACATTCTTGCAAAAATCCTTTAGATTACATACAGCTTTAGGGCCTATAGCTCAGTTGGTTAGAGCATCGGACTCATAATCCGTGGGTCGTAGGTTCAAGTCCTACTGGGCCCAAAGACAAAACCTCCTTGCAATGCAGGGAGGTTTCGTTGTCTTAGGGGCTGCTTTGCCGCTGAACCAGCCTAAGCTAATCAGCGATTTCTTTTGGTTAACAAAAAAACCAGAAGACAAAGTTTCAAGTTCAACAAGAAGTACGTTTCTTTCGGTAAGCACCACCTTTCGGCACCACTTCCTACAACCAAGGTGCGGTACGTACAAACCCTTCACAGCTCAGCAGGCACTGTATCTTGGCCCAATCCCTACATCATCGCAATCACTACTGGTCCTGCCAGCAATGAGTAGGACTCCTGCCCTACAACGATAGTATGGGCATGCAGAAAAGACATGTCAACCATAAATCTGTAGATGTCTTTTCCTGGATTCTTTTCGCCTCACACGGAGTATGAGCAAGATAGGTAACGTGCTCAATGTAGTTCATGGATCATCAATTATTGAATAAAACCATAACGGCTACTCAGATACTCCTTATCCCAGACTTTGAAATAGGAAAGCTCTAGTAGCGTCATTTCATCTTCAAATGAAAGGTATCAATACCCCAGGGCAAGCCATGGACTCAGGAGGCGTTGCCTCCTTTCCCGCCCCAAGGGACGGGGTATCTCACCTTGTTTTCCCGGAACTCGCTCCAGAGAGGAACCATCATGCTGATTCCTTTCCTCTCGCTCCGTTGGGGAATGAGCTGGTCTCGAACAATGACTATTAGACAAGTCTGGAAAAGTTATGCATCTTGTGCAAAACTCTTAGCCTCCGCCTCTCGGGCGGCCAGCTTTTCGGCCTTGACTTTCTGGGAAGTGTTCCATAGTTCATTTGCAACTGGAGCCCATTCCTTTGCATATTCGGTGCACTTTCCGCACAGATGGTCGACATCTTCAGGCGATTCGAGATCAGTTGATTTTGCGCCGGATTCCTTGACCATCTTCGCCAGAAATCCAGGATTCTCAAGCATCGGACATGGCCGAAGGTGATTTTCATTGAACGCTTGGTTTTTATAATATGCCTTGAACAACGGTTGCTGCAACGACTCGAGCAGAGAAACTTCCTTGATATTGGCGGTCGAATAATGGATGAACACGCATGGTTCTACATCGCCGTTCGCATTGATGTGCAAATAGTTTTTCCCACCTGCGATACAACCATGGACAAATTCTCCGTCATTTTGGAAATCTAGCGGAAATATTTGTTTTGGATTGTCCATTTCGCGTATCTCGCGGATTCTCTTATACATATAAGCACGTTGATTCGGTGTCAAGAGCAGGTCAGGAGACGCATTGTTGCCAACAGGCATATAGTGGAAGTACCAAGAGAACTTGCAACCTTTTTCGATTAGGAGATCAAGGAAATCATCAGAAACAACACTCTTATAATTCTTGCTAGTATAGCAGATTGACGTACCATAGAGCAGCTTTTTGGCTTTTAGCATGTCCATTGCCTTCAGAACCGTGTCGAAATTGCCTTCGCCTCGCCTTGAGTCATTCTCCTCGGAAAATCCTTCGAGACTGATATTGAGAAAGATATTCCCCACTTCCTTCATATCGTCGCAAAATTTCTCATCCACCAATGTGCCATTGGTAAAAATGCCGAAGGTGCAGTCCTTATGGTCTCTGGCAAGTCTGACAGTGTCAGCTTTACGTACCAAAGGTTCACCGCCAGTCATCATGTAAAAATAGGTACCTAGTTCCTTACCCTGATTCACAATGTCATCCATCTGCTGGTAGGTTAGGCTTTTTGTATGACCATACTCCGCAGCCCAGCATCCGGTGCAGTGCATGTTGCAGGCGCTGGTCGGGTCAAACAGGATGATCCACGGGAAATTTGACTGATACTTGTCCCGGAGTGTCCTAGTCTTTTCCAATCCGCTGTATCCTGCCTCATAACCGAGATTCAAAATCAAGGATTTCATGACCTTCGAATCGATATCCGTGAACAGCGAGGTACCATATCGAACCCACTTGGAGGAAGGATCCTCCACGAAACGCCGAAAATTAGAGAATGCATTCCCTGTTTTCGTATACACTGCATCGTGCTTGGTAGATGGCATATATTTCTCAATCATCTCCACCATGTCCAGAAGTCCATTAACGGGATCTTTTTGAACACGCTTGATTGCATAATCGATTCCAGTCGAAAGTGCCATGCGACCTGCAGTATGTTTAATGGTAGCCATCTCATTCTCCTTGTACGACCTACTATATAGTAGGGTAGGTAGGGTTTCTTGAATTAGAATTTTCTATTTCAGTCCCATTTAATAATTTGAGCCAAAAAGACAAGAAACTCAATATACAATATCAAAGAACTATCCAATAGTTCAACAAAAGGTAATGGATTCCCATATCATTGCCAGAATTTTTCCATATCGGCCGATTGAAAATTATGAAAGAGACAGAAACAATTCTCCCAAAGCCTTCGGTCATCCATCAAACGGGGGAAAGACCAGCAGACCTTTTCCTATTGCATAGGCAACGGCTTCAGTACATGAAGAGGTTCCGGTTTTTGCGAGAATCTGGGAAACGTATTACTTGACCGTTCTGCCCGAGATGTGCATTACATCGGCGTTTTCTTTGTTGATCCACTCTTTTGCGATCAAGGAAAGAAACCGTCGGTCCCCTTATGCGATTTCTTCCTTCCTGGGATTCATTAATATTGACCCCTCATAATTCATAGCTGATCAATCATAACTACATCAATTACTTGCACTTAGAAGATACTATAACCATAGAGTATTATCCAGTACCATCTCACAAACGTGAGTTATTATCCTTACTGAGAACACAATGAACTGTCCTCAAGATCAAACAAGACCTGTGGTGTGCTTTTTACACCAATTGAATACTCCATCAATAAGGTAACCAACTGTTCCCCATTCATGAGAGCAATGGGAGTCTTGTCTGCTTGGATAGCTTCATTCTTAGCACCTTTGCTGAAATCACTCGTGGTAATAATCAGTCCTTGTTCATGGGCCCCAAGGGACCCTCTCATTTGCTGTACAGCAGGTGCCTGCACATGATACTTCCAACGCTTTGCCTGGACAGCCATCTTCATCCTTACCACATCACCGATCACCAAGACACCCCGAACATCAATTCCTCCATCTCCGCTATACCTTGTAACTTCGACCATCTCGAAGCCCATAGCAGTAAGCAGGCGAGAAACCACATCTTCAAAGTCCACCGGTTCCAAGGAATGGAGCTTGGACAGCAATGCCTTTCTGGTTTGCTTGTTGTATTGCTCAATCTCTGAGATAACCCCCTTTGCAACCCATTTTGACAAGCCCACCATTCCATTCCCGTGCTGTATAAACCTAGGAGAACGCCCACTATCTTTATAGCGTTTGATTTCGGTAAGTATCTGGGCATACATGGTTGACTCAGGAGTTTTCCCCTCTGTAACCAGCCAACCTTGCTCCAAGGCTTTCTGTGTGATGTCCTTATAGTGCATTGGCTTTTTGGAGCCGAATTCTTCCAGTACTCTCAATGCACATTCAGTAAATGAATACACTTGATTCCTGAGCAAATTTCAAAATGCTAAGCAATACGTATGAATATACACAAAATTATGCATAACCATTCATATCAGGTGGCATGACTGTCAACCAAATGATTTTCTCTCCAGGATGACGGAGAGAATCACCCC
>NZ_JBFXGH010000169.1:0-3780 GCF_050178175.1 Sphaerochaeta sp.
TTTTGCAGTGAAAGATACGGCAGGTTTGCAGCAGGTTGTACCAACAGTGAGGAGCCCAGGACAAGTGTAAGATCACTATGGCTGAACATCTCATATGCCTTGGCTAGTACCAAGGCATCAAGGTTCTCTCCATAGAAGGTGATATCCGGTTTTATCACAGCCCCACACTGAGTACACCGTGGTACTTCCCCGTTCAATACGATAGGGGCAATGAATGCATAGGAGTAGTAGCTGTTGCAGTTTGTACAGTGGTGGTGTTCAGCACTCCCATGCAATTCATAACATTTTCGGCTTCCTGCCTTTTTATGCAACATATCGATGTTTTGTGTGAAAACACCTCGTACGTAGCCTTTTCTCTCCAAGGTAGCCAGACTGGTATGTATTACATTCGGTTGATAGGAATCCAAATTATACCAGAACTCTTTCGCCCATTCGTAGAATAGTTCTGGATGAGCATGGAAAAATCCGATACTCAAGATCTCTTCAACTTGATACCCATTCCAACGTTTGGCATATACTCCACTGCTGCTTCGAAAGTCAGGTATTCCGGAGAGCGTTGAGATGCCTGCACCAGTAAGCACAACCAGGGAACGGCTTCCCCTGATCATTGCTCTCAGTGTATTGAATTTTTTCTCGAATGCTTGTTGTTTTTCCATTACACACCCAACTATAACAGAATACCGCTATACGTGTTTCCCTTCAACCCAGTTAGGCGGACAGAAACTATGCTTCCTTTTTCAGGAGAACCAGGGAAAACGACCATTTCATTGTGCTCTGTTTTCCCGAGCATCTGGGAATCATCATGCTTGGAAACCTGGGTAACCAATACCTCAACTTCCTCATGACTGCGTTTTGTCTTTTCTTCTGCAAAAATGGCATGTTGGAACGTAATAAGTTCACTCAACCGTCTCTTCCTTACCTCCTCATCCACTTGTCCTTCCATGTCTACGGCCTTGGTGCCTTCCCTGGGATTGAAGTAGTACATGAAGGCTTCAAGACACCTCATATGAGAGAGAACACGCAGTGTTTCCTGATACTCCTCCTCTGTTTCGGAGGGGAAGCCCACCATTACATCAGTGGAGAACGTAATCTCTGGTACTGCTTCCCTGATTTCATCAATCAGTGAAAGAAATTGTTCCTGAGAGTATTTGCGGTTCATGAGGGAGAGGATTCTCGTTGATCCACTCTGCAATGGGATATGCAGGTGACGGGCTATTACTTTCTCTTCCTTGATCACCTGTACCAGTTCGCTGGTAAAATCCTTGGGGTGGGGGCTTTCAAAACGTATCCACTTGACCGAGTGCTTCTGGGCAGCCAGGATTTTCAGCAACTTGGGAAAATTGATAATTTCCCCATCCTGCTCAAAGTGATAACTGTTTACGTTCTGCCCAAGCAGGGTCACTTCCTTTACTCCCTTGGAGTCGAGGAATGCAAATTCCTTGATGATATCATCAACGGGACGGGAGACTTCTCTTCCTCGTACATAGGGAACAATGCAGTAGGCACAAAAATTGTTACAGCCGTTCATGATGGGAATGAAGGAGCTGAACTCACCTTCCTGATAGTATGATGATTCAAATGTATAGGACTGGGAGTGCTCGTCCATTTTCCCGTCCTTGCTGGTGAGGATATTGACGATACGTTGTTTGTCGTTCGTCCCGATTACATAATCTACCTGTGGTGCCTCATCCTTCAGGTCTTCCTGGAGGCGTTCAGCCATGCAGCCGGTTACAATCAAGGTAAAAGGTCGCTCTTTCTTGATCCGACCGAAGAAACCAAGTCTTCCCCAGATACGATTATCAGCACTTTTACGTACAGTACATGTATTCAAAATAGCGCAATCTGCTTGTTCAGCACTTGCTGCAGGAACCAATCCGGCTCCTTTGAGTTGTAGTTCCAGTGCATTGCTCTCGGCAATGTTCATCTGGCAACCGTAGGTCTCAAGCCAATATGTGTGAATCATTTCACTTCCTTGCTTGCAAATTGCTTTGCAGCTTGCATGGTATTTTTCATGAGCATGGCAATGGTCATTACCCCGACCCCACCGGGAACAGGAGTAATTGCATTGCAGCGTGGTGCGACGTGTTCATAGTCGACATCTCCTACCAGTCGATAGCCACGTTTACAACTTGCGTCCTCAATTCTGTTAATTCCTACATCAATGACCACTACCCCATCTTTTACCATGTCGGAGGTAATAAAGTGGGGCCTCCCCATTGCAGCAATGAGAATATCTGCCTGGCTTGTGATAGATGGGAGATCTTTCGTTCTTGAATGACAGATGGTCACCGTTGCATCTCTTCCCTTCTGAATCAGGAGGCTTGCCATGGGCTTTCCTACAATATTGCTTCTCCCCACGATCACAGCGTGCTTGCCGGCTGTCTCTATATGGTAATAGTCAAGTATTTCCATCACTCCCTTCGGTGTGCAGCTTACAAAGCCAGGGTTGCCGATCAGGAGGTTCCCTACGCTCTGGGGATGAAAGCCATCTACATCTTTCTCAACAGCAATGGATCGGATCACCTCTTCAGGATTGAGTCCCTCAGGTAGCGGCATCTGCACCAAGATCCCATGCACAGAGGAGTCTTCATTTAATTGGTGGATCAAATCAAGAAGCTGCTGTTGAGAAGTATCAGAGGGAAGATGGTAGTCCTTATGTCCAAAACCAAGAGAGAGACAGGCTTTCTTCTTCCCGGCCACATAGCTTTGACTCGCTGGGTCTTCCCCTACCAGAACAACTGCAAGAGTTGGTGCATACCCATAATTCTCCAAGAAATGTTTTGCTTCGTCGGTGAGTGTATCATATACGTTTTGCGCTACTTCTTTTCCTGATAGTATCTGCATGTCTTGCTCCTTGATATCCCCTACAGTACCGCAAAATCCCAATGAATGGCAACAAAGGTAAACCGTCTGTTTGCTTTTCCATTCTTCTGTTACTATACTTTTCAATGGGTATGAAGCTATGCTATTGTAACTGACAGGAAACCACCTGGTTTCCTGTACATATACTGAGGTACCGAATGAAAAAATTACTACTGTTATCACTATTCCTTGTCTTGCTTTCAACTTCTCTCTTTGCAGCTGACACCTATGATAAAGGAAATCAAATCTTCTCATTCACGATAGGAACCACCATTCCTGCTTTTACCCATTTCTTTTCCGATGATTCTCCATCCACGTTGGTCGGCCCGGGAGAAGGGAATACGGGTATGAAGGTTGGTGGATATGGTGCCATTAGTTATCAGGTTTTCAATACACCAAAGACAGCAATTGGTGGTGAGATCGGCTATAACTTCAATTTTTCTGCATCAAATATGTTGTTCACTGCAGTTCCTTTTTACGCGAAGTATTCATATATCCCTGTCCAAGGTGAATGGGACCTCCCCATTTCCTTTGGGCTTGGTGGAGCATATATCAAGTACAATGACGCTTCCATGATGACCATGTACGCAAACATGGAAGTTGGCGTCACTTGGTTTCCTGGAGAGAACTGGGGATTTGGTATCAATACCGGACTTTGGTTGATCCCTGAGTTTAATTACAAGGAAGATTTGCAGAAAGACAATGCGCTCGTTGGTTTTGTACCCATCACCCTCGCCATTAGCTATAGGCAATAGGAGTCCTTTCCATGCAGAAAAAACATATAATAATTTCAATAACATTTTCACTGATCCTTTCATTCTTGTTGCTCAGCTGTAACGTTGATGCAACAGCAGGTCTGTTTAGGCAGATCAGTGAATCAAAAGCACCTGTTGGCATAGTCTACAAGCAGATTGTGGG
>NZ_JBFXGH010000170.1:0-3773 GCF_050178175.1 Sphaerochaeta sp.
ATCTGCCAATGACTGGACATAGGCTCGTTTCTACAAGCGGCTTAAACGCAATTGCTTTCTTTCAGTATTGCGATTTTGCTGAGGTCAGCAAAATCGTAAGGATGTGCTATTCATCAAGCATAGGTGGGACGAGCTGATTCTTGTTCCTTCGCTGCTAAATCAGCCCCTTCACCATCACACTGATCGAATTGATGCTTTCGCTCAAATTTGGGCGAAAGCTCATACCATGCGGTTGTTCCGAACGCCGTACCCAAGAGCCGGAAAAACCCCTATACGCGTGAATATGTGCATACGGGCATGCCGCGCTGGTCTTCTCTCCATATAGTATTGGTATTGATGACAAATGATATTTCAGGAACATAAGAACAAATCCTCCGTAATTGTAGATCTGGCAACAACACATGGCATGTTACCGCGTATGTACCCATTGCTTTGGTGGGAACTCGGGAACGATCGACGTGCTGTTCCCCAGAGAGCCGCTGGTTCTCAAGAACCTCTTCGGTAACCAGCGGGGTGGATACGAACCGGGTCCGTACAGCTCTTCAAAGATCTTCACGATGAGAAACCCATGATGGCGATACTTTGGCTCAATTTTGCGCTAAAGTGTCTCACCCAGGCCAGTCGACGGATACGACATCATCCCCTTGTGATCACAAGCGCTGCAACTGCACAACTTTTCCCTCATATATGCTAACGCGGGTATGCGCCTGCAGGCCTGTTCTTCCCTCTAAGGGAAATCGATTTTGAATATAAGGGAAAAAGTTGTATTGTGAACGCCAGTTGTGTTCACCCGCTGCTGGGACAGCTGGACAGATAGGACACTACGCCCTATAAATGTATACGCGTGTATACGGGTGCTCGCGTTGCATCCATCCCTCTTCCATCAAAAAAACTCTTGTTATATGAATTCTTGTCCCACTGTCCCAAAGCCTCGCTTATATATTGTGTTGGCATGAGTTGCGTATGGGGACACCCTCTAACATCGGCTGTCCCGTATGCAGGGGTGTCCCGCCTGATATGATAAGAAGGGCGATCTGAAGCGTGTAGTGAGTATTACTCAAATTTGAGTAAAAGTCCCCTATGATGGCCTTGAAAAGAAAATTGGCCTCAACCTGGGTGGATTCCATCCTGATCTGATCAGACCCCCACTCCCTCAGAGGGCAGCCACTCATAGACATTGACGACTTCCTTGCTCTTACGGAACTGACGGACATCACTATCGAGTACATCGAGCAGGATCCAGCCAAGGTCCTTTCCAGCCATTCCTGCCGGGTCGTCAGCATCGTTATCCGTATGCCATTGATGCAATGCCTTCAATGGGGTGGCACTCCATAGGCTGTCATATGCACCGAACAGGTCTCGCGCCGAAAACTTCGATCCCTGGTCGGCGACATTGCAATAGCAATAGACGGCACCTTGCACGAAAGCCTTGATCTGATCCACGCGGGATTCGTCGATGATTGCTGTGGTTTTGCGTTTCTTGGGTGTAGGTATTACCATGAGTCTTACACTCCCCTTCATCTGGTTGTAGTAAAGCATGTGGGTTAAACTTCCATTGCACGCTCAGAGATAGTTCCTATACCAAATTGATGGATTCTGCAACCCTTTCGTTGAAATCTGTATATGCTCTACTGGTATCACATCGCTTCCTGTATACCTAAATTGGCAAACCACCCTATAGCTCTGATCTCAATGCTTCTGATACCGCTGCTGGCCCGAAGCTCCTTTGTCGGCAACGGTAACCTTGCAGTCATGTGTGCCGATATAGCTGAGGAACATCGAACCCAGCATGAGTCGGTCTCCCTTGGGAATACGGTTCCACTCGTATCCCTTGAACAGATCCTTTACCAGAAAGGTCTCCCCTTCCCGTACATGCGAGGTCTCATCGATTGCGGTTTTCAACAAGGAATTCAGATCGTCCATAAGCAAATTTCCTCCATTTTTGTTATTGTTCTTTTTTTTAATATTGTTATTTTTAATGTTCAGAATATTGATATTATAGGCCAAAAAAATAATGTGCGTCAATCGTCTTCGCGCTCCATCATCTCCCACACAATCTTTCTGGCTTCTGGTGTCTTTCTGAGAAATTCAATCATCTTGTCCCCACAGGGATTCTCCTTCGATTGCTCATCTCCATACAGCAACCAAGATGCACTTATAGCGCATGCGTCCTCGATCTTCTTTGCAAATCGAGTCGTCATCCTTCTGCGTCCGAATTCAACTTCCACCAGGTTGGGAAGAGAAATTCCCGCTATAGCCGCCAGTTCCTTTTGCTGGATTCCTTTTCCCTTACGCCATTGTACCAACCTGCTACCGGCAGATGATGAAACCTCATCAGCCTGCAGCCTGGATGTTCCTGTAAAAAGATCCTCTCCCTCATCAAGAAACGGCCATGTAGGATTCAGTTGAAACTCCTTGATGATGGATTCAATCATTTCCATTGTCGGAAGGCTTTCTCCCTTTTCAACCCTACGCAAATGGGCAAGTGAGTAGCCGATCCTTTTTGCAAAATCGGCTTTAGAAAGTTGAAGCCTGTTTCTCAACAGCACAATCGTCTCGCAGACCGTATTGTCCAGTGAGTGTTCTATCTCCTTGTTTTCAACCCTCTTTTTGATTGACAAATGCCTAAATCTCCATAAAAATATACTTTGAAACGCCAAAATAGTAAAGCATTGATTCAAAACCACTGCTGACGAAGGAGCTATCCTTGATCCCACACACCCAATCTTCAAACGGAAGGAGATGTGTCAAAACCCTTTTTCCTCCATCATCTCCCACACAAGCTTTCTGGCTTCTGGATGTTTTTTCAAGAAACTGGTCATTCTTTGTCCACACGGAAGATACTTCGCGTCCTCATCCCCATGCAACAACCATTCAGTACCGATACCGCAGGCGTCCTCTATTCGCTGAGCCATCCTCAAGGTCAACTTCCTACGGCCATACACAACATCCTCGATGATAGCCACTGAAATTCCTGTCAGCTTTGCGAAATCCTTCTGGTTGATATGCAGTTCCTTTCTCAAGTCCACCAACCTCTCTGCAACGGCCTTGATGCTGCTCAGTTCTTCTTGTTCACTGAATTTCCGATGAAGTTTGTTACCATCTGGGTCACCGGGCCGTTCCTCAGAGAAAGGCCAATTAGAATCAAGATGAAAAACATTCCGTATGACGCTTATCAATTCATCGGTTGCTTTTCTCTTGCCTGATTCCACCTCGCTGATATGGACCCTGGAATACCCTGTTCTCATGGAGAAAGCTGAAATGGAAAGTTGATAGCTTTTACGCAATATTGTGATAGCCTTCCCGATATCTTTTTCCAGAATATCCGTATGGGCTTCTTCACTTGTTTTTGCTTCAGGGTCGATATCCATTGACAGCAGAATCCTTCTGAATAATAATCTTGACATGTTACACAAATCATATTTTTCAATAATGTGATTTGGAATAGGAGCCAACCTTGATCACATCAGACGCACCGCTCATCCGTAGCGACTACCAGACAGGACTGTTCACGAAGCAGGCACTTGCCGAGAAATACCACGTACACCCAGATACGATCACGAATGTGCTCACCAGGTGTGAGGATCAGGATATTTACCGCAGGACTTCCACTCCGGGAAATCTGTTGATCACCCCGTACCAGACCTTCATCAAGGAACAACTCCAGCGCGGAGATATGCAAGCCACATCCATATTCCAGCTTCTCATAAGACTCGGTGCCTGTCTGTCATTGTCGACGGTTACCAAAGCCGTGAGAAAAATCAAATACGATC
>NZ_JBFXGH010000171.1:0-3709 GCF_050178175.1 Sphaerochaeta sp.
GACCAATGGCCCTGAGGACGGTGAATATGTAAAAAACACCTACAGGGAAGCCAAACTGGAGGCTCATCAATCCTGGTAACTGGAAGTTTCCCCGGAGAATACGCTGTTCCTCTATATGGTGGAGGGATCACTGCTCACCGATGGACAGGAGGTACCTTTCCATAGGGCTGTACTCTTTGGAGAAGGGAATACCCTTTCACTCTCATCTGGAGAAGCAGGTGTTCGTTCCTTTCTCTATGCGGAAAACCGTTGAAGGAGCCCATTGCTTGGATAGGTCCCATTGTCATGAATACTCCTGAAGCGCTACGTCTTGTGCGGCAGGAACTGCAAGGAAATACCTTGATCAAACATAAGCAATAAATCAAGGCAATAAGCATATACGCTGCTTCCTATGGGAGGCAGCTCTTTTATTTCTGGACAGACTTATGATTTTGTTGACATTGTACTAATATACCAGTACAATAATACAAGAAACAAGGAGAGCAATGGTGGCCAAGATCGAACCAAAGTTGGAATTCAGTCTGGATGTCAAGAGTGGTGTGCCTTTCTATAAGCAGATCATCTTCCAAGTGGAGATGGCCATTGCCGATGGCAGACTGGGAAAGGGCTCCCAACTTCCTACCGTTCGAGCGCTGGCGGTGGAATTAAGCATCAACCCGAACACAGTTGCCAGGGCATACGCAGAGATGGAAATCAGAAATATCGTGGTGACCCAACAAGGCTCAGGAACCTTCATCAGTAATAAGGAAGTCAGTATTGATGGGATCGAACGGGAACGTATCCTTTCCCAAATCACCAAGGAATATATGACAAAAGCTTCTTCCTATGGATTCCAGCCAGATGAGTTGATCGCGGCCATCAAGGACATGGGAAATGAAGTACATACACAAGGGGAATAATCATGAACCTGTACAAGAAAAAAATTGAGCGCATCAAGAACATGAAGGGTTTCGTTTTGAAGAAGGACTTCAACTACGGAGCACTTTCCTTCCTGGTGTTGGCACTCTTTCTCGCTGGAGGAGCTATCCTTCAACTCTTGCTCTACCCTACCATGCCACATGAGGCGCTTGTCATGGTGAGCACTGCGACATTTACAGCAGCAATCCTCATCGCTCTCTTCCCCCTGTGGACATTGGTGATGGCAATCATCCTGATCCTGTGGGTCTGGGTGATCGGAGATCTTTCATTGTATCTCTATCCGATCACCGCCCTTTCCTCGCTTGGGCTTCTCATCTCATCCTCTTTCCAGTTGGTCTACCACTGGGACAAGGTCATCATTCTGAGGTTGGGAAAGTTTCAGACGGTCAGGGGACCTGGGCTATTTTTCCTAATCCCCTTGGTCGACCGCGCTGCTGAGTTCATCGATACCCGTATCAGGGCAACTGACTTCAGTGCCGAGAAAACACTCACCAAGGATACTGTTCCTGTCCATGTGGATGCCTTGGCATTCTGGATGATCTGGGATGCAAAGAAGGCAATTCTGGAAGTAGAGGATTACACAGAGGCAGTCATCCTATCCGCCCAGACAGCACTTCGCGATTCCATCGGCAAGCACTATCTGAGAAGTCTACTCAGCGAACGTGAAGAGCTCGGACGGGAGATACAGCAAGCCCTCGATGCCAAGACCAATCCATGGGGAGTTACCATTCTCTCAATAGAGATTACCGATATCATCATCCCAAAGGAACTGGAGGATGCACTGAGCAAGCAAGCACAAGCTGAGCGAGAGAAGGAATCGAGAATCATATTGGGTGCTGCAGAGGTGGAGATTGCCAAGAAATTTACCGAGGCTTCAGCTGAATATGCCAATGACCCGATCGCACTGCAACTCCGGTCGATGAATATGGTGTATGAGGGAATAAGGCAGAACAACTCAATGATGTTGATGCCGGCCTCAATCCTGGAACATATGGATTTCGGGGCGGTGATGGGAACAGCGGCAATGCAGAAAGTAGAACAACAGGCCAAACGAAACAGTGAGAAGGAAGTAACAGAAGATGAGCATGATCAGACTTGAAAAAGTATCGAGAAACTACAAGACAGGTGAAACGGTAGTAAAGGCATTGAAAAAAGTTTCCCTGGATATTGAAGCAGGTGAGTTTCTCTCCATTGCAGGGCCCTCAGGATCTGGAAAGACCACGTTGCTCAATCTTATTGGTTGTATAGATGGCTTGGATGAAGGAGAAATTTTCATCAATGGTGATGCAATCAGTACAATGGACAAGGTTGAGAAAACAGCATTCAGGAGAAATAATCTTGGCTTTATTTTCCAGACCTACAACTTGATCCCTGTCCTCTCCGCCTACGAGAATGTCAGTTTTGTACTCTCCTTGCTTGATGTCAGCGAGGGTGAGATCAAGAGACGCACCTATGAGGTACTCAAGGAAGTTGGTCTTGAGGGGATGGAAGACCGACGTCCCGCCAAGCTCAGCGGCGGGCAGCAGCAGAGGATAGCCATCGCCCGCGCGCTCGTAAAGAACCCACAGATCATCCTCGCTGATGAACCGACTGCCAATCTGGATTCCAAGACTGGGGAAGAGATTCTCAAGCTGATGAAACGCATGAACGAGAAGTATCATACCACATTCATCTTCTCCACTCACGACCAGATGGTCATGGACTACGCCTCCCGCCTTGTGCAACTGCATGACGGGGCCATCGTCAGTGACGAGAGGAGGCGATAATGAAATTTATCCTGCAATTGGCAGTGAAGAATCTCAGTCGCTATAAGCGGCGTACGATTATCACATCGGTGGCCATCGCAGTTGGATTGATGATGTACATCATCGTTGATTCCATCCTCGGGGGTGCTACGCTGGAATCAATGCGCAACCTCCGTTGGTATGAGACCGCCTCCCTGCGTATCTATGCTGATGGATACTGGGAAGATCGTGCGTATCTTCCTCTAGAGGCCAGCATAGAAAATCCTGAATCCATCATTCCATTGGTAGAGGAAGAACAAGGAATGGCAACAGTCAGGACCACCTTTGCCGCTGAGATGATTCTCTATAGTGATGACTTTGGTGAAGACGGCAATATGAGTGTCAAAGTGACTGCCATCGATCCAGAACAAGATTTCGAAGTCTATCGTTTCGAGGATACCTTGGTGAAAGGACGACACCTTGAACCGGGGGAGATGGACGGAGTGGTATTGGGCAGCTGGTTTGCTGAGGACATAGGGGCAGAGGTCGGCTACTGGGTTACGTTCCTCACCAGGGGCAAGGGAGGCTTCTATGAGGCCTTCGACATGCAAATTGTCGGTATCGTGAACTGCCCCAACCCCAATGTGAACCGAACACTCATCATGATGGATATCACAGCTGCAGACATGTACCTTGGAATGGAGAACTCGGTGACAAGTATCGATATCGTCTTCCCTGAGAAAACCAACCTTGAACAGGCGAAAGCCACCTTGCAAGCAAAACTCCCTGAAGGGTTCAGTGTCTTCACCTGGGAAGATCTTGCTCAAGACTACCTGGCACTGGTGGAAGCAAAGCAAGGGGGAACCGGGATGATTCTCTTCCTTGTCTTCATTATCGCAGCTGTGGGAGTCTCCAACACCATGTTGATGGCGATGTATGAGAGAATGAGAGAGCTTGGCATGATGCGTGCCCTCGGTATGCGGGACCGGGACATCCTTCTCTCCTTCCTCTTTGAGGCCGGAGGTATCGGACTCATTGGGTCAGTCGTGGGAATCGCGCTGGGAAGC
>NZ_JBFXGH010000172.1:0-3684 GCF_050178175.1 Sphaerochaeta sp.
ACAAGGAGCATATCGCTACTCCGGCAAACTGGAGACCAGGTCAGGATGTCATCATCCCCACCCCAGGTTCATGCGGTACCGCCAAGGAACGGATGGAAAGCAAGGATGAGAACCAATACTGCCTTGATTGGTTCCTCTGCTTCCGGAAAGAGAAGAAATAACGTACCACAGTAAAAAAAGCATCACAACAACAGGGAGAGCAAAAGCTCTCCCTGTTGTTCTATTCTCACCTAGACAATGGTTATGATTTATTTGTAACTGATGGCACCCTTGGTGCATACCCGCTCACACTCATGGCATACCAGGCACTCGTTCTTGATGATGCGATGTTTCTCTTCCTTTACGATCGCCCCCGAAGGACAGACCCGCTTGCACCTGCCACAGTTGGTGCAAAGATCAGGATCGATCACCATGCGTCTCTTGGCTGCCCTGCTGGGGAGTGAAAGGATGGTTCCGTAGGGACAAAGCCAATGATGCCAGAGTTCTTCTTCAAAGAAGAGCGAGAGGAATACACCGATGGCTACGAGTGCTGGCAGCACAGGCAGTTGTTTGCCTGAGCGTAAAGTGAAAACCATGAGTGCCAGGAAGGCAACCAACAGCAGGATCCTCAGCACACCGTTCTTGAGGAAGGCAGGTGTCTTTATACTGCCCACACGAAACTTCTTTTTCAGGAAGGTGATCGGCTTGAGGAGGGTGTTTATGGGACAGATCCATCCACAGTAGAACCGGGAGAAGAAGAGGGAGAGAACAAGTGAGAGCAGGAAGATTCCCATCCACACCTGTACCTTGCCCCTGATGAGCAGAAAGAGGAAGAGACCGAGAAAAAGAACCTGTACTGTCCGCTGGATGGTTTTCTTCATAACTTATTGTTCCTTGTATACCCTTGGGTGGGGTGCTTTGACAATGAAGAATTCAACCGGTTCTTCGTTGGTGTTGGCTGAGAGTGTTTCTCGTGCTATGGTGAGATAGGCATTGGAATCACTGTAGTGCTCCGGAAGTGCTCCCCCATTGGCCAGAACCACATGGTTGATCATGGCATGGTTATCGCCAACCAGTTTTCCAACGATTTTCTCGTCCGTTTTGGTGTAGGTATATACTGTTTCAGTCACTGTTGACTCCTTTTCAAGATTGGTATTCCTAGCATACCGGAATATTCTCCATTATACTGTTACGTATGTTACACTTTTGGGGGTTTTTATGGATTTCTTTCCTTTGCTTGAAAATCTTTCTCTGTTTGATGGGTTCGATGCAGAAGTGCTCTCCTCCCTTTTCAGGGATGGAGGGGCAAGACTGGGCTCCTACCCCAAGGGACAGATGCTCTATCTGCATGGACAGGTGTGTACCACGCTCGATGTGGTGGTAGCAGGGAAGGTCTCCATCCAGAGCGTTGATGAGGAGGGGAAGGTTTTCAAGGTTCAGATACTGGAACCAGGGGATGTATGGGGTGCAACCCTGCTGTTCAGCCGTTACAACCACTACCCGATGACAGTTGTCAGCGAGGATGATTCGGCAGTGTTGCATCTTCCCAAGGTGCTGGTGCTTGACTTGTGTGAGACAAGGGTGAAATTTCTCTCCTCCCTCCTGGAATTAGTGAGCGACCGTGCACATGAGTTGAGTATGACGGTCACCAAGCTCTCGGCGCAAAGCCTGCGTGAGCGTCTGCTTGCCTATCTGCAGAACCTGTCGGTGATCCAAGGAAGCAATACTGTTGTCCTGCCAACTTCAAAGAAAGAACTTGCAGAGCGGTTGGGATTTGCCCGCACCTCCCTCAGCCGGGAGTTTGCCTCCTTGGTGGAGGAAGGCTTTCTTAGTTATTCAGGGCGAAGGGTGATACTTCACATTTCTTCACAGAATTAAAGAGTAGATGAAGATTTAATCTCTCTGGTTGCCATCCCTCTCTGGTGTTGTTATTACAATAGATGGAAACAACAGATTATGCAGATGGGAGGAGGAAATCCTATGAAACGAATACGTATACTTGTATTGATGACCGTTATACTCACCGTCGGGATGATTGCTGTGGCTGCGACCCCGACAGCAGAGGAGCAGTATGCAACCATCCAGGGCAAAGACCTGAGCAGTCAGAGTCTTGAGGAGATCACCAAGTCATACGATAAACTCAATGAGGCGATTGCCAATGAGGCAGAGCAGGCTCGTAAGCGGTTGTATGAGGCTCGCTCCAAAGGGGACAGGGAAGCCTACTATGAGGCTCGGGAGCATCTGAGCCTGCTGTCCACCTACCACATGGACCAGAATACGAGCGACTATCTTCTTGAAGAGATTCTGGGACTTGATGAGCCAAAGAAAAGTGAATATGCAGCATGGTTGTATGAGAATAGCCCCTATTACCGTCCGACCCTTACCCTGGACTTCTCCTCTGAGGGAGAAAACTATCGCTACAGGTATCAGCAGCAGATTCGCAAGGTCCCTGGCAGCGAGGTCGTCTTGCCATCCAGCGGACAATTGAGGATGAATTCATCGCGCCTTGGTGTGTTGGCCGGTTGGGGAGTGACTCCTGATGAGGTCACCTACCAACCAGGAGAGACAATCAAGATGAGCTATACCAACCAGACCCTGTATGCCATCTACCAGGAAGGGGTTCGATTTGTCGATCCACTCAGCGGGACCGACGTATTCATTGAAAGTGAGGATGTTGAGGTTCCCACTCCGGTAACCGATGATGTATCAGCCATATTTGCAGGTTGGTATGACAAGAGCACCGGCACCTTGATCACTGACCCATCCTCGTATGAAAAGGTAGGAAAGGGGGGCTATTTCGAGGCGCTTTGGAAGCGGCTTGCCATTGATGATATCACCGTTCTTTATTATGACAAGGATGCCCTTCCCACCAATACCCAGATGAGCATGGGCTTTTCCTATGCCAATACCGGGACAGTCGACCTTGCCGGGCTTCGTGCAAAACTGAGCAGCGAAAGCGAATATGTCCGTATTCTCTCTGATGAAATCTATCTTGGTTCATTGGATGCCGGGTTGATGAGTACCAACAACAGCCGTTGGGCCACCAGCAATAAGCAACAGGTACGAGGTGAGAGCAACACGTTCCGTTTCGTTATTGCCTCTGATGCTCCATCAGGGACCGTAATACCCTTCACC
The DNA here is from genome assembly GCF_050178175.1 of Sphaerochaeta sp. Taxonomy (GTDB): domain Bacteria; phylum Spirochaetota; class Spirochaetia; order Sphaerochaetales; family Sphaerochaetaceae; genus Sphaerochaeta. The sequence goes on from NZ_JBFXGH010000172.1 coordinate 3,115, forward strand.
TTGCAGGTGAAAAATGACAAGGGTGATACCTGGACACAACATTTCGAGTGCGTTGTCCGCTAATACTGCTCGGCTATATACACACCTTGTAGTTCTCTTGAGGTGCTCATCCCCATCGGGATGGGCACTCCTGTTTCCCTTCCAAGTAGCTTGGCAAGTGGGGAGGATGCGAGTGTGTATACCTCAGTGATTCCTCTTTCCTTAAGAAGGGAGAGCATGCTGGAAGCAGCATCACTGCTCAGTACCATGGTCTCTACAGCCTTACCCTCGCTGATAAAGGCGTAGCCGCCCTCCACAGAGAGCACTTCATAGCCGTCGGTGAGGAAGGACCATGCCTTTTCATCTCGTAGGAGGGCACCCTCTTCACTGGTAGCTTTTCGGTAAATTCTATCCAGGTCCTGGTAGGTATATTGGACAGCGAGACTCTCTCCCCCCCCGTTTTTTGCTTCGAGGGTGAAGGAGAGCACACTGGAGGTGGTGAAATACCCGTTTGCCTCATAGAATGGCCTGACTGCGGGAAAGAGTGTGATGGGGTGGTCATAGGCCTGCCTGGTTGCTTCCAGGAGCTTT
>NZ_JBFXGH010000173.1:0-3657 GCF_050178175.1 Sphaerochaeta sp.
GTCCAGACAGCCCACAAGAACACTGAATACAACACCATCCTGGCAGCCTCCCTCTCTGGAGGAGCCGGACCTGATGTATTCCAGGGAAGAGCCTATGGCGGCTTGGCAACCTTTGCAGACAGTGGATTCCTCGAACCACTCGAGCAGTGGATGCCAGAGCTGAAGAACTACTCTGAGACAGCCCTCCTGGGTGCAACCAGCCCCACCGATGGCAAGATCTACGGAAGTCCTGCTGTCAGCCAGACCGTCTTCATGTACTACAACAAGGACATCTATGAAGAACTGGGTCTCTCCATCCCCAAGACCTGGGCACAGTTGATCAGCAACTTCGAGGCAGCAAAGAAAGCCGGATACATCCCCTTGGGCAATGGAGCAAAGGACGGATGGTGCCTGGAAACCATGCTTGGTGGCATGGGCCCCGGCTGGTATGGTGGAACCGACTTCTACAATGCAGTGGTCAAGGGAGAGAAGAATTTCCTCGACCCCGCGTTCATCCGCATGGTGGAAGAGATGAAAGCACTCTCCAAATACCTCCCAGACATGTACATGGGTATCAGCTATGAGGACATGAGATCGAACTTCTTCAACGAGATGTCCCCCCACTTGATCGCAGGTTCCTATGAAGCAGCGTATTTCAATGCACAGAATCCTGACCTGAACTGGGGCGTTTTTGCCGTTCCCGGCCAGAGAGAGAGCGATCCAGCCTATGTTTCAGTCTATGCTGACATGAACTTTGCGATGAATGCCAATTCCAAGAACAAGGATGCAGCAGTCAAGTTCCTGAAGTTCCTCTCCTCCAAGGAGTTTGGCGACGCCATGGTCAGTGAACTGAAGATGGTCAGCTCCGTTCCTGGAGTGGATGCAACCTCTGAGCCCTTCATCGCACGTGTCCTGGAGTTGCAGGAACACGCAACTCCGTATTTGTTCCTCGTCGGATTCCGCTATCAGCAGCCAACCGGCAGCTCCCTCTGGCAGGCAGCAGCCCAAGGTGTGATGGCAGGAACAATCACTCCCCGTGAAGCTGCAAAGCAGATTCAGGATGGAATTGCCTCCTACTACGAACCATTCCAGAAATAACACATTCCTTCTCCTACAGGGGCGTAAGCCTCTGTAGGGGTTCCTTCTTTCTCTCGTATTACCCAACCAAGGAACTCCCATGCACCAAATACAGCGTAGCAAGACACTTTGGATACTCTTCTTCATTACACCAGGACTGATGGTTGTGGGCGTCTTTATCCTGCTTCCCCTATTCATGTCGCTCTTCAACAGCCTCTTCTCCTGGAGACAGTTGGTTCGTCTCGACTTCGTCGGACTGGACAACTTCAGGCGACTGCTTACAACCTTTCCCTACCAGGAACGCTTCTTCAACGCGCTGGGAAACAACCTTACCTGGTTCCTCTCCACCACGCTTATCCAGAATACCCTGGGCCTTATGTTCGGCTACCTCTTGAGCCGCAATCTTCCAGGTGCCCAATTCTTCAAACGGGTATTCTTCATTCCTGTCCTCTTCTCTATTGTTGCGGTAGGGTTCCTCTGGGGTATGTATCTCAAGCCCTCCGGCTTGGTGAACAGCTTTCTGGAACTGGCAGGTCTTGCCTCACTCCAACGCCCCTGGCTGGGACTTGAGCATCTGGCAACACCTTCGATCATCATGGTGAATATCTGGAGGTGGGTCGGATTCCCCTCCCTTGTCTTCCTTGCTGCCATCGACAATGTCCCCCAGGAGTGCATGGAAGCGGCATACCTGGAAGGAACGGGGGAGTGGAAGCTCTTCTGGAAGATTATCTTCCCCCTGATCATCCCCTCCATCACGATTATCACGGTACTGACCATTATCGGAAGCCTCAATGTATTCGAGCAGATCTATACGATGACCGGCCTGGACGGAGCACCGAACTACTCCACTGACACCATCGGAACGCTGTTCTACCGAACGGCCTTTGGCTCGATCGACGCAGGAAGCCCTGAGATTGGCATCGGCTCTGCGATCGGATTGGTCATCTACATGCTGACCTTCACAGTCTCACTCCTCTCCATCTTTGTAACCAGAAGTAGGGAGGTACAGCTATGATCACCGACTTCCGCTATCGTGGTGCCTCCACAGGAAAGAAGCTCTTCATCTCCATAGCCATCTTTGTGATGTCACTTTATGTGCTGCTTATCCTCTACCCCCTGATCAATATGGTTCTCTCCTCATTCAAGGATAATCGTGCCATCCTCACCACCCCGTTCTCTCTTCCTGAGGAGTTTAGCTTCTCCACTTATAAGACGGTGTGGATCGATAAGGGATTTTCCCGGTACTTCGCCAACAGCTTGTTGGTAACCACCATATCGATGACCTTGGTACTCCTCTTCGGCTCCATGGCCTCCTACGGCATAAGCCGGTACACCTACCGACTCAATACCCTGGTCTATATGCTCTTCCTGAGTGGGATCATGCTGCCCTTGAAGGCAGCAATCATCCCCCTCTTCCTCTTGATCAAGACCTTGGGTCTTATCAACAAACCACTTTCAGTTATCCTGATCTTCATGGCGATGGGACTGCCTTCCACAGTCTTCATCCTGGCTGGGTTCATGAAGGGGATACCCTTGGAGCTTGAATACGCTGCCAAGATCGATGGATGCAATGACTTCGCCATCTACCGGCGTGTGGTAATGCCGATGGTTGCCCCGGCTATCGCCCTGGTAACCATCTACAATGCAGTACCGATCTGGAACGACTTCTTCTTCCCCTTGGTGTTCCTGCAGTCGGACAAGGTAAAGACCTTGCCTGTTGGACTTTCGACATTCTTTGGCCAGCACAGCACCAACTGGAGCCTACTCTTTACCGGCCTATCCATAGCAATACTGCCCATGTTGGTCCTGTACTTGTTCATGTCCAAGTACTTCATCAAGGGAATGACCGCAGGTGCGGTCAAATAGGAGAATCCATGTCCCATACCAATCTACCTACCACAGAGATGAGAAACCCAGCATCCTACCGAATCGATACCAAGAGCACGCTTGAGATACTCACCATCATCAACAAGGAGGACCAGAAGGTCCCCCTCGCTGTTGCCCAGAGACTACCTGAGATTGCTTCCCTGGTGGACGATGTCGTTATCTCCTTCAAGAAGGGAGGAAGGCTCTTCTACATCGGGGCTGGGACTTCAGGAAGGCTCGGGGTGCTTGATGCCTCTGAGTGTCCTCCGACCTTTGGGGTGAAACCCACCATGGTCCAGGGGGTTATCGCAGGAGGGCTCCCAGCCCTCACCACTGCCATTGAGTCGGCTGAGGATGATCCAGAGGCAGGTATTGAGGAGTTAAAGAGAAGAGCATTCACCAAGGATGATGTCCTGGTCGGAATAACGGCAAGCGGCCAGGCACCATATGTCATCGGGGCGATGGCATGGGCGCAGGAGCTGGGTGCAAAGGTTGGAGCGATCAGCTGCAACGAATACTCAGCGGTGTTCGACCATGCAGACCACAAGATCTACATAGCAGTCGATGCTGAGATCATCACCGGCTCAACGAGGATGAAATCAGGAACCGCCCAGAAACTGGTGCTGAATATGATCACCACCACGGCGATGATTAGAATCGGAAAGGTGTATAATAACCTGATGGTCGACCTGCTTCCCCTGAACTCAAAGCTGGTTGACCGAGCCAAGCGCCTGA
>NZ_JBFXGH010000174.1:0-3642 GCF_050178175.1 Sphaerochaeta sp.
TTTTTACCGGTATGACCATTTCAGGTCCCTGTACGATAGAAAGGGAGTACCCAATAGGGCGAATCGGTATTTTCATCAATGTGCAAGATTCTGAGTTCAATCGGTTGAAGAATTCAATGGCTACGCTGAGATGCTGCAAAGAAGAGTCCTAGGTGCGATAATCCAGCAATTTAGGGGCTCTGTACTATTCAAGTGATTGTTCTCAATTCATGGTTCTCTAGGAACCCCGTATTCGAATACGGAATTCCTTGAAACGAAAATATTGATCTTAGGTAAATAAAAATTGATTTTCAACAATCTGTGGGATAGTATTACTCTTACAATAAGTTGATTTGGTTACGCTTTTGAGACACTTTTTCATCGATTGCATCCGTTGTGGTTTACGACCATCATCGATTACCTGTTCTAACAATGGAAACACTACGGTGTTATGTTCTTGGAATTTGGTTTTTCCCTATAGTCCACAAACCTGCAACTGAAGGAGGTCCTATGTTCAAGAAAATTCCCGTGTACTTGGTTATTTTTATACTTGTCTTTCCTTCGGCATTGTTTGCAGAAGGAACCGACACAACGAGTACAGAAAAGACTCCGTTACTTGATATAACGGCATTCAAAAATTATATACAAGGCCCTGATGGTTATCAGATGCTTTCCACTACCCATGATGTCCTAGGGTATAGCTCTGTTTTGTTGGGTTTGGCAGCAGGGTTGTTTTCTCCTCCGGTACTCGGTGTGGATGAAGATATCCATGGATTTCTTGGCGGAGCAGCCACCACTGCAGCAGTATTGAATATTGGGGTAGGGGCTTTAAACTATGGGAACCGCTTTACAACTTCAGAAGGTTTGTTCACCAAAGACAATATCCATATTGTGATGGGAGTTACTGGAGGAGTACTGCTACTGGTTGCAAGCCTGGTTAGCGAATCTGATGCCCATCCAATCATTGCCGGTCTGGGTACTGGCTTAATGGGGGCTTCGATTGTATTCCAATTATTCTAAGGGAGAGGTATGTGATGAAAAGAGTTTTTATGCTTCTTATGTGCCTTATGATTTCATGCGCAGTATTTGCAGCATCAGTGCCGGTAGTATATCTTGATAGGTCTAGTACAAATCTGGAAGCAAGTAGCTACATCAAGAAACAAGCGAAGAGCAATAAACTTCCCCATAAATTTACCTTTACCTCGGATTTAAGCTCCCTTAGTGGTGACGAGAAGGTAGTGGTGATTCTCAATTCTGGCCTATCCTCGGGAACCGATCCAAGGATATCCTCATATCTTAATTCTAGTCAAAATAAACAGGCTATAATCTTAGTAAATCTATATTCCATTGGAAAGAATATCCTGATGACTTCCGTTTCATCGGCGGATACAGCCAGTGGTGTAGATGAAATTTCAGCGGCAACACAATGGAAGAAAAGGGACAGTGCCATTCAAGCTATGCATGAGCAATGGACAGAAGAATTGTTCAGATTGATACAGGTCAAACAGGAGTTATGATGATTTTATTGCTTATCTTCCTATATGGAATAATCCCTGGAATTCAGTTCACACTTTTCATGGTAGATCTCCCTTTCTTTGGAGTCATGGATTCTGTGAATTATTTCTTATCGATTTTCAGTTATTACTTTATCCTCAATCATATTCTCATCACCATCAAGCTACCGTTTTTACAGAGACACTTTCCCTATGATCGCATGGTCAAGTTCCATGCAGTGAGTGGTACCCTCATCATCATAAGCATATATTGGCATGCGTTCTATAAGCTGATCATTGGGAAAGAGATAGTATTTCTTTCTTGGTTGATATTTGTATTGTTCACATTGTTGTACCTTTCTGCCATTCTATGGATAGATGCTCCAGGTGTCAGGCATGTTCGCCGGAGGATCTTGAAGTGGATAGGGCGAGACTCTCTTGCTCGGTATGATCAGTTGAAGTCAGTTCACGGGTATGCATTCCTGCTCCTTGGTTTCCTGGGATACCTACACATACGTGATGCCGGGCTGACTGATAGTAGCTATGCATTTGCATCCATATATCCTCTGATTCATCTTTTGCTGGTTGGCTTTTTGGTTTTGTACTCCCGATTGAGAAAAATTTGGCTTCCTCGTTTGGAGTTGCAGAATAACCAGCGGATTCATGATGTCAGTATTCTGACATTTGTTCCAAAGGGAGCTAAACGTATTACGTATAGGGCAGGACAATTCGGCTATATCAGATGGAAAACCCCGGGATTACCTTCTGAGGAACATCCTTTCTCATTTCTTTCGTGTCCCAGTGACCCTGAAATTTCCTTGGGGATCAAGGTGTTGGGCGACTTTACCGAGACTACAGCAAACGTGCAGGTAGGAAGCATAGCACAGATAAATGGCGGGTTTGGGAATTTCATCCCAGATTACTCTAAAGGAAAGATTTGTCTCATTGGTTCTGGGATTGGTATTGTTCCAATTCTCAGTTTGTTGAGGGATATGAAAAACCACCAACCAGAGAATAGTGTACAATGTTTCCTGGCAGTGAATACCAGGGAAGATTTGCTCATTGGAGATGAAATAGAGAAGATTGTCGCGATGACACCAAATCTGAATATACGGACTCTTGTATATCAAGAGGATGGAATTCTCTATTCCACAGATTTCTTCAAGGAAGCCATCGTTTCTCCAAAGGACTATACCTATTATTTGTGTTCCTCCATGCCAGTGAGGGCAATTGTGCTGAATGCATTGAATGAGCTTGGTGTTCCTCATCACCATTTTCACTTTGAGGCATTTTCTTACTGATCCGAAAGGTGTTTGTCAGGTAGTTATTTGGATTTCCTTCTTGGAACCATCAGGAGAGAGTACATCCAAGAACTGTATTCTGAAATCCTTGTAAGGGAATCATATCAACTACTTTTACGATGGCATCAGACATGAAAAGATATGACTTCCCTATTCATGGTACCAACGTAGATATGCTTCTATACATCTGGAAAGGAACCGGAACGAATATCACGCCTTCTATAAAAATGCAATGTTAGACGGCTGAAAGCAAGATTCTTGCCTCTTGGAATAGTTTGAAGCATGCAAAAGGTGGTATTCATTCAGAGGTAAGCCATTGCAGGAGATATTGCTGCTGAATTCCTTCATGGCTTCTCCCTGATCCGATTTCATCCATTGTGAGGAGAATCTTTGGGTAGTTATCGTGTATTGCTTGCAGTGGTGCTAGTTCTCTTTTCAAAGTATTTTCATCAAGAACTGTTGCCGATACTTGGTAGTACATAATTCCTTTGTCTGTTGTTGCCACAAAGTCAACCTCTTTCTCAGCTAACTTACCGATGTAAACCTTGTAACCACGCCTGATAAGCTCAAGATATACTATGTTTTCTAGTTGGTGTCCAATATCTGATTCTCCATTAGCTAGGAGATTGTTTCGCAATCCTAGGTCAACAATATAATATTTACCCAAGGTCTTGAGAAAACTTTTTCCTCTGATGTCGTAGCGATCAGCCTTATAGAAGATGTAACTTTCTGTTAATGCCTGAAGATAGCTATCTACTGTATTGACAGATATTTTCCTTCCATTGGACTGAATGGTATCACAGATTTTTTTTGTGGAAATAGGACTACCTATGCAACTTCCTAATACCTTGATGATTTGTTCCAGAAGT
>NZ_JBFXGH010000175.1:0-3634 GCF_050178175.1 Sphaerochaeta sp.
AGTATAGCATAGACACCCTTTACAGGGGCGAATTGTTCTTTGCTTCTCTCTTGAGGCTTTCCCTCAACGAATTTATACTGCAGGGAACGACAATCTGAAAGGAGAGTGGAATGAAGGCAACTGCCAAGTTGCAATGGAATCTGAAGGCCTTTATGTTGGCCTCTCTCCTGACCATGCTTCTATTGTTCACGACCTATGGGCTTTACACTGCCTGGAAGTCGCAGTACGTAGAGGAGAGTAAACAACGTGCCCAGACTGAACTGCTGAACTTGCGCAAGAACCTGTTTCTACTTCTTGGCAAACAGGAGATGTTCACCACAATCTATGGCTTGCGTCTTGAAGAGAGTTTGCAAGCAGGGATCGTTCCCAACCTGGAAGATCTTCTCCCATACCTCACCGTATTGGAGAAGGATAAGCAATCCTTCAGCTTTGCCATCCTGGCCATGGATGGCTTGGTCATCGACCAGTATCCCGAGGAGGGCGGCCGTCAGGTGGGCTTTGATCTGAAAACTCTTCCCATGTATCGCCAGCATATTGAACACCTTATGCGACAGGCCTCTGTAAGCATTGATGGCCCCCTCTACCTGGATGATGGGAAGCCATACCTGGTGTTTCGTTACCCACTCCTGGTGGAAAACAAGCAAGCATGGGGACTGTTGAGTCTTTACTTCGAAATGGAATCATTTCTGCTCGAAGCAGGTTTGGAGGATCTCTCTGCGCAATATCGCTATCATTTCACCTTCACTCACCTTGGAGGGGATGATACCTATACGTGGGGAGAGCCGATCTTGGATGATTGCGACCCGGTTTCCATGATACTCACATACTCCCTCCTGACTTGGAAGATGGAAATTGCCCCGGCAGAGTCATGGTATAGCGGTGAATTGGTCTTGGTCCTATACGCGATCTTTGGAAGCTTGGTTTCCCTTGGCGCAGGAGTCTTGAGTTATCTCAGGCAAGTCAGGATGGAAACATTCATGCATCGTTCTCACACGGATAGCCTTACCGGACTCCTGAACAAACGGGAATTCCTCGTCCAGCTACATGAAGAGCTCAGAAGTGGGAGACCCTTTGCACTTGCGCTTCTCGATATCGATAATTTCAAACTGCTCAATGACACCTATGGGCATCTTAGTGGGGACAAGGCACTGCTGACTCTGGTATCAATCTTGAAGGAACGCCTGCGACATGATGACCTGGTAGGTCGTTTTGGAGGTGATGAATTCATCATCATCCTCAGGGGATGTACCCAGGAAGAGACCTGCCTTCGTATCTATGAATACATCTCACACGTCTCAGTCCCCTTGGATGGAGACAACATTGAATTTGCTATCAGCATGGGGGTCGCATTTTTTCCCAAGGATGGCAGTACAAGCGAAGCATTGATGGAAGCTGCAGACAAGCGGCTCTACCAAGCAAAGCGTGAGGGAAAGGGAAGAATCCGCTGTACTGACTAAAAAACCGGATCACCATAGGTGGCAATCCGGTTGCATGCAGTACTGTGTATTGGTTATTGTGCCTGTTCCAAGGCAAGTGTGACCGTTGTCAGGTCGCATACCTCTGCAGGTCCATAGTACTGTACGGCCCCTGGGTAGGTGTAGCAAGTCTCACGGGCCCACTTGTCACGATGCTCTGCAAAGTACTGGAAAGGCTTTCCATCAAGTTCCACCAAGGCTTTCTTGATAACCGGCTTCTCCTCCCCGTGGCGTACCTCCATATTCATCATCATGGTGATGGGGATACCACCAGCTTCCCAATTCACAGCAGGTTCTGCGAGGTTGGTGACCGATGAAAGATACCCCGAGAGACCACCAGCGATCAACATGAATGCATTATAGCCAAGGCTGTAGCAGTAATCTGCATCAAAGTTGGTCGGGAAAGCACAACGGCCCTCATAGCCGAAGAAGTGGGTCATGGAACTGAATTTGCCGGTGTAGGTGCCTTCTTTTTTCATGGCCTTGAGCTTCTCTTCCACCATCTGGGCAAGCAACTTATCTGTCTCAATCCTGGAGACCTGCACGTTCCCATGAGGATCGCGGTCCATCAGGAGCTGTTTCTGGATCTCTTCAGGTAGGATGGTGAATACCTGGGCTGCTTCCTTGCTGAGCCGCTCTGCAACAAAGGCGATACGCTCGCTGCTGTCTGCAATCTTGTTGAAAGCCTTCTCTTCCTTGGCAAGGAGATTGTTGATCTGGCTGATCAAGACCTTGATCTCAGGGATGAATTCGATCAGTCCTTCAGGAATAAGGGCAACACCAAAGTTGTTCCCGTCTTCTGCACGATCAGCAACAACCTTTGCTATGTAGTCCACAATGCTTACCAGACTCTGCCCCTTTGCCTCCACTTCCTCGCTGATCAGGCAGATGTTGGGCTGGGTCTCCAGCGCACATTCAAGGGCGATATGACTGGCGGAGCGGCCCATGAGCTTGATGAAGTGCCAGTATTTCTTTGCACTGTTGGCGTCTCTCTCGATGTTGCCGATCAATTCACTGTAGGTTTTGGTAGCTGTATCGAATCCAAAGGAGATCTCAATGTATTCGTTCTTCAGGTCACCATCGATGGTCTTCGGGCATCCGATGACCTGAATGCCGTGGTTCTTGGCAAGGAAATACTCAGCCAAGACCGCTGCATTGGTGTTTGAATCATCTCCGCCTATGATAACCAGGGCATCAATCTCATGCTTCTTGCATACTTCAGCACAAACCTCAAACTGGGCTTCGGTCTCAAGCTTTGTCCTCCCGCTTCCGATGATATCAAAACCGCCGGTATTGCGGAATGAGGCAAGATAGTCCTCGTCAATGATCCTGTAGGAATCTTCCAGAATACCGGAAGGACCGCCTTTGAAGCCATACAGCGTATTCTCAGTATTGGCTGCCTTCAGTGCATCGAATATTCCACTGATGACATTATGCCCGCCGGGAGCCTGGCCACCGCTCAATATCACTCCTACGTTTCGCTTCTTGCTGATATCGCTATTCTCTCCGGCTATGAACGAAACTCTTGGAAGTCCGTATGTGTTGGGAAAGAGTGCCTTGATCTGATCTGCGTCAGATTGTGCACTGGTAGCTTCTCCCTTCTTGGGGGATACCTTGGTGATGCTCTCCCTCAAAATTGCGGGTAGCTTGGGTTGATAGGCATAACGTACTTTCTGCAAAGGGGAAATGTCCATGCTGAACTCCTCTCTAATTTGGTCTCTGAACTCCTTAACCATAGAACAAAAAGGCTCCCAGTTTCAAGCATCGTCGCTTGCCCAGTTGCATTTGCTCTGCTATACAGAGGTGATGAGGCATAAAATGCATCAGGAATATCCCATCAATGAACCTTGGCTGTTTCATCAGAGCTTCAGTAACACGACAATCGCATAAAAATAGAAATGTCTGGTAGTACGCACAAAAAAAACTTGGGAAATAAGCGGCTTACGCATTGAGCTGATTTGCCTTGTGTTTGTTGCTGTAAACCAGGGGAAAGGAATCCCACGTTCTATTCTGACTACGAATTCCTTTTGAGCTCTTTGAAGATACGGGTATCCTGTGAGCGGCTAGCAGACATGGGTGGTACTTTTTTCAAACAGCAACCGTTTTACTGTGGTGGGTTTGGAGAAAAGCGGTATGGGGCATTGCCGTAAATTCTATTT
>NZ_JBFXGH010000176.1:0-3554 GCF_050178175.1 Sphaerochaeta sp.
ACTCAGTGCAGAGAGATAGTCCTGGAAGACAGACTCAGTCCAATTGATTCGCTGGTGGTGGATAGTCACCAAGAACACCGTAGTCTGGATACCCACCACTACGGCAACCACCCATACGAATCCCAAGAAGAGCCTTACGAACTGTCTTCTCATAGCACTGTGCCTTCCTTCTCATGCCCGATAAAACGGTACCCATAGCCACGGACCGTCTCGATCCAGGGGCCGTCTCCAAGTTTGGAGCGGATATTCTTGATATGGGTATCGACCACCCGTTCATAGGAGTCGACAGCATAGTCGAAACACTCCTCGAGAATCTGGGAACGAGAAACCAAATGATGTGAGTTTTCAATCAGGAATGCAAGGATCCTCCACTCAGCGGCGGTCAGGACTACCTCCTGACCATCAACCAGCAGTTGGTGATTGGTCTCATCAAAGCGCATCGAGTGGTCATTGACGTATAGAAAGCCATCGCTTGGGCTGTAACTGTTGTTCCGGTATCGCCTGAGCACTGCCTGTACCCTGAGTACCAACTCCTTGGGACTGAAAGGCTTTGAGATATAGTCATCAGCTCCGAGTTCAAACCCGAGGATCCTGTCACTCTCCTCACTACGTGCAGTCATGAAGATCACCGGACAGTCACACTTCTCCTTGAGCTGTTTCACAAAAGCAAAGCCATCCCCGTCAGGGAGCATGACATCCTGGATAAGCAGGGATGGGACCTCTCTGGCAACAGCCTCACGAACCGCCCTGAGGGTTCCAAACCCTTTTACTTGATAGCCCGAGAGTTCAAGGTACTGGCGAACCCCTTCACGAATCACTTCATGATCCTCTACTATATATATAAGGTCCTGTGTCTCTGCCATCGGTTATTCCTGCCCTTCGCTTCCCTTCCCGGGAAGGTTGGAAGTACTCTTACCGGCAAACCGGTAACCATATCCCCTGACTGTTTCGATCCACTGTGGTCCCATGGGTCCCATCTTCGCACGCATATTCTTCACATGGGTATCGACGATTCGGTCATACGACTCAAAACTATAGTCAAAGCAGTGCTCCAATATCTGTGAGCGGGTGATGAGGATCCCACTGTTGCTCACCAAGTAACTCATAATCCTCCACTCCGCAGCAGTAAGCGGTATCTGCGAACCATCCAATGTGAAGAGGTGACTTACCTCATCAAACTGAAGTACAGACCCAGCCAACACCCAGGTCGAACCTCCCCGGTAGGCGGAGACACTGACATCAATACGACGGAACAGTGCGTGTACCCTAAGCACCAGCTCCTTGAAGCTGAACGGCTTGCATACATAGTCGTCAGCCCCCAACTCAAAGCCCAGGATGCGATCACTCTCAGCAACCCTGCTTGTCACGAAGATGACCGGAAACGAATGGGTCTGCTTCAGTTTCTTGATATAGCTGAAACCATCCCCATCGGAGAACTGTACTTCCAGGAGCATCAAGTCAGGTACCTGGCGGCTTATGGCCACCTGCACAGCATGCAATTCCTCAAATACATGCACCTCATATCCTGAAAGCTCGAGATACTGTTTTGCCCCTTCCCGATCCTCATTTATGGGGTCAACGATATAAATCATCTTCATAATGCAACATCACCATACCTTTGCTCGTCTGACAAGCATTCTTGTGGATTCAACACATAACTCCACATTATCTTCATATTTCATGGTAATAATAGACAGGATGTGTGCTGGCTGTCAAATACAACAGCTGATAATCACACAATTCATCCATTCTGCATGCGCATGGAGATATCCGAGCAAAATACCCGTCTATTGCACTGGTTAGGCTTCCACGCTACACTTGGCCAATGAAACTCAGGTGGAAGACCCTCATTGGAGACACACTCATCCTTGCCCTCTGCATCCTTGCCCTTGTTGCCATCAGCAGGCAGACCGCCAGCGGGGGAAGCGGGTATGTACAGATCCAAAGCAGCGAAGCCACCTACCGTTACAGTCTCGATGTCGATCGTGAGATTACCGTACACGGACCGCTGGGGGAAACCCTCGTAGTCATCGAGGATGGGCACGCCCACATCGAGGACTCCGCCTGCCCCACCAAAAGTTGCACCTTCCAGAAACCTATTTCAAATGCACACTCCTGGATTGCGTGCCTTCCAAACCAGGTATTGCTTACCATCGTAGGCAACAGCAGCGAGAATCTGGAGGTTGATGATGTCGCAAACTGAGAAAAAGATCGCCTTCATCAGTGCTGCAACCCTCCTGCTCTCCACCTTGGAGTACCTCATTCCGAAGCCCCTCCCCTTCCTTCGTTTGGGATTGGCAAACCTCCCCCTCCTTATCATCCTCGACGGCATGTCATTCGGTCCATTCTTCATCATCTTGTTGCTCAAGGCAGTCGGCCAAGGCATGGTAAACGGAACACTCTTCTCCTACCTCTTCCTGATTTCCCTTGCTGGCACCCTGAGCAGCGGTATCGCCATGAAAGGGGCGAAGAAACTCCTTGGACTCAAGGTCAGCCTTGTTGGCTGTTCCCTGCTTGGGGCCTTTGTAAGCAATCTGTCCCAACTCCAGGTTGCTTCCTGGGTTGCCTATGGTCCCTCCATCTGGATAGCCGCACCGCTTATGCTTGCTCTCGGCATGGTCACCAGCTTTGCGTTGGGATTGCTTGCTGAGATCTATCTGCAGAGGGGAACTACGGGAAAAGCACTCGCACAGGGAACCCTTTCCCTCTCCATGCCTCCCACCGAAGAGAAGGTTCCTCACAAACACCTGCTTTTTGCCTCTCTGCTAGCCATTGTTGCCATCCTCCTCGCAAAGGGCCTCATCACACTTGCGGTTATCACCGCATTGATGTATCTCCTGCAATGGGTTGCAGGGAGAAGAATCAGAATCCTACCAGCCCTCATGCTTATCTTCTCGCTGGTGGTATTAAGTCTGTTTGAACCAAATGGGAAGGTATTGTTCAGCATGGGAACGCTTGCCTTCACCGAAGGCTCGCTGACAATCGCCCTCACCAAGGCTCTCCGCCTGCTTTCCCTCCTCTCAGCCAGCCAGAGCCTGAGTGCAAGCAACCCCAAGATAGAAGGCAAGGCCGGCACACTGCTTGCCCTCACCCTTGCCTATTTCAGCTTGCTTACCCGATCTTTCCGTGAAACCAAAGGTTCTGTCATACAACGAGTGGACCAGGCACTGCAGGCCACGGCAAGTGGGAAAAACACCGATAAAACATCTCCTATTGTTCATAAGAAGCCAATCAACATACCATTGTTCCTTTTCATTGTTTTGGGTGTACTAACTGCCTCACTCATTAGCTTGATTGTATATTAAGTTCTATACAGTAATATTATTTAGTACTATTGTTATTTCATTTCTAATATTTTCCAGTTTATTTCATTTTTATGTGCACTAATGTGTTATTTAGTGCATTTTCTTACGTTATTACTATCCTTTTATTTTTTAAATTGTATTGACCTTATTAGATATTTTTTTATACATTATAGCCAAGAAACCTAACGAGGAGTACATCATGGTTGATAAGAAACAAACCGAAGAGCTTTTTGCAGGACAAAAAGAACT
>NZ_JBFXGH010000177.1:0-3307 GCF_050178175.1 Sphaerochaeta sp.
AGTACAGCAACAGTGTCGTTGCAATGGAACTGGTGATATAGGAGTCCTCGAGATAAAGAAACTGGAAAATAGTTGCAATGATGGGCAGGCAATAGGCCAAGGCAACCAGGAACTTGCTTGGGAATATCACCGCATGCCTCATCCTGGAGAGCTGGATAAGAATGAGGATGTAGTAGAAGTAAGAAATGCAGGTCGTAACATAGAAAAATGGTCCCCTGAAATACTCGTTGGAGGTATTTACAGAGAAAACCCAGCCGTTCTGTATGGAGAGAATGTTGAGTGTAGCGTTCAAGGCCTAGGGGGTATAGAGAAGTCTTTTTACTGTCTTTCCGTACTCACAACACCCAAGATACCAGAGGATGATGAGTGAAACTGCTGGGATCATGATGTAATAGAGTGCATTGCCGAACAAGTGGAGGATAATGGCGTATGCAGTCACACGGCCAGTCATGCTGTATCCCAGCACTTCCACTGCCAGCAACATGAGGGTGATGTAGGAGGCAAGGATATAGTACCTGTTCTGCCTGGACCCACTGAGATGTCGTGCAGCCAGGTAAATAGTAAAAAACAAGGGAACCATGCTGAAGATATCCACAATGATAAGTGATTTCATGTCGGCTCCTTGGAAAAGGCTTCACGCAAATGGTATACGGTAGATACGGCATTTGCCTACAAGAAAAGGTGCAAGAACACAAAAAACGCAAGAATTTTTGTAATCCTTGCATTGCTATTTGTTTCAATGAAAATTATTGCATCTGCCAGGCAAGTCCAGTAGAGAAAGTCAGGCTTGCAATATTGTTCTTGGTGTAGGCTTCAGAGGACCCTGTCCAGTTGCTTGCATCATACTCGCTCTCCTCATCTGCAGTCCCTCCGAAGAAGCGTGCATTGGCAACGAGAGAGAGAGCAGGGAAGGAAAGTAAGGTAATTGTACTGACCATATAAAGGGAATCATATTCTGGTCAATATAACCATCGGTGTGGATTTAGGAAGATATCCCACAGTCCAGGTGCTTTGCTGCATAGATACCCAAAAGCATATAGCAACTGGTAAGCATGAAGATGAGTGGAAACCCTAGGGAGGGGAGCAGGAGACCAGCAATCATGGGGTAGAGGATATTCATCAAAGCACCGGCACCACCTATCCCAAAATAAATAGGGCGGTTCTCATTGTTGGAGATTTCCAACAGAATGCCCACAGTGAGTATGTAATACAGAGCACTGGTAGCTCCTCCAATCAAGAAAGCAAATGGGTAGAGTAGTGGGGTTGCTATCAGCAAGAGAGCAATAATCGGGGTGGAGACGCTGAGCAGGATGAAAAGATAGATCATAGGACGATAGTGCTGTCCTTTGCTGAACAGGTTGGTCAGGATGGTTGCAAGCAGGGAACCGGAAAGCTGGAACAACAGGAAGGTCCCCGTTCTTCCTCCGTCCAATCCATAGCGTTGATTTGCCAGAACCACCAAGAATGGCAGGGTAGAGAGGATAACCCCCGAGGTGTTTACCAAAAGCAGATAGAGCCTGACATTTCGGTCTTCCTTGATGGCATGGACAAACATGCCAAGTCTTTTTCCTAGAGTCTGTTTTTTCTGCTGCGGAGGTTCGCCCTCTTTCAGCATCCAGAACCCGCTGGTTGCCAGGAGCAGAAGCAGGCTCGCCATGAGGAAGAGCAGGCTGTAGCTGTCGGGGTAGGAGAGGTAAGAGAGTACAAGTTTTACCACGACCGAACTGATGATCAATCCAATACTGGTAATCAGTTGTTTCTGGGTGAGTAATTTCTTTCGAAGAGATTTTTCAATCGTGCTTCCAAGAATATCGGTGTAGGCAATGTTTGCCCATGCACCGCTGAAGGAGAATACGGTCATCAGGAAAAGGATGAGCCATATTTTCCAGGTTGCCGGGGAACCAAGGTTTCGCAAGAATATCCCAAGGCTTGCAAGTGCTGCAACCCTAAGGTAGATTCCCCCAAGGAGGGCCGGTTTCTTGTGCTTGAATCCCATGATGAAGGTAGCAAACAACAGTTGCATGAAGCTGCTGAATCCCACCATGATGGCAGTCAGCAGTCCTAGGTGGAAGGTAGTAGCCCCACTTTCAGTTAGCATGGCTGGTGCGACGGTATTCACGTCAATGAAGCTCATGGTAACCGAAAGGAACAATGCATGGATCATGAAAGCGCGATAGTTGGTAATTTTCATCAGTACCCCCTCCTTACGTTGAATATAGCAAAGTAACTGGGCTTTGGGTATCAAAATAATGAGGGGGTATGGATCACAACCGATGATTGATCCCACGATAAACCAAAAAATAGAACCATAAACCAGAGGAATTGCAAGGCTTGCCGGCTGTCAGTTTGGTAGAACTCTTTTACTTGCTTGTTCCGAGCCAAACTTTTCGCCTGATGGTAGAATGTTTTGTACGGGTAGCCCTTTTTTGCCGGCAAACGGGCAGCAATGGTCATTCCCTGTTCATTCCCGCTATGAAAAATAACCTCTTTGTTCGCATACCCTGCATCAAGGATAAAGTTGCTGATGCAGATGTCAAGGCTCTCTGCGGCGTCGGGCATTGTTGGACTGTCTTGAATATGAAAAATCCCACTCATACCGCAAATGAAATATTCCAGTAGGGGAAAAGCGATGGTTTAATGGGGGAAGGACCGGGGAGAGAATCCCCGAAGGAGAAGAGAAGAGGAAGCCCATTGTTTGTTAGCACTTTCAAAGGCTTCCTCTTCATCAACAACCATGAAAACAGTAACACCGTTCATGATTAAGTTCAAGACAGTTGCCGTCCATCCTTGAAGAAGGCTATCCTGCTTGAATCCCCTCCCATGAAAGGAGAAGTAGATCATATTGCTTCCAAGAGATCCTAAAGGGATGTTGTCAAAGAGGTAAGAAGCGAATGATCTCCCAATAAAGTCATCACAGGACATCCTTGATCAGTCCTTCATGGTCGAGTGACGCAAATGGGTGGGCATGTGCTCATGCACCTTATCTTGGGGAAAAGCAGACTGTAATTTTGAAAGAAGACCTGATTTCCCACAAACGGAGAGAATGAGGTGCACATTACCAAAAACGGTGTGGATCTCGGGTTCACCGAAGAGTTGTTGTGGATGTGCATCATCCTCCGCAATGCGGGCAGAGACTGTCCTCTTCAGCTTCCTTGAGCTGTCCATGCAACAGGTACAGCTCCCGATTGGATGCAGTTGTTACGATTTCTGTCTTGTAATTGTGGAAGTCTTCCAATGATGAGGGCAATGTGATATAGTTCATGCAGGGCTATCCTCCTGTTTGATTAAGTGTTGTGACCTAATAATA
>NZ_JBFXGH010000178.1:0-3297 GCF_050178175.1 Sphaerochaeta sp.
CGCTTTTTTACGAGTGCCTTCAGCGCATCAGGGGAAACATCCTTATCAGTCCCATGCTCAATGAGCAATTCGTTCAACCAAGAAGTTACTGCCTCACTCTGTGGCATCACGATAGCATGTCGCAATGGCAAGACGCTCCTGGGTTGCCTTGCACTTCGCCAGAGCAAACAAGCTCTTTCTCACTTCCTCATTCTTCTGCTGGGGAGCAGGGTATACCGAAGGTTCCAGGTACATTGCATGAATTGGGCAGGCATCCACACTGAGGTGGCAACCATCCTAACATTTAGCGAAATCCATCTGTCCATTTTCGGTATCGGTTGCACCTGTTGGACGGGCGGACAGACACCATCCTTGGTGCAGAGGGAAGTAGTTCTTGCAACCTGCATCAGATGGCCTCCTTCTGGATGGGGTGGATCTTGAAACTGGGAACTTTACTGATTGGGCAAGGGGAAGGAGGATTATCCCCTCCATAGATAAAGCCACAAATCTCACACACCCATACATTGGTGTTTTCAAGCAGTGCACTGCCATGCTTCCCTTACCGCATCATAAATGTCTTCAGGAGCTTGGAAGCCTTCCCACCCCAGGGCAGTACTTGCTTTACCCTCTGTCATCGGTTTTCTCTGCCGCATTGCAAGCTTCTGCATAGCCCCAGACAAATCTGCATTGATTGCAGCAAGGCGGATCTGGTAATCCTGTTCCTTCTTTGTAGCATGGTGAATGCCATGATACGAATCGAGTGTCCCGGACAGGGACGCTTCCTCACTTCTGTGTTGTTTGCTACATGCTTTTTGTAAATTGGAACAGAGAGCTCCAGGTTCCTCGCATGACATCTGTCTCATAGCATCATCATCTTCCTTGTCTCATGTCCATGCCGGTTTTTTGGTAAAAGACTCCAAAAGTTTCAAGTCACTCCTTTTCCTGGATATTATTTTTACCCGAAACAATCTAGACACGTGTATGGTTTGCATGCCTCCTGGCAAGGGTGAAGAAAACTGCAAGAAAACTGCATCTGATGACGATTTTTCGGAATATGAAGGTTTGCAATATCCATACTTTCTCCATGAAACACAGAGAAATTGGACAAGCAATCAAAGAACTCAGACAACAGAAAAACATGACACAGGAAGAACTCATAGAGAGAGCTGACCTCTCTCGAAGCCAGCTCTATTACATTGAATCAGGGAGGCGGACACCCCGCCTTCCCACAATCAACAGTATTTGCGCCGCACTCGGACTTTCATTTCTCGAGTTTGTACACTATCTCTATCATTACTCCCCTACCTCTTCAACGCCAAGCATCTCATCAATGGATGCACCAGGGGCAACCATCGGATAGACCTTGTCGTCGACCGGGATCTCACAGTCGATCAACACAGCCTCACCCAAATCCAGTGCCGCCTGCAGAATCGGCTTTGGATCATCAGTCTTGCTGATACGCATTCCCTTCACCCCATAGGCTTCCGCAAGTTTCAGCCAATCGATGGGGGTATCGAGAGTGGTCTCACTGTAACGTCGGTCGAAAAAGAGCGTCTGCCACTGACGTACCATGCCCAGCGTCTGGTTGTTCATCAGGAGAATGATAATCGGTAGCCGATACCGTGCAATGGTAGCCAGTTCATTGCAGTTCATCTTGAAACTGCCATCCCCTGCGACATTGACGACGCGTGCATCAGGATTGGCTACCTGTGCACCGATAGCAGCTCCTGTCCCATAGCCCATGGTTCCAAGCCCACCACTGGTGAGGAAATGACCGGGCTGGATGTGCTTGAGGAACTGCGCCGCCCACATCTGATGCTGACCGACCTCGGTCACTGCGAAGAACCCTTCAGGGATTACGCTCTGTAGTGCTTTCAGTATCTCCTTGGAGCGGGCACTCTCATTGTCCACCCGGATCGGGTACCGCTTCTTGTACTCAGCAACCTGCTCCATCCATTTCGTATGCGTCATGGGATTCACTATCCGGTTGTTCAGCTCATTCAGTACTACTTTCAGGTCCCCGATCAAGTGACAGTAGGTCTTGATATTCTTGTCTATTTCAGCCGGGTCCACATCGATGTGGATGATCTTGGCATTCTTCGCAAATGCGCTGGCTTTGCTGACAACCCGGTCACTGAAGCGAGCACCGATTACCACCAGAAGATCACAGGCGGAAACACTCATGTTAGAGACTTTCGTCCCATGCATACCTACCAAACCGGTAAAACGAGGGCTGAGGGAGCTCACGGCCCCTACACCCATCAGGGAAGTACAGGCAGGGCTGTCGATGTTCTCAAGGAACCGGGAGAGCTCTTCACTCGCCTTGGCCCTGATCACACCACCACCGACATAACACATCGGCCGATGGGCTTGCTTGATCAGCTGCAAAGCCTGTTCCATGCTCTTCTCACTCAGTCTTTCGGTACGAGGGCGCAAGGCCTCGATCGACTGGGGTGAGAAATCAGCGGTATAGACTGTCACATCCTTCGGAACATCGATCAGGACAGGGCCAGGCCTGCCATCCTGAGCAATCCTGAAGGCAGTGCGTATGGTCTCAGCCAAGTCAGCTACATCCTTCACGATGAAGTTGTGCTTGGTGATCGGCATGGTGATGCCGGTTATATCCACTTCCTGGAAACTGTCCTTGCCCAGAAGGGGGACGGCCACATTCCCGGTGAAAGCAACGATTGGGACACTGTCCATGTAGGCAGTGGCAATACCGGTGACAAGGTTGGTCGCCCCTGGCCCGCTGGTTGCCATACATACCCCGACCTTTCCGGTGCTGCGTGCATACCCATCTGCAGCATGGGCAGCACCCTGCTCATGGCTTGTCAGGATATGGCGGATCCGGCTTTGATTCTGATAGAGGGCATCGTACAGGGGCAATACTGATCCTCCGGGAAAGCCAAAAACAGTATCCACACCCTGTTCGATCAGACATTCTATGATAATTTGTGCTCCAGTCATCTGCATGGTAGATTCTCCTCTTTGTGTATCATTTCTTGAAGACAGCCCCGGTGGAAGCACTGGTTACCTGCTTGGCATAGCGTGCCAAATACCCGGTGGTAATTGGCGGTTCCTTGCAGACCCACTGCTTCTTCCGTTCAAGAAGCGTCTTCTCATCGACCAGCAAGCTGAGCTCACCCCTTGGTATATCAATGCTGATCATATCACCTTCCTGGACGAGGGAGATCGGTCCTCCCTCCGCAGCCTCAGGGCTGACATGTCCGATGGAAGCCCCCCGGGTGGCACCACTGAAACGGCCATCGGTGATCAAGGCAACATCCTTGTCCAGGTTCATACCGGCAATGGCACTGG
>NZ_JBFXGH010000179.1:0-3290 GCF_050178175.1 Sphaerochaeta sp.
TGCTTCGAGGGTGAAGGAGAGCACACTGGAGGTGGTGAAATACCCGTTTGCCTCATAGAATGGCCTGACTGCGGGAAAGAGTGTGATGGGGTGGTCATAGGCCTGCCTGGTTGCTTCCAGGAGCTTTCCCATGATCCCCCGCCTTCGGTACTCCTTGTAGGTCGCAGCCCCAACGATGTAGCTTGTTGGATGTTCCTCCCCCCGTTTGTGATAATACAAGGGGAGCGCATGCAGTGCACTGACCAGCTTATCGTCCTCACGTGCGACAAAGATGTCCTGATAGGAGATTCGCGTTGCAAAAAAGTGCTCCAGGAAGGCTGGCTCTTCGTTGAAAACGACGAGCCAGAGTTGCTTGAGTTCCTGGTAGTCACTGGGTTTTGCACGTTCTATGATCATGGTTGTTTTGTTACCCGGTACTTCTCGACCATGAGATCCGGCTTGTAGGAGAGCTTTGCTTTCCTGAGTCCAGCAATGCCGGCATCCTCTTGCCTGTTCACATAATGAACATCCGAGAGATATTCACTGACGAAGAGCTGGTTGATGACTGAGTAGATTCCCTTGTAGGACGTATCGGCCTTCTCAAAGTGTACGATGGCCATTTCCTCATCGATGATTTCCCCGATGGTAAATGCGGTGAGGTTGTGGTCTACACAGACAAGAATCCCTTTGAAGTTGAGTTCATCCCAACCGTCGAGAGCTCGCTTGAGCGCTCCCAGTTCATCCCTGATCTCCTTGGTCGTGCAATCCTTGCCGTCAAGCCAGGTGGTGGAAGCCATCCTGTAACACTCCTCACGTAGTTCCTTACTGTTCAAGGGGCGTACTGAATAGGTGTAGTGCTTCTCAAATTGATTGATGTGGTTACGCTTGCTCTGCAATTTCTTGCCGGAGAGCTTGATGAGCTTCTCACTTTCGTAGAGATAGTCATCAAGGTTCCTGACATGTTCGGCCTGGTAACCCATCGCTTTCAGCTGCGCTGCTTCCTTGGAGGGTACACATTCCAGGAGAAAGCGTTGTCCGGTTTCCCTGCAGTGCTCTTCAAGTTCCTGCATTGCAGAAGGAAGGTCGTCGGTGATGGGAAGCAGGAAACAATCGTCCTCTTCAAGATGCATATACAAGGCAGTATCTGTCTTGCAGATGGTGATGCCGATTGCATCTGCCCAGAGTGCAACATACGAGTAGTAATATTCATAGGCGAGGTGCTTGCTGTGATCAGGAAACAGGTGTTTGTCCGCGGGGGACGGTGTATGGAATTCTAACATAATACCTCTAATATATTCGCATATATTCATACGTTTTTTTCTGAGGATAGTCAAGGCGGGAAGGGCTCTGAGAGGGGTGTTGGGGCTCTGGGCGATGTAACCAGAGAGAGGAAAATGAGCGTACTGAAGGAAAAAAACTGGAGTCATGAACGGATGTAAATATATATAATATATATACTAAAATAGAATGCTTGACACCTGGCAACCCATACCTGTATCTTTATGGCATGAATACATCTATCAATCGTATTACTGAACTTGTCACCAGGATGAAGGCAGACAATCCAGAACTTATCTCCTTGTTCCTTGACCAGAAGCTTGATGATGTGGCTTTGGTAGCTACTCTTCGTGAAAAGATAGCTGAAACGATGCAACAGAGATACCCAAAAGCATGGTCATATTATACCGGTGAAGGAAGAACCGAACAGGACTACTATACCTTGATGAGCACCTCGATGGCATACCTTAGGATGATGGACTATCTCGACCATGAGGGGGATGTCTATGAAGACCTCAACCTCCATGGAGAGATGGTGACCTCGCGTCCCATTTCGCTCTTGAGGCGCGTCTTGTTGGGACAAGAGCCGTCGGTTCATCTTGATTTCCTTGAGGATATGGCTCATCTCATCGGCCAGCTGAGTGGGGTGGAGGACCGTATAATCCCCTCGAGAAGTCAGGTGGAACAGTGGATGGCTTCCCATCCAAGTGGTCTGGATCCTGAGGTGATCGCTTGGAGGACGAAGAACAAGGAGCGAATTGTTGAGCTCCTGATCAAGCGTATCGAGGATAGACGGAGAAAAAGCTCCTTGTATCAGTTCAAGGATGGCATGAGTCATGAGCAAAAGCGCAAGCAGGTGCTCGCATGGTGGAAGGAGGACCGATTCCACTTGCACTTTGCCTTGAGGAGCACGGAGGAACTCAATCATTATCTTGGTAACAGCATGGATGCTGAGACGCTCAGGGTCATGAAGGAGTCACAGAGAAAGGGTATTCCCATCTTTGCCACTCCCTACTTCCTCTCTCTCATCGATACCCGCCCCCTTGAGATGCAGGAGCATCCAGGGAGTGACCTCGCCTTACGTGCCTATCTCTTCTACAGTCAGGACCTCCTGGAGGAGTTTGGTTCCATTGTTGCCTGGGAGAAAGAGGATATTGCAAAACCAGGGGAGCCCAATGCCGCAGGGTGGTTGCTTCCCTCCCACAATGTCCACCGAAGGTACCCAACGGTCGCCATTTTTATTCCAGATACCATGGGAAGAGCCTGCGGAGGGTTATGCTCCTACTGCCAGAGAATGTACGACTTCCAGGCAGGACGATTCAACTTTGAGCTGGAGAAACTTCGTCCGAAGCGGACCTGGGAAGAGCAGCTTTCCGTCAATATGGAGTATTTCAGGAATGATCCCTACCTTTGGGATATCCTGATCACCGGGGGGGATGCTTTCATGAGCTCGGTGAAATCCCTGCGTTCAATCCTGGACGCAGTACTTGAGATGGCAAGGCAGAAACTGGAAGACAACAAACAACGACCGCAAGATGCTCAGTATGCTCCCATGCGTAGGGTCCGTCTTGGGACAAAACTCCCGGTCTATCTCCCCCAGCGAGTCACCAAGGAACTCATCCAGGTGCTTGCCGATTTCAAGGCCGAGGCACAAATCTTGGGCATTGACCAGTGTGTGATCCAGACGCACATCTCCTCGGCCATGGAAATTACCCCCGATACCAGGAAGGCGATCAGGCGATTGCTTGATGCCGGTTGGGCGGTTACCAACCAGGAAGTCTTCACGGTCGCTGCCAGCAGACGTGGCCATACGGCAAAACTGCGTAAGGTACTCAATGATATCGGCGTCCTTCCTTACTATACCTTCACGGTCAAGGGCTTCAAGGAGAACCGAGAGTTGTTTGCGACCAATGCAAGAAGCATGCAGGAGCAACTTGAAGAGAGTTCCATCGGACAGGTTCCTCAGCGGTATCTCGCCACGCTTCGTCCCTTCATGAGTGAGGCGGAGAAGATGGTAGAACAGATCAACATGG
>NZ_JBFXGH010000180.1:0-3224 GCF_050178175.1 Sphaerochaeta sp.
CCTTGAGATCAGAGAGCCACATGTCCTTACCGAGTCGCTTGTTGAAGGCAAAGGTGATGGGAAGTTGCTCAAAGAGCTCCAACTCCTTTGCAAGCACTTCTCTTGGCAGTCTATAGCTTGGTATGCCGTAACGAAGCACACCACCTGCTTCACTATGCTCATCGTAGATGGTCACCCCATGCCCAAGACGAACAAGGTAGAAGGCTGCACTCAGACCAGCGGGGCCTGCTCCCACAATTCCAATCTTTTTACCGGTGGAGGCAGGAATCCTTGCAACCATCTCCTGATACACATCCTGCTCGTTACCCATCTTGTAGAGCGTATCTGCAAGGTAACGATGCAGTTCCCCCTGATGCACAGGAGCATCCAAGGTGTCGCGTCTGCACCTCATCTGACAGTGGAAATGGCATATTCTTCCCAATGTTCCAGGGAGGGGGTTGTCTTCCAAGGTGGAGGTGAAGGCCTCTACCAATCGATTCTCCCTGAGCAGTGCAATATAGGCAGGGATCCTCATGGAAAGTGGACAGGAGTTTGAACAGAGCTCATCCACCAGCGCTTCACAGGTTCCAGCTGAGCAATGCTTTCTTACAATATGGCTCTCATACTCCTCTGGGAAATAACGTAGGGTGGTAAGCACAGGATTGGTAGCAGACTGGCCAAGTCCGCACATTGCAGTATCACTGATATGGGCACCCAAGGTCTCCAACATCAGCAGATCTTCTTTCCTTCCTTCTCCCTTGGTAATCCTGTTGAGGATGGAAAGTACCTGTGAGAGGCCTTCCCTGCAAGGGGTGCAGTTGCCACAGGACTCCTTGGTCGTGAATTCAACAAAATAGCGTGCTGAGTCCACCATGCAGTTGTCATTGTCCATGACAACCATACCTCCAGATCCCATGATGGAACCCAAGGCCGCCAAGCTCTCATAGTCAATACGCTTATCGAAGAGGCGTGCGGGAATGCACCCTCCTGAGGGGCCTCCACTCTGTACTGCCTTGATGCGTTTTGTTTTAGAAACCGATCCCCCACCTGCCTCATAGACCAAGGTTGTCAGCTTCTCTCCCAAGGGGAGTTCAACCAACCCGGTATGCTTGACTTTACCTACCAAGGAAAACACTTTTGTTCCGGGTGAGGAAGGAATGCCGTAACTGTTAAACCAGTCACTCCCCTTCCCGATGATGAGAGGGATATTGCACCAGGTCTCGAGATTGTTGATGGTGGTAGGATACCCAAGATATCCTTTCTGGCTGGGGAATGGTGGTTTCGATCGAGGTCGTCCAGCTCTCCCTTCCAGGGAAGCAATCAATGCTGTTTCCTCTCCACAGACGAATGCCCCGGCTCCTTCCACAACCTGCAGATTGAAACGCATATTTGCTCCAAGGATATCATCTCCCAACAGATTATTGGCATAGGCATCCTGGATTGCTCTGCTCAGCCGTTTTACTGCCAAGGGGTACTCTGCACGAACATAGATGATCCCCTCATCCGCACCTGTCACATAGGCTGCGATCAACATGCCCTCAAGGAGCATATGGGGATCACTCTCCATCTCATTACGATTCATGTATGCACCAGGGTCCCCTTCATCCGCGTTACAGATCAAGTACTTCTTCTCCGACTCTTCTTTTTTCATCAACTCCCATTTCAGGCCGGTAGGGAAACCAGCGCCGCCGCGTCCCCTGAGCTTTGATGACTTGACTTCCCCAAGAACACTTTCCCTGTTCATGGTAAAGAGCGCTTTCTCCAGTGCTCTGTATCCACCAACAGCGACATACTCAGCGATGTTGGTTGGGTCGATAATGCCAGCATCACGCAACACCAGTTTTACTTGTGGATGGAAGAACGGTATTTCATTCCATTCAGGAAGTTCCGGGTAGTCCTCTCCATATTCATGTAGAGAGAGATGATGGTCCCATTTGCTAATCTTACAGAATGCTTTTTCTCTATAATATGTGCCATCAAGAAGTGCTTTTACTATAGGTGCACAGTCTGCTTCCCCTACCTTGTGCAGGAGCACCATCGGCTTTCCAGGGATGAACAACAGCACAAGTGGTTCTTCACTACAACAGCCAAAACAACCGACTGAGCGAAGCATGAAAGCATCGTTCTGGTTCTTTTTGAGAGTCTGGAATGCGCTAAAGAGTACATCAGCACCGCTTCCTATTCCGCATGTTCCCATTCCAACAGCAATTGCAGGAATTTCCGGATAGAGGTTCTTTCTTCCTTCATTGTCCAACCGATCCAATATGCTGCTCATGCTCCCTCCTTCTGCGCCGAGAGGGCTTCTATCATGGTAGTGAGTTTTTCTTCGGTTACCATGGAGTGAATCACTCCATCGATGGCAATGACCGGAGCAAGTGCACATTGCCCAAAACAAGCCACGGTATGTACGGTAAAACGATAGTCAGGGGTGGTAGCCATCCCATCTTCGTCCAATTCAACGCCGAGCATATGCAACACCTTGTCGAGCAAGGGCTTTGAGCCCCTGGTGTGACATGCTGTTCCTCGGCAAACGGTAATTACATGTTCGCCTTGTGCTTTCAGATTGAAGAAAGCATAGAAGGTGACAACCGAATAGACTTGGGAGAGAGGGACTCCCAGCTCTTTGGCTACCATTACCAGTTCTTGTTTGGGAAGATAGTTGTGCTCATTTGTACGCTGAACTGCTTCCAGTATGGAGAGAAGCGCACCATGTCGCTCTCTATGCTGAGAAACAATCGCCGCAATCTCGTTCGCTCGATCATGCATGAGGACCTCCTTGGGAAAAAACACGGGACACACCCTTTGTATTGCAAATACCACCAAATATGGTAGTAGCAGTTCCAGAAGATCAAGTTAATTCTAAACCAGCATTTCTCTGAATGCAAGATTAAATATATACTTATTATCTATATAATATAGCTATATTTTACATTATTTATACTTTTATGTGAATATCAGTATATTAATAAATCAATTATCCCATTTGACCTTCATTTGGATTTTTACATATGCTATACGAAGGAGGAACGCATGAAACACTATAGGAAAGAACTGTTTTTCCATCTCCCTACCAGAAGAGGATTAGTAAACATTACCAGTGATGTCCAGGATGCTATTGATGAGAGTGGTATCAAGGAAGGCTTGGTATTGATCAATGCGATGAATATCACAGCCAGTGTATTCATCAACGATGATGAGAGTGGTCTGCATCAGGACTATGAACGTTGGCTTGAGAAACTGGCTCC
>NZ_JBFXGH010000181.1:0-3220 GCF_050178175.1 Sphaerochaeta sp.
GAGGAAGTGAGGAAGGTAGGATACAACCTGTACATATTTTCTGAATCGCCAGGACCGCACTTCATTAAGCATGAGTGCGAATACAACAAAGAAAGGAAACAGCAAGACATATTTCATAAAACTGATGATGAGTGTATTCGCTAGGATTTGCGCAAACGCTGGGCTGGAAAATATCATTTTGAAATACTTTAGACCCACAAAAGGCCATTCACCTTTAGCCCTGAACTGGAAGAACGCAAGCCGCATATTGAGAATCGGAAGCACCCTGAAGAGTATGAAGAAAACGATGGTAGGAAGAAGAAGCAAATAGAGTATCCTCTCTTCCTTTATTTGCTTCCATTTCGATTTATGATTCATAAATTCTCCTAATCTAGGGGATAAGTAAACCCATCAGCGGAGCGTGTTGCTGTGCTCCATACACATCACGATCCCCACAGGTACCTGAAGAAACCTGCCGCCTGTATGTAATCTTGATACCTAAGGCAGCTTCAAAAAATATGATTCTCACCAGTTGTTCAGGAGAGAGGTGGTAACATGAAGCAATGCGCTCTTTTGTAAGCACTCCGCTGTCTACTACTCGCCGATAAGCAGCCAAATCATCAAAGAAAATATCCAATGTAATCAAGAAAGGACCACTGTTTTTGCTCCTCAGCATGCTTGCCACATCAACCAATCGATCCATCGTGTTCCTCCCAGTTCCACCACTGCCATGGAAAGTATTCACTGGGGTCCTTTACAGCCATCAAGTGATAGACGGAAAACTCATATACGGGACCAAAGGGAATATCGCTGGGAGCGTAAGGAAAAGCCAGATTCCCTGCAGTGGACTTTCTCCCTTCATAGTCAAAATGCATGAATGTTGAGCGAACCGATGCACAAATTGCATTGGCAATCTCCTGTTCCTTGGCAAGCACCTCAAAGAGAACCCCAATTTCATGACTTGGTTTTAGTTCAGGTTCCAGCTTCCCCATCACCCCATCTTTACCGTAATTGATGAAATTGATGGTATAGTCTGCAGGGGGTACTTCCTTGTATTGCTCCTTGACGCTTAAGACGACCTGTTGCTGGACTTCCTCAAGTTTCTCTATCAGGATAGGATCGCGGATACCAGCAACCACGAAGGTACGATAGGCAACCCTACGCGCTCCTTCAAGCTTGATCTGATAGGGGTTTGTAGCTTGCAAGCGACTGCCTCTTACTCGCACTCGGTTTTCTCCTACTTGTGTAAAAGTACAGCCACTGAGGTCCATGGCAATGCCAGGCCCGTGTAAAAGATAAGGATGATCTTTCTCGTAAAAGGTATGAGCAGCAACACTGACGGGAGTACAACGACGTTTTGGGTCACAGGGATATACCTCAAACCATTCATCATACAAGGTACCGAGCATACAGTCCTTCGTAGTTCCTGGATTACAACACAATGCACCACACTCAAGGACCTTCCCTAGATGATAACTTAAAGCTTCATCAAATCCATGATACACACCCATAGCAGCGAACGGTGCAGGATCATACGCACGGCCACAAATGATAATATCCGCTTTCGCTTCAATGACACGAAGTATCGGCTCAACCCCCATCTGTGCCACGATGCCTGTTGTCTCTTCAATAATTTGTGCATTCAACGGCAGAGAAGGAGTATCACAAGGGACAACCGATCCCTGTTCAACGGAATCGACTACGACTTGGTTAGGAATATCAGCCCAGATGATTGCTATTTTAGGTTTGACCTCAGTGTGTTCACGAAGTATCTCATCTATGATGGCAAGGGTCCATTCAACATGGCTTCGGCCACCACTTCCTCCGGCTGAACCAACCAGGACGGGAATCTTCTGTTCCCAGCCACCAAGGATGATACGTTGTAGATCTTGCTTTGCCGCCATTTTGCTCACAATTGCAGTTTTAGCTCCAAGCTTATGGGGCCCTGCATCCGTTGATCCTGCATCAACGACAATCGCGTCAGGTCTCTGAGAGAGGCCATATTTGAAAGATGCATCAGGGAATCCATATCCAAGGATTCCACAAGGAGCCAGCAAGGTTAATGACTTCATAGGCTGCGCTCCGTTTCCACATTCTGTCTTCTTTTCCTGACATTCATAATATGTCGTTTCATTGCCTTATGGGCAGCTGCCTTATCACGTTTAGCGATGGCTTCAACAATCAAAAAATGCTCCTCAGCAATATGCTGGAGTGATCCTTCTTGACGTTTATTTGCTTGGGCAAGCTCATCAATAAGATCGTAATACGTATCGATGAAATTCATGTAGAAGACATTTCTGCTCGCTTGGGCCAATTTATAGTGGAAATAGTGGTCCAGGCTAAAATGCTCGGATAGCTTTGTTGAATCAGCATGCAGACTCTCAGCAATCTCCTGAATCTCTTCATCCGTTGCTCTTTCAATGACAATCTCAACCATTTTTGATTCCAAGGAATCACGAAAGTCTAGAAGATCTTGGTAGGTGGCTTCTTTCAATGCATCGGAAACCGGCCGGGAGAGACGATCAATGATATCCTTCTCAATATAGGTTCCCTGCTTTGTCTTCCGACTGATATAGCCAAGAGCTTGCAACTGGATCATTGCCTCTCGAATCACACCCCGACTTACGGCAAATTGTTCGCTGAAAACTATCTCACTTGGCAGTTTTTGCCCAGGTTTGAGTTCTCCGTCATGTATCAATGAAAGGATTTGGCTGACAACCTTATCGGAGAGCCTTTCATTTCGTACTGGCACTATACTCAATGCAAACTCCTTTTGTCTATTTGTAGGACAAATAGATCATAGCATTGAATATTCAATCGCTCAACATTTTTTTCTAGTCAATTTTTGTTTGTTGATTCTCTGAGAGATATATGCCTAGTAGGTGTGTACATATTTTTCACATGTATTAGACAGACTGTACACTTTGGACACAATTCTACGTCCTCTTCGGACACACCTAGAGAGAAGCATTATGTCCAATTCTTCAGCATTATACATGTCAGCAGGTTTTCTTAATAACATTGACTATTGCTCAATCAACAGAACTCTCTTGTTCCTTCTCCGCTTTCAGCAACTGATAGATGGTTGCCACAAACGGCACCCCAAACAGAATGCCAGGAATACCAATCAGGCCTCCCCCAAGAATGACAGCAGTGAACACCCATACCCCTGGAAGTCCTACAGAAGTGCCCACTACCCTTGGGTAGATGATATTTCCTTCCATTTGTTGGAGGATAACCA
>NZ_JBFXGH010000182.1:0-3193 GCF_050178175.1 Sphaerochaeta sp.
CAAGGCCAGCAAGAGCAGCTACATCAGCCTTGGCAGAAACTGCCATAGCATTGCTCTCCTGTGCGAGGTAAGCATTGGTGAATCCAACTGCAACCTCAACACCATCAAGAGGCATGACCTTTGCGCCAATAACCATTGGAGAAGTTTCAATAGTAGGATCAGCAGAAACATAGACTTCAACCATATCAGCATACTTAACAGTTACGCCAAAGTTGTTATCTGCACCAGCCATTGCCAAAGAGATATCTACTGTATCATTTCCCAAGTAGTCACCAACATAATCATTCTTGTCAGCCAGTACAGAAGGATAACCATCGCCAACACCATTACCTACGTGAAGGGTAAGAGCTAGGTCGCCCAGGTCAGTGCCCTGTTCTGCAAGAGCCTTGTCCAAGTAGATCTCAGCAGTTGCAGTTACAGACTGCTCATCATGATACTTTACATCAGTATCACTATCCAAGCTGACTTTCCAGAAATCACCAGTAAAATCCAGAAGAGTGACAAGTTCACCAGCATCACCGGTTCCATTAACATCAAGGTCATCTGTAAAAATGAAATCATAACCATAGTCAAATGTACCGCTAACTTCGATAGGGGTAGCAGCAACCAAAGTTCCTGCAACCATGAGTACCAGCGCCAGAGTCAATACAAACTTTTTCTTCATGACGTAAATCTCCATTTTTTTGCGTGAGAGTTTATTTGTAACATCAGTATGCTGATGCACTTTGTGAGTACAATGGACATAGATTGTGCAAATGATAGATTAATATGAGGAACAAGTGATGTTGTTTGAGTAAGTGTGAAGCTAGATGGTGTTTGTGTGTGGTTTGTGTGTATATATTCCCTTTGTGTGTAATCTGAGAAGGTTACACAGACACTATCATTTCTATTGTTAACATTATTGCAGTACATAATCGATTTCATTATCATATAAGTATGATATACCTTTTCGCCTCCGACATCCATGGAAGTGCATATGCGATGCATACACTCCTGAATATCTTTCAAACAACCAAAGCCTCCAAGCTTATCCTGCTCGGGGACCTTCTCTATCATGGTCCAAGAAATACCTTTCCTTATAAGTATAACCCAAAAGAAGTGTGCAGGCTACAAAATAGTGTAAAAGAATCGTTAATTTCTGTTCGTGGGAACTGTGATTCCGAAGTTGACCAGATGGTATTGGAGTTCCCCATGCTCTCAAGCAGTGCAATCATGCACCTGGAACAGGTAGGAGGCAGATTGATCTACCTGCATCATGGGCACAAGGAACTTCCACCCCTGGTAGAGGGAACCATTGTCATCAGTGGGCATACCCATATCCCTGTAGCGGAGGAGCGGGAAGGCATGTTTTTCATCAACCCGGGCTCAGTTTCCCTTCCAAAAGGAGGTTTTCCGGCAAGTTACTGTTTGCTGGAAGACAATACGTTTACCATCTATGAGCTGGAGGGCGGCAAGGAATTGATGAGCCTCACCATCTGAGACTTACCACGACATCCCCTTCCCGCTGGCTGATCTCTGCCTCACCATGGTGGAGACGCATGATCTGGGCAGTGATGGGAAGCCCCAACCCACTGCCGGAGGTACCGCGGCTGGCATCCCCCTTGCTCCATGGCTCAAAGAAATCTATGCCTTCTGCAATCGTCCCTTTGTTGGTGAAGGTCATGGTGTTCTTCCCGATGGACCAGCCAACCGAACCTTCGCTTGCCTGCAAGGCATTGGAGAGCATGGCACGGGATGCATAGCTGAGCAGGTTCTGGTCACCCTGCAAGGAGGCATCCTCAGCGTCGAGATAGATGCGGTCCTGCTCTTCCTTGGTGAATGAAGAGAACACTTGCTGGATGAAGGAAGGGATTGCAATGTCCTCTCTTGTTACCTTCATATCGGGACTTTGGAGATTACTGTACAGCACAACCTGGGCAATACGAGCTGAAAGAGCATCGTTTTCATTCTTGAGTGCCAGGAAAGTCTTCTCATTTGCAGGGAACACCCCGTCAGCAATTCCATCGAGCAGCAACTTCATACTGGCAACAGGCGTGTTGAGGTCGTGGGAGATGCTCCTAAGCCAAGCCTGCCGGCTTCTCTTATGCTGGGCAAGGTTCTCATCAAGCATCTTAATCGAGTCATTGATCACACGTTGCTCATCTATCTTTGTCTTGGGGAGCTCAACCCCGTTCTCTCCACTGCTCAATTGTTTCAGCGCCTTCTGGATCCCCTGGGTATAGCGTTCGCTCCGCTTTGAAATGGAAGCTGCCATCATAAGGGCAATGACAAAGGCAATCGGCATGGCCCAAAGAATCGGGAAGAGCAAGCCCCTGAAGAGGTAACCGGTATTCTTGTAGGTAAAGGGAGTAAAGGTGAGCACATCAACCAGGGCAATCACCTCATCGTTGTAGGAGATGACCAAACTCCCGGCAATATCGGTAGCCTTCACCTGGGGAGGCAGGAGAATGGTATGAGACTGTGATGCAGATTGTTGGTTCACGGAGAGTGAGGAATTGTCGGCATCCTTCTCTATATGTACCTCATAGACAGAACTGTGCATCTCACTTGCAGAGAATCCTTGCTCAGAGATCTGCTGGTGGGCTCGTTGCATTGCAGGTGAACTCATCATCGGCCGATTGACCTCATACTCCTCAGAGCGAGGAACCGGCAGGGATGCACCACCACTGGTCATGCCGTATGCTATGGCCACCGTGCCATCAGGATTGCGGATGTATAGCCCACTAACCCGGTCATCGGCGGAGCGCAACAAGACCTCCTCCAAACTCATCAGGGAATAGCTGCGACCATCCAACCCTGCCGAAAGATTTTTACTCAGTGCAGAGAGATAGTCCTGGAAGACAGACTCAGTCCAATTGATTCGCTGGTGGTGGATAGTCACCAAGAACACCGTAGCCTGGATACCCACCACTACGGCAACCACCAACACGAATCCCAGGAAGAGCCTTACGAACTGTCTTCTCATAGCACTGCGCCTTCCTTCTCATGCCCGATAAAACGGTACCCATAGCCACGGACCGTCTCGATCCAGGGGCCGTCTCCAAGTTTGGAGCGGATATTCTTTATATGGGTATCAACCACCCGTTCATAGGAGTCGACAGCATAGTCGAAACACTCCTCGAGAATCTGGGAACGAGAAACCAAATGATGTGAGTTTTCAATCAGGAATGCAAGGATCCTCCACTCAGCGGCG
>NZ_JBFXGH010000183.1:0-3147 GCF_050178175.1 Sphaerochaeta sp.
ACTGCCTTCTCAAAGGGGAATACCTTGGAGATCAGGGGTTTTACATCAATAGAACCATTTGCCACCAAGGCTACTGCCCTGTCGAAGGTGTTCGTGTAGCGGAAGAGTGTCTCGATACGAAGACCGCGGACCTGGAGCAAGGAAACATCAAGGGGAACGGTACCGTTCATCATACCTACCAGTACCACTGTAGCACCGCGTTTGGCACATCGGAAGAATGAAGGATAGACTCTTGGGTTGCCCGAGGCTTCAAAGAGGCGATCTACTCCTTCGTTGTTTGTTTCAGCCATGATGGTTGCCTCCAGCTCCTGGTTTGCCACATTGATGGGAATGATATTCTTATAGGAAGCTGCAATGGCTAGCTTCTCCTCTTTTACATCGCTGATGAATACCTTGGAGCATCCGGCAGCAAGGCAGGAGATTGCAACCATAATGCCAATGGTCCCGGCTCCTACTACCAGGGCAGTGTCACCAGGTGTTACCTTGGCTTTCTTTGCTGCCTCAATACCAGTTGCCAAAGGTTCCATCATGGCACCTTCCTGTACACTTACTCCTTTGGGTAACTTGAAACAGAAACGGGAGGGATGTACGACCTGCTCACGCAAGCAGCCATGAATTGGTGGGGTAGCCCAGAAAGAGATATCCGGGTCAAGGTGGTAATTTCCTTCCAATACTTGTTTCGCTTGTAGGTTGGGAACCCCTGGTTCCATACAGACCAAATCCCCAATTTCCAGGTTGGTGACATGTTCTCCCTTGGCAACCACGATTCCTGCAGCCTCGTGACCGAGTATCATCGGTTCCTTGACGACGAAATCCCCGATAGCTCCTTCTGTGTAGTAGTGGACGTCACTACCACAGATGCCGCATGCTTTCACATCTACGGTGACATCGTAGGGGCCCATGTGCTCTTCAATGGGAAAATCACGTACGCTCAGTCGTCCCTTTTCTTCCAGCACCAGTGCTTTCATTGTATGCTTCTCCTCATAACCATTCTAAGTCATTGTGGTGAGCATGCAACCTGTAAACACCAATATTTCGATATGAGCCTAGAACTTCATCATCGTCCAGCGTTCGATTGTTTCAAATCCAAGCCTGTGGTACATGGTGCTTGCTGAAGGCTTGTCATAGAAAAGGCAAAGGAATGAGAGTCCTCTCTCAAATCCCTGTTCACAGAGATGATTCATCACCATGGACGCATAGACTCTCTGGCGATAGGCGGGGTGTATGGCCACCCCAATGATCATGGCCCCGCTTCGTGTAGTGGCAGTGGTATAGGCTGTGCATACCAACAAGCTATCTTTGCAAATCCCATACCCTTCACAGCCTTTCTTATAATTCTCCCTTGTTTGCCTGAGCTTCTCTTTCCCATGTGCTATATAGGCACGTACTGCAGGAATGTCCTTGTTTGTCAGTAAAATAGATGTATGCATGAGAATACATACTATAAGAGGAGTCGTATATGGCTTAAATACATATATACGACTTCTTGCCTCGAATAAGATCCAAATCTTCCAGAATTATCATTTGACCTCGGACTATAAGCCCTCTATGATTAACAACGTTGGGGGAGCTTCATTGCCCTAGTGCGAAGTCAACTTCTCCCCCTATTCTTTTTCCCCGGAGGTTCTCTATGGACTTCTTGCTGGAGGGACTTCTTAACACCACGTGGAAGCAACTAGTGATGTTTGGTGTGGGAGGTCTTCTTATTTATCTTGCGATTGCAAAGAAACTCGAGCCATCTCTCTTGCTTCCCATGGGCTTTGGCGCCATCTTGGTCAACTTGCCGTTCTCTGGAGCCATCACACAGATGATGGAGGGAATTGGGGAGGTACCGGGTATTCTTGACTGGCTTTTTGAGCTGGGAATAGAATCTGCAGAGGCATTGCCCCTGTTGCTGTTCATTGGTATCGGAGCGATGATCGACTTTGGTCCACTCCTGGCCAATCCAAAGCTGATCCTCTTTGGGGCTGCTGCCCAGTGGGGTATCTTTGCCACTATCAGTGTGGCAACCTTGCTTGGATTCAGCCTCATTGATGCAGCCTCGATTGGCATCATAGGGGCAGCAGACGGACCCACATCAATCCTGGTCTCCCAGGTTCTTGGAAGCAAGTATGTAGGCCCGATTGCCATTGCAGCGTATTCGTATATGGCCTTGGTGCCTATCATTCAGCCGTTTGCCATCAAGTTGGTGACCACCAAGAAAGAGCGGATGATCAAGATGCCGTACAATCCCCGTTCAGTAACGAAGCGGGCAAAGATTCTCTTTCCGATCATCGTTACCGTGGTGGCTGGCTATGTAGCCCCTGCTTCTGTTTCCTTGGTAGGGATGCTGATGTTTGGTAACCTGATCAGGGAGTGTACTGTGCTGGATACGCTCTCTACCGCAGCGCAGACGGTCTTGGTCAACCTGATTACACTGTTGCTCGGTATCACGATTGCATCCACGATGAAAGCAGAAGCGTTTGTAACAGTGCAGACCATCATGATCATGGGGCTTGGATTGCTTGCATTCATCTTTGATACCATCGCCGGTGTTGTATTTGCCAAGATCTTGAACTTGTTCGTGAAGCAGAAGGTCAACCCGATGGTTGGGGCTGCAGGGATTTCTGCCTTCCCCATGTCGGCAAGGGTCATCCAGCGGCTTGGCCAGCAAGCAGATCCGCAGAACCATCTACTGATGCATGCGGTTGGGGCAAATGTTGCTGGGCAGATTGCTTCAGTCATCGCCGGCGGTGTCATCCTGGGTTTGGTCCCAGGATTGTTGTAGGAGGAGGCGTATGCAGTCAATTTTTTCAAAATCCCTGACATTGATGGGACAAGGAATGCTGGCCATCTTCGTGGTCATCTTTATCATATTCCTGGTTCTGCTTTCTCTTGGTAAGTCAAAGAATAAAGAGAGTTGATTGGGTGGAAGAGGGGCAAGATAGAAATCCTTCACTCGATATTCATATATCGATATTGCTATACTATAATAAAATAGTGTAAAAAAATGCTTGACAGATAATACTTGTATGATAACCTATCAGTGATACTGACTTGGGGGGAGCTTTTAATGCCGCAACAGAATTCAACGAAAATTGTGAGACAAGAAAAAATCTCCAACCAAGTATATGAACAGTTACTTGCCCAGATCAAGAGCAATAAATG
>NZ_JBFXGH010000184.1:0-3106 GCF_050178175.1 Sphaerochaeta sp.
TGGAAGAACCCGAAGGAGAATGCGATGAGGATTCCTTGGGGCCAATTGATTCTACGCATCCTAAGTCCTTTGCATAAGGATACAGCAAACGCATCCATAGCAAGGCCTACAGAGAGCATGAGCAATTCTATGATTCCCAAGAGTGGGTCCTCCAGCATTTCATGAAGCTGAGTATAGGAGTTTTCTGCCTGAAACTCAAGATTGAGAAAAAAGCCATGAATGTTGGATTTCCAACATACAGCACAACGTAGCTTGTATACGATGTATGCAATCAGAGACATAGTATGAATCAATGAAGGAGTTGTGACTGCGATGATCAAGAATTTCAAACCATCCGAAGTGATGAGTTTTGCAGACCAGGTTACCTATCAGGAAGGACAGGTCGTGAGCAAGACCCTTGCACAGGACAAACATCACAGCCTTACCCTCTTTGCCTTCGAGAAAGGGGAGGAAATCAGCACCCACGCAAGCAGCGGGGATGCTCTGGTCATTGCCCTGGACGGAGAAGGACTGGTGACCATTGATGGTCAGGAGTTCAAACTGGGCAAAGGGGATTCAATTCTGATGCCGAGTGATCTACCGCATGCAATATATGCTCCAGAACGTTTCAAGATGTTTCTGGTAGTCAGCTTTTAACTGTATAAGGAGAAATCAAATGGACAACAAGATGTTCTGTTTCCAATGTCAGGAAACAGCACGAAATTTCGGATGTACACAAGTAGGGGTATGTGGCAAGCAGCCAGAGACAGCAAACCTGCAGGATCTTTTGATCTATGTAACAAAGGGCTTGAGCCAGGTTGCAACCAGACTCCGCGGGGAAAACCAGCCGGTCAGTAAGGATGTCAACCATATTGTCACCTACAATCTGTTTACCACCATCACCAATGCAAACTTTGACGATGAGAAGTTGACCGAGAGAATTCTCCTTACCATCGAGGCAAAGAAGGGTTTGCTCAAAGAGCTTTCCAATAAGGAAGGTTTGAGTGAAGCCGCTCTGTATGAGAATACCGATACTGCTTCCTATGAAGAGTTTTCCAAGACTGTTGGCGTACTTGCTGAAAGTAATGAAGATGTCCGCTCCCTGAAGGAGTTGATCACCTATGGCCTGAAGGGAGTGAGCGCTTATACCGAGCATGCAAACAACCTGATCAAGGAAAATGAAGAGCTTGATGCCTTTATCCAGAGTGCCCTGAATGACCTGCTTGAAGAGAAGAGTGTCGATGAGCTTGTTGCCCTTACCCTGAAGACAGGGGAATGGGGTGTTGCAGGCATGGCACTGCTCGATGGGGCAAATACCGGCGCATATGGCAATCCCGAAATGACAAAGGTAAAGATTGGTGTTGGCAAGAACCCTGGTATCCTTATCAGCGGTCACGACCTCAGGGACCTCGAGATGTTGCTTGAACAGACCCAGGGGACTGGTGTTGATGTATACACCCACTCTGAGATGCTCCCAGCCCACTACTATCCCGCATTCAAGAAGTATCCTAACTTCTATGGCAACTATGGTAACGCATGGTGGATGCAGAAGAAGGAGTTTGAATCCTTCAACGGTCCCATCTTGATGACCACCAACTGTATCGTACCTCCAGCCGAATCATACAAGAGCCGCCTCTATACCACCGGAGCAACCGGTTTCCCGGGCTGCAAGCATATTGAAGGTGGCATTGGGGATAAGAAGGACTTCAGTGAGATCATTGAACTTGCCAAGACCTGTCCTGCCCCAACTGAGATTGAGTCAGGAGAGATCATCGGTGGATTTGCCCATGAGCAGGTCTTTGCTCTTGCCGACCAGGTAGTGGAAGCCGTGAAGAGTGGTGCGATCAAGAAGTTCGTGGTCATGGGTGGTTGTGATGGCCGCTCAAAGGGCAGGGATTATTACACTGAATTTGCAAAGAATCTGCCCAAGGATACGGTAATCCTGACCGCAGGTTGTGCAAAGTATCGCTATAATAAGCTGAACCTTGGTGATATCGGTGGAATCCCCCGCGTCCTTGATGCCGGTCAGTGCAACGACTCCTACTCCTTGGCACTCATTGCCTTGAAGTTGAAGGAAGTCTTCGGCTTGGATGACATCAATGATCTTCCCATCGCCTACAACATTGCCTGGTATGAGCAGAAAGCTGTCATCGTACTGCTTGCCTTGCTTTACCTTGGTGTGAAGAACATCCACCTCGGGCCTACATTGCCTGCATTCCTTTCACCGAATGTAGCCAGCGTATTGGTTGAGAACTTCGGGATTGCCGGAATCTCATCCGTAGAGGATGACCTTGCAGAGTTAATCGGCTGATGAGCTGGTCTAGGTTATTGAAGGGAGCTTCCAGAGAGAGGCTCCCTTCGCTGTATATCCAAACAAAGGCTGCCTCTCTTTGGAGAAAGGCAGCCATGTTGCAAAGCGATTGATGAAGTGCTAGAAGTACCAGCGGAGTGCAGCCCAGGCCATGGAGTTATCCTGGTAGACACCGAACGTACCCTCTTCATCACCAACAAACAACTCCACGCCGCATTCAAGCAAGACTCCATCTCCAAAGTTATAGGAGAGGGAAGGCCTGACCAGGGCATTGGCAGGTTCCAGTTCCACGTAGGTGAAGAGTTTTGCAGTCAGGCGTTCATCAAGGAATGTATCCTGGACCCTGAAGGTGAGGGTGTGGGCGAACTCCTTGATGGGTTTCATCTGACTTACCAATGCATCATTATGGTCATGGGTATAGGTAAGCAGATACTGACTCGACCACTGGGCCCCCATCATATTCCAGTCCAGTCCCACCAACGTCTGTACCTGGTTATGGTACTCGATTGAGATGGGTGGATTACTTGTGGTATCAACGCTGTTCATCGGTTTTTCGAGAGCCGTGGCAGCTTCTCCCCTAAGAACCACACTTCCCAGGGTCGTATTGAAGCTGCCCCCGACAAATCCGTACCGCTCATACCCTTGGGATATTTCTCTTGAAGTGGCATCAGGGGCTGTAACCCCTGTTACCAAGGGTTCATCGGTGAACACATACCCTCCGTTTACCTTCCAGCTGATTGCATTCCCAAATCTTCCCAATGAGAGGAATGCTTCACTGTTCTCCAGGCTGGACTCTGGCATGGTGGGATCATTGAT
>NZ_JBFXGH010000185.1:0-3061 GCF_050178175.1 Sphaerochaeta sp.
CTCCGGCGTGGTTACCTCACCCTCAAGCGGCGAAGTCGCCACAACTCCCATGCTCCTGAAGAGCGCGAAACCGAAAGCAGCAACGAGTATGATTGCAGAAACTACAGATTGGGACACATAGGGAGCAACCATCGGGGCAACAATCAGAAAGGATGCAAACACGTAGCGGAGAAACCACCCCAGTGCCCATGTACGTGCCCCCCCGATCTTCGATACCAGGTGCTTGCCGACGATCATGAATGGCATTGTCAGATGGACAAAGGAAGAAAGCACGGCAATCAGGGGGTCGGAGACACCGTTGGCAATGGCATAGAGGATAAGGATATTCTCCATGAGAAATACGATGGAGATACCGTTGAGGGCATAGAATCTCTTTATAAGGGCCCTGCCTTTTGCGCGCGCCCGTGTTGAGAGGGTAGGTGGAAACTCCCTGCCACTGCCTGAGAAGAGGGCTGCCAGTCCGTGAAACAACTCCATGGTACTCCGCTCCTGTGCTTATCCTGATTATAAGTCATACCACAATAGCACAGGTACGTACATAACTGTAAAATCAGGTGGCAGGGTCAGCCGACTCATTTTTCAGTGGGATGGGACAATTTCCCCGACTCTTGCTTCTCTCTATTTTACACTTAACTTGATATATTTTTTTGTTATATTTATATCATATGAATCGCAACCACATCCCTTCAAAAGCAGAACAAGTAAGAACTCAGATACAAAGCATGAAGGAAGGAACTATATTCTTTCCTGATGTATTTGAAAATATTGGCCAAACAGCTATTCATATAATCCTATCGAGACTGGTGCAACAAAACCGTATCATCCGTTTGGGACCTGGCATATACCTACATCCACGTTTTTCAAACGTCTTAGGAACCTATGCAACTCCTTCCCTAGAAGATATTGCGACAGCTATAGCCATGAAGGAGAGATCAAGAATCATTCCTACAGGTTCCTATGCATTGTATACGTTAGGATTTACCATGCAAATACCTACATCTGCTGTTTTCCTTACAGATGGCTCTCCTAGAAAGATTAATCTTGAAGATGGAAGAATTATAGTATTCAAGCGTACCACTGCTAAAAATTTATCCTTTCATAATCCAACAGTGCAATTGCTTGTTGCAAGTATAAGAGAAATTGGCAACGGTAATATTACTGCTGAACACAGAGAAATCATCCAAGGGATCCTTTCAACGTTACATGAAGAAGAATTGAAGCAAGATCTAATCCTTGCACCTTATTGGGTCAGAGAGCTAATTCTACATGAAAGGAATATAATACATGAATCTCAAAGACCTAACAGAACAGGAACGAGTTGATATCCAATCTTTTATCTCCGAAACTTTCCCAGACATGCCTTTTTTCCACAAGACCCTTCACAGTAAAGATTGTTCCCGCCGAACGAACCTTTCTTGAAAAGGCCTTCCTTCTCCATGAAGAATTCCATAAACCAACTAGCGAAATACGCACAGACCGGATGAGTCGCCATTTATATGACCTTGAAAGAATGATGGATACCCCAATAGCTCACAAAGCGATTGAAGATAGAAACCTCTATAATAAGATTGTCACTCATAGAAAAAAATACTTTGGTCTCAAAGGGTTTGACTATGCTTCGCTTGCACCAGAACATATTAATCTCATTCCTCCGACTGCAATTTCTCATCATTGGAAACGAGATTATCAAGCTATGAGGGAGAATATCATATATGGACCATCCATAGACTATGAAACCCTGATTAAACAGATCAGAATTCTGAATGTTCGCTTCAACCAGTCTGCAATGCTGAGTAAAATAGAATGAGAGCAGGTGACTACCCAACCCAATCCTCTTAGGCAGGATTGGGTTGGGTGGAGGTATCTTTTATAAGGTAATTTTCAAATCCTGGAAGTGATTCTGGTGCCCTTCTGACAACCTCAGATACAGGACAAGGGATCTCTCTCCTTGCTACCCTGCCTTGTAGCCAGGCAGGCGTTCTCAGAATCTGTACTTCCCACCAAGAGTTCTTCCGGGTAGCTCCCTTGCCTCTTGGCTTCTGGCCATACTACACCATAGGGGTATGAAGAAACCATTCGGAAAACATGAGAAAAGGATGAATACAAACAAAGACCCCTCTCAATACAGA
This sequence comes from Sphaerochaeta sp., assembly GCF_050178175.1. GTDB lineage: Bacteria > Spirochaetota > Spirochaetia > Sphaerochaetales > Sphaerochaetaceae > Sphaerochaeta. The sequence goes on from NZ_JBFXGH010000185.1 coordinate 2,130, forward strand.
AAGGGATCCTTACATCGACAGGAGATGTACTAGGTAATCGGGGCTGGATTGAAATAACAGAGGAAGTTGTTCAGCCCATACTGTTCACTGAAGGGCTTCTTCCCACTTGCCACATCCAGGATCAGGTTGAACAAGCGCTCCCCAACCACTTCGACAGTCTCTTCTCCGGTAGCAATGGAACCTGCATCAAGATCGATCAGATCCTGCCACTTGTTCTTCAAGGCATTACGGCTCGAAACCTTGATAACCGGAGCCTCCGCCAAACCATACGGCGTTCCACGCCCGGTCATGAAGACCTGTACGGTCATGCCGCTGGCAAGCTGGCTGGGACCGCAGACAATGTCGCTCGCTGGGGTGGCAGCGAATATAAGCCCTTTCTTTGTAGGAAGCTCACCAGGGCCGAGCACCTCGACTATGGGAGCATGTCCACTCTTCACGATGGAACCCATCGCTTTCTCAACAATATTGGAAAGACCACCCTGCTTGTTTCCAGGAGTAGGATTTGCACTGCGATCCACACCTCCCTTTGCGAGGTATTCATCATACCAGCCGATTTCAGCTACCAACTTCTTGAGGGCTTCCTCGTCCTTGCAACGCCCGGCAAGCAGATGCACCCCGTCACGGACCTCAGTGACTTCACTGAACATCACAGTGGCACCACCCGAGACAAGGAGGTCACTCGCATAGCCTGCACTTGGATTGGCCGTCACACCGCTGAAAGCATCACTGCCCCCACACTGCATGCCAACACAAAGCTTCCCAAGAGGCAGGGTTGTGCGTTTACGCTTATCAAGTTTCTTGAGCTTGGCCTCTGCCATCGCAAGCAGGGCATCCATCATGGACCCGTAGCCTGGATAGTCCTGAAGGATTATGACATTCTCTGGGGTATTCTCTTCATCACTGAGCAGCTTATCGACGGTGAGTTTCTCACA
>NZ_JBFXGH010000186.1:0-3034 GCF_050178175.1 Sphaerochaeta sp.
GTGTCGGTCGAAATTGACCAGTTGTTGTGCTTCCCTGAACCATTCACCCCGGCAAACGGTTTCTCGTGCAGCAAACAGACAAGACCATGCTTGTCGGCAATCTTCTTCATCATCTCCATGGTCAGCTGGTTCTGGTCGACGGCAAGGTTGCTTGTGGTAAAAACAGGAGCAAGCTCATGCTGGCTGGGAGCGACCTCGTTATGCTCGGTCTTGGCAAAGATGCCAAGTTTCCAAAGCTCCTCATCCAGTTCCTGCATGAAGGCGGAGACACGACTCTTGAGATTGCCGAAGTAGTGGTCCTCCAACTCCTGTCCCTTGGGTGGGCGTGCCCCCACAAGGGTGCGGCCGGTGTGGATCAAGTCCTTACGCTTCAGGTAGAGATCCTTATCCACCAGGAAGTACTCCTGCTCCGGGCCTACAGTGGTCACCACTCGCTTCACATCACTCCGTCCAAAAAGCTTCAGAATCCTGATCGCCTCTCGGCTAATGACTTCCATGGAACGGAGCAAGGGAGTCTTCTTATCCAGCACCTCACCACTATAGGAACAAAATGCTGTAGGAATACAGAGTGTATTCTCCTTGATGAAGGCATAGCTGGAAGGGTCCCAGGCAGTATACCCACGGGCCTCAAAGGTTGCCCTAAGGCCACCGGAAGGGAATGAGGATGCATCAGGCTCTCCCTTGATCAACTCCTTTCCACTGAATTCCATGAGGGCGGCACCTTCAGAGGAAGGAACCAAAAAACTCTCATGCTTCTCTGCGGTGATGCTGGTCATGGGCTGGAACCAGTGACAGTAATGGGTAGCCCCTTCAGCCATAGCCCACTCCTTCATGGCATGGGCAACCTGGTTGGCAATCTCCAGGTTCAGTTCCTTTCCAACCCTGATGGTCTCTTTCAGCTGTCGGTAGGTGTCCTTTGAGAGATACTCCCTCATTTTCTCGTCCCCAAACACCATACTCCCAAAATACTGATCTGCTCGCTCTTTCATACGGTTCCTCCACTCTCGATAATTCATAAACGGGGTCTTCGGCGGCCAGGGCGCTTTGCCTGAGACATCGCCCCGACTGCCCACTTGCCCCAATCCGACAAGAATCCTTCTGCCGGAAACGCAAAAAAGGCGCTGCAGCCCAAACCGGACCACAGCGCCTTTGCTGATGTTTCCTTTTACACCAGAGTTACCACTTCTGTCAATCAGTGCATCTTGGTTTCCTTCATTTCACAGCAACTCATGGGATACCATATCTTGCTCTCATGAAAATTATAGTACCTATCGATTATAGAGAAAGGTCTGCATACCCATGTCTTTGGCAGCCTTGATATTGTGCTCTGAATCATCGATGAACAGCATGTGTTGGGGAGATGTTTGTACAAGATCAATGGTGTGACGAAAGATTGGCTCGCCGGGCTTATTTTTCCCTAGGATTCCTGAGATGACAAACCAGTCAAAGCACGCCTCAGCCCAGTACGTACCGTGCACCAGACGGTCATAGGCCTGTGAGGCCATATTTGACAAAAGCACTGTCTTGATCCCCCTTTTACGCATATCATATACCCACTTCACCATCCTGGGCCGCACATGTGAAAAACCCAGAATGTCTATGGTAAAGAGCAATTCCAGGGTCTCTTCATCATCCCCCAGGGGACTGTGAGCATCTACCAACACCTGATGAAAGTAGGAAGATGCGTCATATTCACCTGAATCGAGTTTGTCACGCTTCTCCCAGTAAGGAATCTCAAATACTGCAAGCGGCACCTGAGCTATATTCGCCAGAAGACCAAGGGTATCCTTATCAATGAAGTCACTCATGACTCCTCCAAAATCGACGGCAAGCGCTTTTACCTGCATTGCAGGCAAATCCAAATGGACCAACTCATCTATGGTTCCCATCGTTATCCCCTTCTTGTAATGATTCTAATCGAATTGCATGAATATGATCTATTTCGTCTGTGAAGAATTGTCTCTCCCCCCTACAGCCGATTATGTAGCGCTACCCACTATGAACAGCGAAAGGCCCTCTTTTTACAGTTCTTCATGCGGATATTTCAATACATAATGCGTGCTTCGTCCCTGTCCTTTCTGTTCCAGAAGATTCTTTTGTACCAAATCCTTGATATCTCGTATTGCTGTATCTTGTGATACTTTGCAGATCCTTGCCCATTTCGATGATGTCAAATTACTCTTGAAATCATCCAAGAGCAGTGAAAGCATCTTTCTTTGGGTCTCTGTTATCGTGTATTTGGCTGCCTCCTGCCAGAATCTTGCCTTGATCAGTACACTATCTACAGTACTTGCTGATGCCTTTATTGCATATGACAGGCAATCGAGGAACCAAAGCAACCACCCTGTAACATCAAGTGTACCCTTTTGTGTTTCCTCAAGGATTGCATAATAGCTCTCTTTCTCCCTCTGGATTTGTGCTGACATACTGTAGAAACGTTTTCCTGTACCGTCAGATCTGGAAAGCATCATATCAGTGATGGCTCTTGCCAGTCTTCCATTCCCATCATCAAATGGATGGAGTGTAATAAACCAAAGGTGTGCAATTGCAGCTTGTACAATGGGGTGTTGCTTTGAAGGACTGTTGATCCACGACAAGAACTGCGAGAGTTCAATGGGGAGTTGTGTAGCCTCGGGAGCTTGGAAGTGCACGATTTCCATTGGCCCATTACTTCTCGAGACAACTTGCATGCGTCCTTCTTCATCACTTCTGAGCTGGCCAACACGTATCCTTCTCATTCCACTGAATCCTGTAGGGAAAAGGGAGGCATGCCAGATGAAGAGTCTTTCCAGCGTGAGCGGGGTGTTGTAGTTCTCTATGGCATCAAACATCATGGATACTATACCGTCGATATGATGGTCGGAAATTTCTGATTGAGCGTACGGTATGTTCAGGTGCCTGGCAACCGAAGAGCGGACTTGTCCATAATTGAGGTGTTCACCTTCAATTTCACTGGAGCTGATGATGTTCTCTGAAACTACATGCCAATTCGATTCTCTCTGCAGTTCAAATCCAAGGCTTTTCATGCGACCCA
>NZ_JBFXGH010000187.1:0-2935 GCF_050178175.1 Sphaerochaeta sp.
TTCCTCCGAGGGACGGTGGAGTGCTGTGTTTTTCCAAAGACCGGACATCCTCCGATGGAGGAGGAGTATTGGGAGTACCTCTTCTCCCAGAGCAAGGCATATGGGTTGAACCATATCCGCTTCCACTCATGGTGCCCACCTGAGGCAGCTTTCAGGGTTGCAGACCGTATGGGATTCTATTTACAGGTAGAGTGCCCAATCTGGAAGAACCAGGGAGTGGCTTATGATGAGAACAAGGCCTTTGATGATTGGCTCTTCTCTGAATCTGATAGGATTGTAGCTGAGTATGGGAACCATCCCTCATTCCTCTTTTTTGCCAGTGGGAATGAGCCTGATGGTCGCGACAAGGAAGTGCTGGGACTTTGGGCAGCTACATGGAATGAGAAGGATGCAAGAAGGCTGCATACCTCTGCATCTGGATGGCCTGCCTTGGAAGAGAATGCGTACCAGGTAGTACCTGAACCCCGCATACAAGCCTGGGGTGAGGGATTGGATTCCAGGATCAATGCAAAGGCACCAGAGACCTGTAGTGATTACACAGCCATCTGTGAAAAGTATCCTGGTCCTGTGGTAACCCATGAGATGGGACAGTGGTGCGTATTTCCTGACTTTTCTGAGATGAAGGAGTATACGGGGTATTTGAAGCCACGCAACTTCGAGGTCTTTGCCGATATCCTTGAACGACGTGGGCTCTCTGGCCAAGCGGATCGGTTTCTGCAAGCCTCGGGGTTCCAACAGGTGCTGTGCTACAAGGAAGAGATTGAGGCTGCCTTACGGACTGGAAATCTGGCAGGATTCCAGTTGTTGGCTCTCACAGACTTCCCTGGCCAGGGTACTGCCCTGGAAGGTGTGTTGAATGCTTTCTGGCAGGAGAAGGGGTACTGTAGCGGTGAGCAGTTCAGAAGGTTCTGTGATGACATTGTTTTGCTTGCCAGACTTCCCATGCGGTACTATACCGCAGGTGAAACACTGGAGGCAGAGATTGAGCTGGCAAACTTTGGTCGCAATGCAATTGAGCAACCGAAGGTAACATGGAGTTTGTGCGACGAGGAGGGAGGCCAGGTACAATGTGGATACCTCCCCACTGAGGAAGCTGTAGGAAGGGGATTACAGCCCTTGGCTATCCTTTCTTTATCCATTCCCGAACTTGTTGGTGCTCAAAAGCTGACTCTCTCTGTTAGCTTGGACGATCCAAGAAAGGAAAACTCATGGGATATCTGGGTGTTCCCTCGAGAGGTGGATCTTGAGCCAAGGGATGTACTGGTAACGGATTGTCTGGATGAGAAGAGCCGTAAGGCGCTTCTTGACGGGAAAAAGGTTCTGTTGCTCACCTCTGGAGTACCGGAGGTGGCTTTGGGTTTCTCCTCTGTGTTCTGGAACACCTCCTGGACTGGTGGACAAGCACCCCATACCCTTGGAATGGTAGTGGACGCTGGGCATCCGGTCTTTTCTGAGTTTCCGACTGAGGACCATAGTGATTGGCAGTGGTGGGAGTTGGTACATGGCAGCAGTGCCATGGTCCTTGATGATCTTCCCCATGAGCTGTCTCCCATGGTACAGCCGATCGACACTTGGTTCAGGAGTCACAAGCTTGGATTGCTGTTCGAGTGTATGATTGGTCCGGGTAAATTGATGGTCTGTAGCATGGATCTGACTTCTGACCTGAAGCAGCGTAAGGTTGCTCGTCAGTTGTTCCATTCAATTCTTTCATATATGCAGAGTGATCAGTTTGCACCTGATTGCAATCTTAGGCTCGAGGAAATAGCTTCATTGGCACGAAATGAGAAGAAATGAAATGATGAAAGCAGCAGTTCTCTATGGGAAAAAAGACTTACGTCTGGAACAGGTTCCTGTACCAGAGCGGAAAGAACATGAGGTCCTGGTGCAGATCCTGGCCAATGGGCTTTGTGGATCGGACATCCACTTCTTTACTGAGGGAAAACTTGGTCCCTTTGTGGTTGATGAGCCCTATATACCAGGTCACGAAGCGGCAGGAAAGGTGGTGGAAGGCCCTGGCTTCTCTGAAGGTGAGCTCGTGGTCATAGAACCAGGGATTCCCTGTGGGAAGTGTGAGTTCTGTCGGAGTGGTCGCTATAACCTTTGCTGAGTATGTGTCTATTGATGGTTCCATGTTGCACCGACTTCCTGACGGGGTGTCGTTGGAAGAGGGTGCGTTGGTTGAGCCCTTGTCGGTCGGTATGCAGGCATGCAACCGTGCAGGATTAAAGCCGGGCTCCTCTGTGGCCATTGTGGGTTCCGGCCCGATTGGCTTTTTCCCCATGCTGGTTGCCCGCTCTTTTGGGGCAAGCAAGGTATATATGATTGATGTGTTTGACTCCCGTCTGGAAAAAGCGAAGGAATTGGGATGTGATGGGATCATACATGCAGGGAAGAACTCTACAACTGAACAGATTGCTTCCTTAACCCATGGAAGATGTGTTGATGTGGTGTTCGATACTTCCGGCTCCAGCAAGGGAGCCTCCTCCACACCATTTCTTGCAAAACGGGGTGGGGTGATTGTCCTGGTCGGTTGGCCAGAGGTTCCCTCTTTCCCCTTCTCCATGGAGACAGTCATTGAGAAAGAGCTGGATGTCAGGGGAGTGAACCGATACTGCAATACTTTTGGCCCAGTACTATCTCTCTTGGCTTCCAAGACACTCTCAGTTGAAGGTATCATCTCCCACCGATTCCCCTTCGACCAGGTAGTGGAGGCCTTCACCTTCGCCTCTGAGCATCGGGGAGATGTCAACAAGGTGGTGATTGGGTAACAATATGACCATCATGATAAAAATAAGGGTAAATCTGGACTTCTGATTGCAATTTATAGGGGTAACTGTAATAGGGTAGCAACAACATTTTGCTGAGAAGCCTTTCTTGAAGAAAAACAGGTACGTGCGTGGAACGTACCTGCCAAGAGATGAGAAGAGAGGGTTGT
>NZ_JBFXGH010000188.1:0-2934 GCF_050178175.1 Sphaerochaeta sp.
CCATGCTCCACATTCGAGGCAAAGGCCAACGAATCACCAGGACCTGCTTCTTCAGACGATCCATTGCTTGTGAAGGAAAATCGCCCTGACTTGACATAGCTGATTTGCTGATGAGGGTGATTATGGACTGGGACTACTGCACCGGAGACAAAGGTTACTTCAACCAGCATCAGATCGGGAGTATGGGAGAGAACCCTTCTGGATACACCAGGGGCCATGGTAATTTCAGTGGTATCATCATATTTCAATTTGTTCATATCGACTCCTGCAAACAGCCTACCCAATTTCAGGAAGGAAGAAAAGCTCCTAACAAAGCAACCTCCTGATCTGCTTTCCCTCAAATGGTGCTATCTTCATGGCCTCAGGAGCATGTACGAGTGGACCTGCATAGTGCATGAGGTCGAGTCGTTCCTTGACAAGCGCCCAGGGCAACGTTCCACTGCCAACCGCTTGTCCATTGTTCTCCCTGATATGAATGCAGTGTAGATAATACCCAGCTTGCTCGAAAGCAGCGAGCATGTTTGACTCCTCGATATTCATATGGAAGGTATCAAGATCAATTCCACAGCCTGGATGATTGACAGCCCGAACAAATTGGAGCGCGTCAGAAGCAGTGTTTAGGAAAAAGTGTTCGTAGCGATTTACCGGGCGAATGTTCAACAAGACATCTTCATCTACTGCAATATTTGCCAAAGACCTCAGACTTCCCACACTCTGTTCAAACAAACGATCCTTCTGGCTTTCCATGTGGAGTAATGGAGGAAAAGCGGTGTAGAAAGGCCCATTCAGACTCCCCCCTCCCATCTGTCCGATATTCCTGATGATTTTCTCTACTGTTGAAAGACCCCTCTTTCTCACCTCTTCATCCAGTGATGAAAGATCGTAGAGAGGTCCAAGGGTAAGTGAATACGAGAGATCCAACTGGAAGTTTCTTGCCTCCAATGATATACGCTTAAGCCCAAGGGGAGACAGGGAGAGCAAGCGCTCTCCATTGATTTCGAGCAGATTGTATTCGTATTCCCTCGCTCTGGCAAACAGGGCAACAACATCATCGTTCCCATATACCTTGAACCGAGTTTCGTGAACACCAACTCTTCTCATATAGGAAACCCTCTATTACAGTATAGCAGAGGGTACAGGAGGAGACCAGAGAAACGCACAACACTACAGCAACATATGACCCAATGGATAATGCAAGTATTTCCCGATAAATATGTTGAACATCAACTACCAAGATATTCTGAAATATGGTATATTCGCTCCCATGAATACCACACTCGAATGCATCCCCTGTTTCTTCAATCAGGTACTCGCATCAGGGAAACTTTTGGGCCTCCCTCCTGAATCAATCAAGCAAATCATGGACGAAGTCGGTGATGAACTCAAGCGTTTCCCCTTGGACATGACTCCTCCTGCAATGGCCTACCATATACAACGACTGTTTGTAGAAAAATCAGGCGAGGAAGATCCCTATCGTTCTGTGAAAATAATGAGTAATACACAAGCCCTAGCGGTGATAGATGATCTGAGAAGAATCGTAAAAGAATCGCAAAACCCACTGAAGACAGCGGTAAAGCTGGCTTGTGCAGGAAATATCATCGATTATGGTGCTTTTCCCAATGGTATTGACGTACAAGGAGAAATTACCAGGATCCTTGAACAGTCACAAGATGCAGAAGGAGAGGAAGCATCTTCCTTGTTTGAATTCGACACCTTCAAACAATCCCTACATTCAGCAAAACGGTTGATGTATATTGGGGACAATGCTGGGGAAATCGTCTTTGACAGAGTATTGTTGGAAACGATTGCAAAAGCATTCCCGCAACTTGAACTGTATTACGTCACCAGGGGACAACCGATTCTCAATGATGCATTGGTCAAGGATGCCTTGGATTGCGGACTCGATTCGGTGGCTACCATTGTTTCCAGTGGGAGCAAGACACCTGGGTTGATCCTGAGCGATGCTGACCCTGAATTCCTAAGATTGTATGATGGGGCAGATCTAATCATCAGCAAGGGACAAGGCAACTATGAAGCACTCTCTCAGGCTGAAGGCCCAATATTTTTTCTCTTCATCATCAAGTGTGAGGTGCTCAGGCGCGAAATTGGTGGATCAATGATGGAATTGATTCTGAAAAGAAATACGAAGCATTCAAAGAAAGCCCAATACTAAAAGCTACGGGCGCCCCGCTCCTTCTATGGTCTGAGTCTCCTCTCTTCTGTCTTCAGAAATATCCATGGATGCAAAGGAACTGCCAGAGGGAAGCATGAGCTGGAATTTTTTTCTGAACAAGAGAATCCTCCAAAAGGTGCCCCCTTGCATTTATCTCCAGAAAGGAAGCGCAAATGCCAACCTGGCAGGTTAATTACTTCCCCATAATGAAGAAGACGTTCCACTTACCATCGCACCATAGAACCGGTTGATACAGCCGGTGGTTTGGCTTATGCCTGCATTGAGACGAGTTTTCAGTTTCTCGATAGCAAGCAACTCACCTGTTTGCGTATCCAGAATATCCGCAATGAATGGGGTTACGACAGCAGAGGGGGCCAGAACATCATCAGTTCCATCAGTCTTTGCCTTATACACCACGCCATCAAGCATGATCATCTCACCACCCAGGGTATCAAAGGTACCCACAGATATAAATCCATCGTACTCTCCCTGCAACAATGCATTGAACAACCGTTTCCCCATCTTCACCAGATCACCCCCTACCTACACTTGGCATAGGGGGTGCAGACAGGTGAGACAAGAAACATCCATTACATTTTCAGTAAAATGCATCTTGTGCGTGAAAAGCTCTCCCTACCCTTTCACAGCTCCCATCGTAAGTCCTTTGACAACATACTTCTGGAAGAACATCGTAAGGATAATTGCCGGGGCCATGATGGTAACAGCTGCTGCCATGACCGCTCCCCAGTCAACTTCGACAT
>NZ_JBFXGH010000189.1:0-2808 GCF_050178175.1 Sphaerochaeta sp.
AGCGAAGCAGCGGGTTGCAATGGTTCGGAATCACCACAGCGCTGAGCGGTGCATTGTTCCTGATCATTAAATCGATGTATTCAAGCCTGGATAGGATCGGGAATCTTGCAGGTATTGATTTTGGATCCCTTCCAGTTCCAGTGGAAACCATTGAAAACATTGTGAAGTACACATTCTCCCAAATGAACACGACAGCCATTGTCCTGATCATTGTCGGGGTTGTCTTCTTCGCTGTGGGTCTTGTGATGCCGAAGAAACAGGAACAAGCGTAGGTTCAACTGATTTGAAACCAGGTTATTATGTATGCTACGGGTATGAGGGATCAATATCCGTAGCACATATTCTTTGCCCAGCATCAAGCATGAAAAGCATACATGGAGAGGATATCTGCATATTGGACTGTATAGTCTCTGGAATGTTTCTAGTTAACAGAATATATATTATTAACGAAAATATATGAATCCCGTTTTTGATTTCGCTCTTGCCTTTTTGTTATGGGTTATTTCGATTTAGAGTGTGATATATCCAAGATGTACCAGGTCAGTCCAGTAGATGTTGTTGAAACTTCCCTTGGAGACATTTACAGCACCATAGATGTGAAGAAACATGTCAGAGGATTGATCATCAATATGATAGTCTTCAAATGATTCATCCACCTCTTTAATATCTGTCTCGAATGCTTGTCCATTATACCGATAGAGTTTTGGTGAATCATGGATAGTATATGACCCAGTATCAAAAACCAGATCCATTGATATCGTAGACCCTGAACCATCTGTTTTCGTGAGTGTACACACAAAATCGGGAGATGTTGGAGAATTTGCAGTTGCTATATACGTAGGACTCTGAAATGTAGTTTGAAGAATATTTGAAAAGCGATAGAGTGTTATGTCATTGACAGTGAGTACTTCATCAGAAGTTATTTGCACACCATCATACCTTCTTTTATAAGACGTGCTGAAGGCTGTTCTGAAGTTTGGTGCGTCTGGCGAATCTGTGACAGTATAAAACAGCATAAGAGAAGGACCAGTTCCTGAGTCAATATCACTGAGGTTTCCCAGTGCATTATCAACGGTGAGAGTCAGTCCAACCTTATCTCCATTACTTTCTATATCATCAAATATGGTACCATTCCCGAACATGAAAATAGTAGCAATCCCACACGATACAAGCAGGATCAGGACAATAAAAAAGACAGACGCAGTAAAAAGAATGGGTATTCTTCTCTTCATGCATCTGCCTCCTTATGGTGTGGGTATCTCTAACCTACCCTAACCCGTTTGCTTACAGGAGTGCAAGTCTGTTGATTGCCAGCTTGGCATACTCGGAAGTTGGGAACTGATCAGCAAGCTGCTGGAACGTTGCCTTTGCAAGCTCGGTATTGCCAGCTTTCTCTTGCAGACGAGCCTGCCCGAAAAGAGCCTTCGGGGACTCAGCTGCGGTAAACCCGAACTCGTCAATAATCTTGGTGTAGTACTCGAGTGCCAGAGAATCGTTTCCGAGTTCTTCAGCTGCTGCTGCAGCATTTGCAAGTGCCAGAGAACCAAGATAGGTACCATTTGCTTCAGTGTAGACAGAAATGAAGCTGTCAACTGCCTTCTGGTACTCCTTATCCTGGAATGCCACCATGCCCAACAGATATTCAGCTTTCAGATTTGGGTATTTATTTCCCTTGCCTGCCAGCTCTGTCAGACCGGATACCAGTTCATCATAGGTCTCCTGGTATGCTTCGTCATCACTTCCCATTGCCTGGAGCTCAACATATGAAGCTTCCAGCAGGTCAATCTCGTTGAATTGAGTCTGCAGGTTCTTCTGACTCACTGAAAACACAATGCCCAGTATTGCCAGCCCGACAATCACAACTATTGCAACGATGATCAAAGCCTTCTTGTTCTTGCCAAGAAAGCGGTTCAAAGATCCTTCGATTCGTTCAGCCAAGGTCAACTCAGCTGCATCCTTAGAATTATTACTCATGGCTCATCTCCGTTATCAAGGGTATATGACACAGGCGGCAGGTATGCCGCCTGTGATTTGGAACACAACCTAGTTGTCTTCCTTCTCCTTGTCCTCATCCTTGTAACGCATCATTTCTGCCAGGGAGTAGGTATCGTTCGCATTATCCTCGTGGATATATTTTGCAATCTCCGACTGCTGGGAGCGTCTTACCATCTCCTTCACGGAGAGTGAGAGCTTCTGGGTCGAAGGATTGCACTCTACAACCATTGCAGTGATGGGATCTCCGATATGATACTTCTTCAGTACCTCGTCAGTGAACTCCTCATCCGGACCAACCAAGTTGTACTTGCTGATCAGTCCCTCGATATCTCCCATGACCTTCACGAATACGCCAAAGTCTGTGACATTGGTGATGACACCACTGATTGTGCTGAACTTGGGATAGTCGTGACGCAAGACCTGCCAGGGATTGCCCTCGAGCTGCTTGACACCAAGGCGGATACGGCGGTTGTCCGGTTCAACGCGAATGACCACAACGTCAATCACATCACCTTCACTGCAGAAGGATGCCATGTTTTTGACTTTCTTGGTCCAGGAAATGTCATCAATATGGAGGAATCCATCAATACCCTCTTCCAGGTTGACGAATGCACCACTGTTGGTGATCTTCACAACCGGCTTTGAAAGAGTCATACCGATCGGATAGCGTTCGGAAATGGTATCCCAGGGATTTTCCTCAAGCTGCTTGAGGCCGAGAGAAACACGCTTCTTGTCCAAGTCATACCCAAGGATCTTTGCTTCTACGACATCACCTACATCAAGGACTTCCTTGGGGTTGTTGATGCGCTTTGT
>NZ_JBFXGH010000190.1:0-2805 GCF_050178175.1 Sphaerochaeta sp.
TTTTTCATGATTTTCTAAATTCAGTGAGCGGGCCCTGGAATCGTGGTTGGATACGTGTCTTTACCAAAATTCCCTCACCTTGGTAATCTATGGACTCACCCTGCCCGTGGCGGTGGATGTGTGCAACCAGGTCATGGCGGGAGTTGGGCAGGAAATAGGTTGCCGTGGGATAGAGATCACCAATGGTCTTGGTAATCTGCTCAAGCAGGGCTTCCAGACCGGTTCCCTCTTTGATGGATGTCTCGATTACCACGGGATAGAGTGACTTGAGCCTGCTGACAGCAAAAGAGTCTCTTACCATATCCATCTTGTTTGCCAGCACAATTGCTGGTTTATCAGTACAGCCAAGATCCTCAAGTACCTCGACGGTGGTCGTGTAGCTTGCAAGCATATTGGGATGGGCAGCATCACAGACAATGATGAGAAAATCTGCAAAACGGGCTTCCTCGAGCGTGCTCCGGAATGCCTGGACAAGGTGGTGGGGTAGGTCGCTGACAAACCCGACCGTATCGGAGAGCAGGATCTCTTCCCCTCCTGGGAGCTTTACCTTTCTGGTGGTGGGGTCCAGGGTCGCAAAGAGCTTGTTTTCTGCAAGGACCCCTGCACTGGTTAGGGCATTGAGCAGGCTGGACTTGCCGCTGTTGGTGTACCCTACAATGGCACCCGTTGGGATGTTGGTATTCATCCGCTGGCTGCGTTGGGTATTGCGCTGTTGCACTACCTTTTCCAACTGAGCTTTCAAGCTGACAATTTTCTCCTGAATCTGCCGTCTATCGAGCTCTAGCTGTTTTTCACCCTCTCCGCGGGTTCCTTTCACTCCACCATGTTGCCGTCCGAGACTGGTCCATCTTCTGGTGAGTCTGGGCAGCGAATATTCGAGTCGTGCGAGTTCAACTTGCAGTACTGCTTCCTTGGTTGCAGCTCTGTCTGCAAAGATCTGAAGGATGACTTCGTCACGGTCTATCACACAGATGGAGAGAATGCTCTCCAGGTTGCGCTGCACACGAGGACTGATCGGGCAGTCGAAAACGATCAGGTCAGGCTCTTTTTCTGCTATCAGTGCCTTGATCTGTTCCACCTTGCCGCTTCCGATCATGGTTGCACTGTGCATCTTCCTGAGCGGGATATACTCAGTATGAATGGCCAGTGGGCCCATGGTGTCTACCAAGGCCTCCAGTTCTTGTGCACGGTTTTGTGTGGTTTGTGGTGTGTCTTCACTGTTTACAAGGACCAAGAGCAGTGCTCTCTGTCGTTCATCTTGTATATCGAGGCCGGAAATATTCTTTTCAGTGTCTTCTGTTTGTGTACTACCCATTGGTGTTGACTATAGGGCTGGTTAACGAGCAAGTCAATATGTGATACACTTCGTCAACTGGCTCACATTGAGCCGATAATGAGGTGAATCATGGGTGTTAATTGCGGCATAGTTGGGCTCCCCAACGTAGGAAAATCTACTATATTCTCAGCACTTACGGCAGCTCCTGCCGAAGTAGCGAACTATCCTTTCTGTACCATCGATCCCAATGTGGGTATCGTCTCCGTTCCTGATAAGCGGCTGGACAAGATAGCCACCCTGATTCCGCCTGAGCGTGTTGTTCCTGCAACATTCGAATTTGTCGATATTGCAGGGTTGGTAGCTGGTGCAAGCAAGGGAGAGGGGCTTGGCAACCGGTTTCTCGCTTCTATCAGGGAAGTTGGGGTAATCGCACACGTAGTTCGCTGCTTTGAAAACAGCGATATCGTTCATGTTAACAATAAGATCGATCCATTGGGGGATATCGAGACCATCAATATTGAGTTGGCTCTGGCCGACCTTGATACCGTGACAAACCGATGGGCAAAACAATCCAGGCTCAATCGGCTGAGCAAGGAAGCACAGAAAGAGATGGAGAAATCCCTCCCTGTGCTTGAGAGGCTCAAGGATTGCCTTGAGCAGGGAAAGAGTGCACGGAGCCTGCAACTTGATGAGGATGAACTTGCACTGGTCTCTGATCTTCACTTGATCACTCTCAAACCGGTCATCTATGTCTGCAACGTAGATGAGGAAGGCATTGTTGAAGAAAATGCATTCGTGAAGCAGGTGAGAGCTGTGGCTGAGCAAGAAGGTTCAGAGGTAGTGGTTATCTGTGGAAAGATAGAGTCAGAGATTGCTGTATTGGAAACAGAGGAGGAGAAGCAGGAATTTCTTGAAGCTGTAGGGCTTCAGGAATCCGGTCTCAACCAGCTGATCCGTAGCGCCTATCACATTCTTGGCCTACGTACCTTCTTCACCGCAGGTTCTGATGAAGATAGGGCGTGGACCTTCCGCGCCGGATACAAGGCTCCACAGGCTGCTGGAGTCATTCACTCAGATTTTGAGCGGGGATTCATCAAGGCCGAGGTATATAACTGTGAAGACCTTTTCACCTATGGAAGTGAACAGAAGGTCAAGGTAGCAGGGAAGCTGAGGATGGAAGGCAAAGAGTACTTGGTGCAGGATGGGGATATCATGCACTTCAAGTTCAATGTCTAGGTGTTACCAACGAACAGTGAATGTAATGGGCTCGGCAAGCAAGAGGAAGTCGATGAGTGGGAAGCTGAATTCATACACGTTTGCCGATACCTTTCTCCCATTGCTGAACGATGTGATCTCCTTTGGGGTATTCACCCTGAGGGTAATCACAGATCGTTCAATTGCAGGAGGCCCTTCCTCTCCAAGCATGAAACTGATCATCTCAAGATAGTCGGCTTCACTGAGCCCTTGGTTGTACACCGGCCCAAATGCTTCAAAGTTTTCATCAGCCAGGAAAGGGATGACGGGAACCA
>NZ_JBFXGH010000191.1:0-2792 GCF_050178175.1 Sphaerochaeta sp.
TCTCTCCCATTCTTATTGTCAGGAATCGCCTTTACAAACATCAACTTGCCTACATTCATACGTATTATGTATTTGAATATAACAGATATCCATTGATTCTACTAGCCTACAATATGGCCAAAAAAAAGAATCATACAGAAAAGTACATGACTCTCATGGATTGTATGTCTTTGTTGCCTCCAACCGCACAGGTCGAAAAATTTGTTTTGGGATACGTAGTATTCCTTGCATATTTTTGTTGACAGAATAAAAAAGATACAGTTAGTATACTAGTATGTCAAAGAATTTCGATTTGAGATTGGAGGAACCTATGAAAAAAGCAAGAGTTTTCGTAACAATCTTGTTGGTACTGGTTGTAGCTACTGCATCAGTGTTTGCCCAGGGTGGTGGGGAAAAAGGTGACAAGGTATACACCTTGAAGCTTTCCACTCAGTTGAATGAAACCTCTCCCATGGTTGAGGGCTTCAAGCAGCTGGCAGAAAATGTAAAGGCTCGCTCAGAAGGCCGCTTGGTGGTTGAAATCTATCCCTCTGCGCAGTTGGGAAGTGATGAAGATGTTATCGAGCAGGCATTGCAGGGGGTTAACGTTGCGGTCCTTACTGATGGTGGACGCATGGGTAACTATGTGAATGATATTGCCATCATCGGAATGGCCTATTTTGCCAACAACTATGATGAAGTACTTGCAGTAACCAAGAGTGCGAAATTTGCAGAGTGGGAGAAAGAGTTGAGTGAAGAGAATGAGATCCGTGTTCTTTCCTTCAACTGGTATGATGGAGGAAGACACTTCTTCCTGAACAAGGAAGCATATACTCCTGCAGATCTGAGCGGACAGAGAATCAGAACTCCTGGTGCTCCTGCATGGGCAGAGAGTGTTGCCGCACTTGGGGCTACTCCGGTTGCTATGCCTTGGGGTGAAACCTATTCAGCTGTACAGTCCAAAGCAGTGGATGGGTGTGAGGTCCAGCTTACCGCTGCTCTTGGTGCTAGAATCTATGAAGTTCTGGATTACATGATCCGCACGGAGCATTTCCAGCTGATCAACGGCTTGATCGTTGGTGAAAGATGGTTCCAGACTTTGCCGGAAGATCTTCAGACGATTCTGCTCGAGGAAACCAAGGCTGCTGGAGAGAAGAATGCTCGTTATGTACAGTCCAAGATTGCTGAGACAGAAAAGCAACTTGTAGAATATGGCATGAAAATCATTGAGCCAGATGTTGATGCATTTGTCAAAGCAAGTGATGCTGCGTATGAGAAACTCGGTTTTACTGATTTGAGAAAAGAAATCTACGCTCAGATTGGCAAATAATATAAAGAGGAATTAAGCTCTGCAACATGATAATGTTGGGATAGCAGCGGTTTCCAAAGCTATCCCATCATTATGCTAGACGTGAGGGGGATTCAATACATGAATATCTTACAGAAAGGATATAATAAGTTTTGCGACTTTGAGGAGTTGGTTTCCAGTGTGCTCCTGGTAGCAATCACCATCCTGGTTTTTGTCTCTGCCGTATCACGGACAGTTGGATATCCCTTGAACTGGGCGGTTGATATCTCCCTGTTGCTGTTCGCTTGGCAAGTTTTCATTGGTGGGGATCTTGCAGTCAGGAATACCAATCTTATTGGGGTTGAGTTGTTAGCCAATAAATTTCCAGGAAAGGTTCAGAAAGGACTCAAGATTGTCTTTTTCATTATGATTATCATTTTCTTGGCTGTTCTGGTCTATTTCGGTATTCCACTGCTGATCCAGAACAGGAAGCGGCTCTTCCAGGTGCTCCCTATCAGCTACTCCTGGGCAACATTAAGCGTTCCGGTAGGATCATTCCTTATGATTATTTCAGCAAGTATCCGATTGTCTCAAATTATTAAGAAACCAGCTTCCTTCTGGGAGCAAGGCCGGAGGGATGAGTAGTATGGGTGTAGCAACAATTGTTTTTATCATGTTCTTGTTGTTGGGTATGCCGGTAGCGTTTGCAATTGGTATCTCTGGACTGGCATTCTTTATGGTTACTGATAGTCTTCCCTACACCATTGTGGTGCAGAAGGTTTTGGCAACAACACAATCGTTCACCATGTTGGCGATTCCCCTCTTTATCTTTGCAGGGAATCTTATGAACAACACCGGTATTACCAAGCGTCTGATGAAGCTTGCTGATGTCCTGACGGGACATATGCATGGCAATATCGCCCAAGTATCCTGTGTATTGTCCACCTTGATGGGTGGTGTCTCTGGGTCAGCGAATGCAGATGCTGCGATGGAGTCAAGAATCCTTGGTCCTGAGATGATCAAGCGTGGGTATTCCAAAGGTTGGTCAGCTGCCATCAATGGACTTTCTTCCCTCATTGTGGCCACTATCCCCCCTTCCATGGGTTTGATTATCTATGGGTCCATTGGTGAGGTCTCCATCGGCAGATTGTTTGCCGGAGGTTTGCTGCCAGGGTTCATCATGATGATTGCCTTGATGGTTTCTGTTGATATCAGTGCAAGGAAACGAAAGTATCTGCCGGACAATCCTAAGCATGCATCCTTCGCTGAAGTCATGAAAGCCCTGGTTGATGGTATCTGGGCCTTGCTCTTTCCCATTTTGTTGATTGTCTTCATCCGTTTTGGAATCATGACTCCTTCTGAATCAGGTGCATTTGCGGCTGTATATGCAATTTTTGTTGGAGCGGTAATCTATAAGGAACTTACCTGGAAAGTCTTTTACAAGACACTGAAGGACAGCTCCAAGGATATTGCCGTGGTTACCCTTATTCTCGCAATGAGCGGTGTCTTCGGCTATGGTATTGTC
>NZ_JBFXGH010000192.1:0-2778 GCF_050178175.1 Sphaerochaeta sp.
GGCATACCAAGCTATAGACTGCCAAGAGAAGTGCTTGCAAAGGAGTTGGAGCTCTTTGAGCAACTTCCCATCACCTTTGCCTTCAACAAGCGACTCGGTAAGGACATGTGGCTCTCTGATCTCAAGGAAAACTATGATGAAGTCATTCTCGCCCTGGGCTCGTACCATCATGCAACCTTGCAATTGGAGGGTGCTGATAAAGGCCAGGTAGTGCAAGGTACCGATGTGCTCAATGCACTTGCTGAGGGTGAGGTGCCTTCGGTCGGCAAGCGAGTTGTCATCATCGGGGGAGGCAATGTCGCCATCGATGTTGCCAGGTCTCTGTGGAGAATGGGAGTGGAAGTAACCATTGCCTATAGGAGAGACAAGGAGGATATGCCGGCCAATGAGAGTGAGATTGAGGAAGCCTTCAGTGAAGGCATCCCCTGTATCTTCAACGTTGCACCCAAAAAGGTTGCCAGAGACAAGAAGGGAAGACTTGAAGCGCTTGTTGTGGAAGAGCTGGAGATAGGTGAATATGACCTCAGCGGGAGAAGGATCCGTCGAGGTACCGGTTCAATCCGCTCGCTCCCTTGCGATACAGTCATTGTAGCCATCGGGGAACGGGTAGACACAGACCTGTTGCAGAAAGAGAAGCTTGCAGTCTCAAAGCGTGGCCATCTGGAGGTGAATCCATACATGTATGAGACCAACCAAGAGCATGTCTGGGCGATCGGGGATGTCATCAACGGACCTTCCACTGCAGCTGAGGCAATGGGACAGGGCAAGGAAGTTGCCCGCCTGATCGACTTGAGGTTGAGTGGGAAAGACCGGTTTGCACAGCTTTTCACCACCTTCAGTTATGATCAGACAGTAGGGAAGACCCTGTATGAAGGAAAAGCCATCAACCCCGAAAAACTCCCCGTTGCTGCAAGAAGAGGTTCCTTTGAAGAGGTGAACAAGGGCTATACCGGTCGTCAGGCAAGAATGGAGGCCGGAAGATGTCTCAGGTGCGATGTCAAGTGTGAGCAGGAGGTACTCTATGGATAGGAAGATGATCACACTCTCCGTTGACGGAAAAACGGTCACAGTCCCGGAGGGGACAAGAATCCTGGATGCATGCAAAGTTGCAGGAATCAAGGTTCCTTCTCTCTGCTATCTGGAGGATGTCTCTGCACACGGGTCCTGCGGCATCTGTGTGGTCGAAATTGAGGGATTCAGGCGTTTGGTCCGCTCATGTCTCCATACCGTCCAGCAGGATATGGTCATCCATACCCACACCGACCGTGTGATGCGCGCAAGGAAGCTGAATCTTGAGTTGTTGCTTGCCAACCATCCATTGCTTTGTACCAATTGTGAGAGAAACCTCAACTGCGAGTTGCAGTCCCTTGCCCTGCAACTGGGAGTGAGAGAGTCACGATTCGAGAGGACGAAAAAATCGATACTCCCGATTGACTCCTCTTCCTCTGCAATTGTACGTGATCCCAATGCCTGCATTCTCTGCAATCGTTGTGTCGAGGTATGTGCAAAGGTACAAGAAGTGCATGCAATTGAGATGATGGGGCGGGGACTCCGTACGACCGTATCAACCTTCTTTGATGAAGGACTTGCTTCCTCAGTCTGTACCAACTGTGGGCAGTGCTCCCTTGTCTGCCCAACCGGTGCCATCACTGAGAAGAGTCATGAGCAGGCAGTATTCGATGCGATCGCTGATCCAAACCTTGTAGTGTTGGTGCAGACCGCCCCCGCTATCAGGGTAGGTCTTGGAGAGGCAATGGGCTTGGGTGAAGGTTCCCTGGTGACCGGGAAGATGGTCAGTGCACTGAGGGCTCTCGGCTTTGACAAGGTTTTTGACACCCAGTTCAGTGCCGATCTTACCATCATGGAAGAGTCTCATGAATTGATACACCGCATGACCAATGGGGGGACGCTCCCCATGATCACCAGCTGCTCCCCCGGATGGATCAAGTTCATTGAAACCTTCTATCCTGAGCAACTCGATCATCTCTCATCCTGCAAGTCGCCACAACAGATGTTCGGCTCCATTGCCAAGACCTATTACGCTGAGCAAGCTGGAATAGATCCAAGGAAGATTCGTGTAGTTTCCATCATGCCCTGTACAGCAAAGAAGTTTGAGGCGGGGAGGAGTGAAATCGACAGTGCATTCAGCTACTGGCGGGAAAAGGGTTCCTTCTCTGACGAGGAGTACTTCTGTGATGTTGATTATGTGTTGACCACAAGGGAACTGGCCAGGATGCTGAAACGGATCGGGATTGATTTCGCCCATCTGGAAGAGGGCAAGTTCGATGATCCCCTTGGACAGTCAACAGGATCGGCAGTACTGTTCGGTGCTACAGGTGGTGTAATGGAAGCAGCGCTCAGAACTGCATACGAGGCCATCACAAAGACTACCTTGGAGGAGTTGGAGTTTGAACAGATACGCATTGGTAAGGGTATCAGGGAGGCAACCATCATGATCGGGGAAACCCCGCTTAAGGTAGCAGTAGCCAATACCCTGGCAAATGCACGTGTCCTCCTGGACCAGATCCAGGAAGGCAAGAGTCCCTATGCGTTCATAGAAGTGATGGCCTGTCCTGATGGATGTCTGGGGGGAGGAGGAGGGCCTATTCCATCAACCAAGGAGATCAGGAGAAAGCGAGCCATGTCCATCTATGAGGAAGACCGTGGCATGCCGATACGCAAATCCCATGAGAATCCGTCCATCCAGGAACTCTATACCTCATTCCTAAAGCAGCCTCTGGGTCATCTGAGTCACCAGCTGTTACATACCACGTATGT
>NZ_JBFXGH010000193.1:0-2752 GCF_050178175.1 Sphaerochaeta sp.
CGCATGCTTATCCCCGTTTCCCGAACAGCTTTGTACCGATCCTCACCTGATTGGACCCTTCCTCGATGGCAATGCGGTAGTCACCGCTCATACCCATGCTCAAGGTATCGAATGATGGAGGAGCAAATCGCTTTTGCACTGCATCGTAAGCCTTCCTCAGTCGTGAGAACGCTGCTCTTACCATCTTCTCATCTCCATTCAATGGGCCAATGGTCATCAACCCACGTACCTGGAGATAGCTACTCTCCATAATGACATCAAGGGCCGAGAAGAGCTCATCCTCACACGAGAACCCACTTTTGAATCCCTCTTGTGCTGTCTTTAGTTCAAGCAGGATTGGAAATGGACGGGAAAGATATCCTTCAATTTTCCTGGCCAATTTCAGGGAATCGACACTATCGATACCATCAAAGAGCTCTATCGCTTTCTTTGCCTTGTTGGACTGCAAATGTCCTATCAGGTGCAGTCTCATCCCTTCCGGTCTTGTTTGGGGAATCTTCTCCTCTACTTCCTGTACACGGTTTTCCCCATAGAGAAGCTGTCCGCAGGAATACAGGTCCAACATTTCCTGGTAGGTACGGGTCTTGCTTACTGCCATCAGCGTAATATCACTTGGGTTTCTCCCGGCAAGCCTTGCTGCTTCGGCCAAGCTTTCCAATATTTCCTGATAGTGCTCCCGTAACTCAATCATCTCTCTTTTCGCTCCTATGCTTGTTGTCATGTAACTTCCTGTGCAATGCAGTCTCCCGTATGGTCTTTCTCAATGTTTCGAGCAACAACCGCTTTTCCTCGTTGCTGCTTGTCAGCGAGGGAAATGCATGCAAGATTCGTTTTGCGGAAAGACTGAGACGCATCCGCAACTCATCCAATTCAGTATCCAACTTTACACGCAAACCTTCAAGCATCTTGTTCTCCCTGAATTCGCGAAGTACTTTCAGGCGACTTTCAATCTCCCTTCTCTTCTCCCTGAAATCAGCAAGTTGCCTCTGAAAAGCACTCATTCCCAGTACTGAGCTGGTGGTATCGACACTGAGCAATATGATGATGACTTTGGCCCCATGCTCCAAGACTGATGGACTTACATATTCAAATATTGCTGATACATGGGGATGCACCACATAGACAACAAACAAGGAGAGCAATCCAAAGAGTGTCGAGTTGAGGAGGCAGACCCTTCCCTTGAGATTGAATCGTACAGAGGAGTAATCCCATAATCTTATGGAAAACAGTGTCTCAGCAAGATATCCTGTAACATATTCCAGGATGCTGGTACCAATGACAGCGATAAAAAACAGGACAAGGGGATTGTTGGATATGCCAGCAAAGACAAAAATAACCAGCAACGCTCCAAATCCATAGATAGGAAGATAGGGTCCATGAAGAAATCCACGGTTTACCAAGGAGCCCTGTCCTATGGAACAATACACTATTTCAACGATATAACCTAGAATAGAATAACAGAAAAAATACCAGATCAATAATGTCAGGTCCATGCCATCCTCCATTGCGTGATACTACTATACCCACAACCATTTTGAGCGGCAATAGTATCCTTATCAAACACAAAAACGCACTCTGTGAAGAGTGCGTCAATGACCGGAGAGGGATTTGAACCCCCGACCAGTTGCGTGTAAGGCAACCGCTCTCCCGCTGAGCTATCCGGCCGATGAACCAGAACGTATCACAAAGAGAGGGAAACTGTCAACCATGTGTGAGCAACATAAGGAAGGCTTCTTTCTCCATAGGTCGTCGATAAAAGTATCCCTGCCCAAAAAAAACTCCGGCTTCTCTCAGGAATTCATGATGTTTCCTGTTCTCCACTCCCTCTACCACCATAACAATGGCGAGCTCCTTTCCCATCTGTACAATGGAACGCATACCCTTCCCGATTACGAAATTGCGAGATTTTTTGAAGCGCTGTGCGCCGTATCCACAAGTGACGGAATACCCTTACTGGGATCATCCCTCTCATACATACCGAAGGCCATGGAAAGGTGCAGTCCTGTCTTCTGCCCCCATGTGATCAATATCGATTCAGAGCGGTCTTCTATGAGCAAGCTGAAAGGCCCACCTCCGCCTTGGATCCCCATCTGATGGAATGCAATCCTCTCGTGCATACCCCAGCAGTGCTGCAGGGGTCTCATTGGCATACGGCAACCCGAGTGAGCATGACCCAAGGGAAAATACGGCAATATTTTCCCTGTCCTGTTCTTTATAGGGAAGCATGCGTTTGTTCAATTGTTGCGATTTCTATTCATTGCCGACATCCTGAAGGATGATGGTAACCATCTGTACATATCCATAACAGGTTCCAAGTTGGCATGTGAGTGAGAAGTATCGGTTGTCATGGCCTATCACCATGCACGTCTCTCCCCTCAGGTGATTCTCCTGCAAGCTTCTCATACACGAAAGTAGATTGTCCCTTTCTGAGGGCAAGAGCCATCCTAGAGGGTCCTTTTCCAGTAGTTTATCCCCACTGTTGAATATCTCATGGAATTTCCTATTTGCCATGAGTAAGGTGACCGTATCATGCTCCCAAGCAAGATGAAGCAGAGCAACGGCGAAATGCTGTATAATCTCCTTGAGGGGACTTTCTGGGAAAACATATCCGGAAGGAGAAAAACAAACAACGTTTCCTCCCATACGATGGTCCATGTAATACCAGGAAAATAGTACAGGAGTGGAAGAACCTGAGGACACTGTAAGTCGAACCTGTAAGGGCATTCCTTCCGGTTTACTTATACGTTTTCTC
>NZ_JBFXGH010000194.1:0-2721 GCF_050178175.1 Sphaerochaeta sp.
CTGCAAAGGAGCCGCAGATCATCATTGCAGCAGCAACCACCTCTGGAAGGACCCTGATGCCCTATGTAGCAGTCAAGGCCCATGCTGGGCTTACTGCTGACTGCACCGAACTGGCTATCGAGGAAGGGACAGGGAATCTCTTGCAGACCCGCCCTGCAATAGGTGGCAACATCATGGCAACCATCAAGACCCCGAACCATCGGCCGCAGATGGCCACCGTCAGACCACGTTCTACCAAGCCGCTTGAAGCGAGTAGTGACCGTCCTTTCTTGGTGGAGAAGGTACCGGTTGATTCCAAGATGGATAAACCATCTGTCGAGGTATTGGGGCTGAGGGGCCTGGAAGGCCAGGGTGGATCCATCGAAGAAGCAGACATCGTTATTTCAGGAGGAAAGGGCCTTAAGAAACGGGATAATTTTGTCCTGATCGAGCGATTGGCAAAAGCGTTTGGTGCTGAAGTAGGTGCGAGCAGGGACGCAGTGGACCGGGGTTGGGCTTCCTATCCCCATCAGGTAGGGCTTTCAGGGAAGACCATCTCTCCCCGTCTTTATCTTGCTGCAGGTATTTCTGGTGCCATCCAGCATCTGGCAGGTATCAAGACAGCCAAGTGTATTGTGGCGATCAACAGTGATGAGCAGGCCAATATCCTTGGTCTTGCTGACTTCGCCATCATCGGGGACCTGTTTCAGGTACTTCCTGAGATTGAGAAACGCCTTGAGCAGAGGAGGAAGGCATGAATACCAGCTATAGGGCAATCAACCCATCCATTCTTGAGGAGCTGAAGGCGATCGTAGGGGAGCATAACCTCTATACCGACACAGAGCGAATAGAGAATTACAGCCATGACGAGACCAGCAGGGAGCAGTTCAGCCATATGCCGGAGGTTGTGCTTACTCCCGTCTCTACCGAGCAGATCAGTGCGGTCATGAAGTTGGCTGACCGGTACACCATACCGGTAACCCCGCGTGGTGCAGGCTCAGGTCTTTCTGGTGGTGCGATTCCAATCCATGGGGGAATTGTGCTCTCGGTTGAGAAGATGAACAAGGTGCTGGAGATTGATGAGGCAAACCTAACCGTGACAGCTGAGGCAGGGATTGTAACCAATGAGCTCAATGAACAGCTCAAACAGACCGGGCTTTTCTTCGCCGGCTATCCGATGAGCTTGGAGACTTGCTTTCTTGGAGGTAATATTGCGGAGAACGCGGGCGGTGGAAAGGCTGTGAAATACGGGGTTACCGGGCGCTATATACTTGGTATGGAGGTTGTCACTCCCCAGGGAGAAGTGGTCCAATTGGGAGGAAAGGTGACCAAGGATGTCAGTGGGTATGATCTCAAGCAACTGTACATCGGCTCGGAGGGTACCCTTGGCATCATCACCAAGGCAACCATCAGACTCCTTGGCGTGCCATCCTCTGCCTCGAACCTCTTGGTTCCTTTTAGGACTGCCCAGGATGCCATCTCTGTCGTTCCCCTGATCATGAAACAAGGGATCATCCCCACCAGTATTGAGTTCATGGACAGAAGTTCACTTGAGATGTCCTGTTCGTATCTGAATGAGAGTCTTCCCCTGGAGGGAGTGGGAGCGATGCTGCTCATTGAGATTGATGGTACTGATGAAAGCCAGGTTGAACATGATCTCATCCAGGTTGGAGATCTCTGTTCCGATCATAAGGCGATGGAGGTCTATATCGCTGAGGACGCTACAACCAGGGAGAGAATCTGGTCCATCAGGCGGAATATTGCCGAGGCCATCAAGGTCTACAGTCCTATTCAGAGCCTGGAAGATGTGGTTGTTCCCATCGGCTCCATTCCTTTGGTGATTCCCCGTCTGGAGCAGCTCTCCAGCAAATACAACATGAGAATTCCTTGTTATGGCCACGCGGGAGATGGTAACCTGCATGCAACACTGGTGAAGAATCCTGAAAGTACCATGGAGGAGTGGTTGGAGATGGAGCCACGGTTGCTTTCCGAGTTCTATGCATTCATTGTCAAGGAACTTGGGGGGAAGATCAGCGGGGAGCATGGCATTGGGTTGAAACGGAGGTCGTTCTTCAAGGACGTGACTCCAGAGGCGGAGTACCAGTTGCTGTGTGCAGTCAAGCAAGCGCTTGACCCAAAGAACATCATGAATCCTGGGAAGATTCTCCTATAAGGAAGGGCGATGGCAAAGAAATCAAAGGGAACAAGCAAAGCTGAGGCGACCAAGCGCCTGATATTCGAGAGTGCCTTGGCGCTCTTCAAGCAGAAGGGGTTCAACCAGGTCTCCATCCAGCAGATAACCGACTATGCAGGCACTGCAAAGGGGAGTTTCTATACCTATTTCCCCACGAAGAGCGATATCATCGTACAGGAGTTCTGGGCCATCGATGCCTACTATCGAAGTATTGAGGAAGTGGTATCAAAAGAGAAGGATGCAGCTCTCAAGCTTATGAAATTCACGGAGTTGCAACTTACTTATGTACGGGATGTTATCGGGGTTGAGATGCTGAAAGTACTCTATGCCAACCAGGTGAGCAACGAGGGTTCCACCAAGGTCATTACCGACCAGTCCCGTTTCTGGCACACGTTCATCAAGAGTATCATTGAGGAAGGACAGCAAACAGGTGAATTCAGGAAGGACAGGGAGAGTTCTTATCTTGCGGTGCTTTTCAATAGAGCCATCAGGGGGCTCTTCCTGGACTGGAACATCAGCTCAGCAGGATTTGACTTGGTTGAAGAGGG
>NZ_JBFXGH010000195.1:0-2713 GCF_050178175.1 Sphaerochaeta sp.
GTTTTGCAAGTTGACGAAGATGTTTCTCGTTGTTTCCCACAAAACGCTCTACATGCTCAATGCCATTGAGAGCCGCCTCATCACAATAAGGAGTAAACTCCTGGAGTAGATACCCCTGACTTGCTCCTTCTCTCATGGAGAGCAGTGTGAGTATGCCATGGGTGGTACAGCAGTCGATCACAATATCCCCATCCTGCACCTTGGCAAGCTCCATCACCTTCGTATAGAGCACCTCTGCCTGGGATGGAGAGGAGGGAAAATCGGATGTGGGGGGAAGGGAAAATCTCAGGGAGCAAAGGGAATCCTCGATCGCTGGACGTCCCCAGAATGTGCTGGGCTTGCTCTCCCCGTCATTCAGCACTATTCCAACGATCTCAGCATGTTCCCGCCTTAATGCATACAGGAAAGAGGTAAAAGTGCTTTCAATCCGCTCAGGAAGGGTAAAGCACAGCAACACCTGCTCCTGATCGCTCCTGATACGCAGTGTCAGCTTTGTTGCCGGGAAGGAAGTATCAATACCATGGGTGGAGGCAAGGCGATTGATGCTCCTCAGTATCCGCTCAGCCAAGGGATGCCTCAGCATACATGTCCTCAAGGCAATGAATTGATTCTGTCCCGTACTGATTAACCCGGATGCAAACTTTCCTCGCCAGTCCAGCCCAAAGTGAACCTCCACATAGTGGAGGAACCCTTCCATCTGCTGCATCCCTATCACAGGCTCCACACAAGAGGCAAGCTCTGCAAACCGGGTACGCAAGTAATTACTCTGCAATTCCAGCTGCTTATGATACGGGTGTTCCATGAGTGGGCAGTGACCGCAGACACGAAGCGCGGGACATTTGGCATAGGTTTCCATACTCCCTACGGTGCGGGTAAAAATGATGTTTGTCAATTGTGTTTGTCCACGCTCTTTGGTATGCTTAATCCATGAAATACGTACGATTCAAACACCAAGACGAGGTCTCCTATGGCCTCCTTAGCGATACCACCATCAAGGTGCTCGAGGGGTCACCCTTTACGAGCTATAGAGAAACCAGCAAGAAGCTCTCCTTGGAAGAGGTGGAATTGCTTACTCCCTGTGACTATTCCAAAGCCATCTGCATTGGCTTGAACTATAGTGACCATGCAAAGGAGTTCCAGCTTCCCATTCCAACCGAACCGGTTGTATTCATGAAGCCCTCCACCGCCGCGCTTGCTCCAAACAGGGAGATCATCTACCCAGAGATGAGCAACCGCCTCGACTATGAGGCAGAGCTTGCCGTGGTAATCGGGAAGAAAGCCCGATTTGTACCAGAAGCAGATGCATCATCCTACATCCTTGGCTACACTTGTGCCAACGATATTACTGCCCGGGACCTGCAACCGAAGCAGGGCCAGTGGACCGTGGCAAAGAGCTTTGACACCTTCTGCCCCTTCGGACCGTTTATCAGCGATGAGGTCGATCCAGCAAACCTTGTCATCGAGAGCAGGGTCAATGGAAGGACGATGCAGAAGTCCAATACCAGCAACCTGATCTTCTCAGTCCCCTTCCTGGTAAGCTACCTCTCCAGGGTCATGACCTTGCTCCCTGGAGACATCATCCTTACCGGTACCCCGGGAGGGATCAGTGGGATGCACAAGGGTGATACGGTGGAGATCCTGATCGAAGGACTGGGAGTGCTCCGCAATACCATAGCCTGAAGAGAGAGCCGAGGTTTTTATTCCCTCGGCTCATTTTTCTTTTCATTTTACCTGTAATAATAAACAACCTATCAATAGTAGTACGTTACCTGAACATCCTTTCCATCAAAGTAAAGCAAATCACCTTGAGGGTAGTGCCATGTTGCCCTGAGCCGAGTGAGAACACGCAAACCGTCCTGGATTACATACTCACCGCACTCGGCGCTCCAGGGGACCTGTTCAAGAGACCCGTCCATAGAGGCCGCCATTCTATCCTCGGTAGAGAAGACCAGCATCTCACCTTTTTCAGAGAAGGTAAAAACGCCCGATACCTCCATTCCATAGGCTTTCATCGTTGCCTTGGCATGGGTGTCATCCATTGCCTCCCAGGAAACCATGCCACTGAGCGCAACAGTGGGAAGGAAGAACGCCTCTGCTAGATAGGTCACCAAACAGGCTTTATCCATATGACGGCCCCTCTGGTTGAACAGCCTGATCCTTTTGGCAAGATACCCCTCCATGGAACCTCTTCCATCGGCGAAGGAATCCAATCCCTGGAATGGAAGCCCATAGATATGGGAGTCAATATAGGCAAACCTAAGCGGCTCACTTGCATCATTGATCTGTGTGTAATCGATTGAGATGGTAGGCTTATCCACTCCAAGAGAGAAGGGAACATCAGAGAAGACGGCCTTGAGTCCACTCATCTTCTGCTTTCCAATAAATCCACCTTCAATGAAGAACCGCTGGACAGGAAGGGGATACCCTTCCAGTTCCGCAAGGGTGAACACATCTTCGGTTGATTCCAGGTTTTGTATGAACTCCTGCTCAATACCAGCAAAGCGCTTCTGCAGCACAGAAGGAGGCAATAAAAGCACCAATAATATTACCAAAACTACTGCAATAATCCCCAATACCACCTTACTCCTCCTTCCCATACGTATCCTCCATACGTGCCAAGTTCTGCATCCATTGGGTAATGCTTTTCTGCATCACCATAAGCATCTCAGTGTCAAAGCCTGCAAAAAAGGACTCGACAAACGCAATTTCATCC
>NZ_JBFXGH010000196.1:0-2680 GCF_050178175.1 Sphaerochaeta sp.
AGGTGGTGTCGACTGCTCAGGGTTGGTGATTGAGATATATGACGAGGTAGCAGAATACTTCTCTGTGCATCTGCCATTTAGTGATACCACTGCCAGTGCTTTGGCACAGCAGTACACGCTTCCTCTGCTTGAGCCCGAGAGGGGTGATCTTATCTTCATGGGCGAGGATGGGGTGGTGAGCCATGTGGCGCTCTGCCATGCAGTGACTGATGATACTCTGGTGTTCATTGATGCCTATTCTGTATCTGGAGAGGTGGGAATTCGGTCATACGTTATTGATGACCCTAAGATTATCTCTTTTGGGAGGATGCTGGTCATTAGTGATTAGCGATGATCAATCCTCAGTCCATGGTTCCTTGTTGTGAATCTCATCAATGATGAAACGCACTCCTTGGTTATCAGGGGGATTGCGACGCAATACCTTGCATGCAAGTTCTTCTGCTTCTGCAAACCGACCCAATCTCCAGAGCAATATACAGTAGCCTTGTAATGCTCTTAGGTAGGGGCGGTTCTCCAGACATGACCAGAGCGTTATACCGTCAAAATCGGGGGGTAGCTTCTTCTCTGCAATAGCAATGGCAGCACGATAACAGTTCTCTGCATTTCTATAGAAAAACTTGCTGGAAACATAGGGATTTGCGATGTGTGCCAAGGCATCGATACATTGGGGGAACTCCTCCCAGAGTTTGGTTAGGATGTCATACCGTCTCGATGGATCTATGCTGTCTGCAGCTTCAAAGACAGGGTCGCTGTCACGACCATAAAAACCGTATCCTGTGTAATCATGAAACTCGATGGAAGGTCTCTTTCCGCCTTTCAGACATGCACCTAGAAGGCCCTTCAGTTCGCTCCCCTCATAGTACTCAGTGGTGGAGTGGCTCTCGCCCTCATCATAGTCATGACCTTCAATCTCGAGGGAATCGAGGGAGAATGCATTGCTCTGCACTTCTCCACTGATGTAGGTAGTCTGGTTGAACTGCCACCGTTTTGATTCAAGGAATACCACTGTGTCAAGTATTGCTACCTTATAAGCTCTTGTCTTGACGGAAACAATTTCCTTGGTATCAAGGTCTCTTGCCCGAAACCCTGGTGAAAGGATTTTAAGTACGAGTAAATTACGGGTGGTTGTGTCCATACAGTTCTCCTTCTCTTGGTGATTGCCATAAAAGGTTGGTTTTCAATGACAACCAACTTTTAAAATGGTAGACTTTTCCCATGCATAACACAACCTCAGATACACCAATATATAGAAATTGGGTTTCCCTCAAACTGGTCATTGTCCCTGGTATTTTGGCATTGGGGACTGCCGTCCTTACTGCCTTCTATTCCTGGATCATGATATTCCCCGTAATTTTTCTCTTGATGATGCTCTATTTTGTCTATGCACGGCATCTGTTCTCCCCCGAGGGAAAGAATATGCAGGCAGAACTTCATTCCATGCTCATCGAGGAGATTGACTGGGATGGCAAAGGTAAGGCTCTTGATATCGGTTGCGGAAATGGAGCCTTGGCTATTCGCCTGGCAAAGAAGTATCCAGAGGCGCATGTTACAGGAATCGAGTATAGAAGGTTCTCTGAGACTCTCTGCAAACAAAATGCAAAGATTGAAGGGGTCTCTGAAAGAGTCTCCTTCAAGGAAGGAAGTATTGTAGAACTGCCCTTTGAGGACGATGAGTTCGATCTGGTGGTGAGCAACCTTACATTCCATGAAGTGATGGAACTGAGGGATAGGAGAGAACTCATGGAGGAAGCCTTCCGTGTTCTCAGGCATGGGGGAGTATTTGTATTCCAGGACCTGTTCCTGACCAAGAAGATGTTCGGCAATCTTGATCCCATGCTGAAAAAGCTCTCCAGTTGGGGTGCGAAATCAGTGGAATTCATCAATCTTGGTGAGTCGGAGAGGATCCCGAGTATCCTCAGGACTCCTTTCATGGTAGGGACGATTGGTATCATCAAGGGGAGAGTGTAAGCAAAAAACCTCGTATTCTATCATACTAGCCGCATATGTATAGAATTTTGTTGACAACCACCTATGTCATAGGTCATCTTTAATACATTCGTATTAATACATTAGTAAGGATGTGTGTAATGAAAAAAACATTGATGTTGGTTGCTTCCCTGGTTCTGCTTCTAGGTATGTTCACCGGTTGTGATATGGCTATGGATACCTCCGCTCTCTCGAGCCGTGGGGTTTCACTGGATAGCCCGCTTGATGCAGGGCGTGCTCTGAAGAATACCAAGCCGGTCTCCTTTACTGCCTCTGTCCAGCTCTTCCAGGACTTCACTTCAGTAGTGACACTGGATATGGGTAACAGTAATCACCACAAGACCATTGAAGAGACACTCTACAGCTTCATGGATCTTGGCCCGTATGGCCAGTATGGTGGCCTGGTTTCTTCTGATTGGGGGCTCTTGGATGGAAAGTTGGTTGTCATGAGTAATGTGACCAACTACAACCTTGATGAGACTACCACTGAGATTGGGGGATCGAACCACAGTGTGATCAGCATTGTTGATCCTGCATCCGGTGAAGTTGTTGCTACCCTCGATGCCAACGGAACGGTAAACGGTTCTCTCTTTGGTGCTGAGATTGCCATGAACTGGGTCATGAAAGAGAACAGTGCAGGAGTGAATGCAAGAGGAAAGGTTGATGGTATTTTCACCTGGTACGTGATTGATCC
>NZ_JBFXGH010000197.1:0-2675 GCF_050178175.1 Sphaerochaeta sp.
GTCTGCATATAAACCCCGATACCCAGCTTCAGTCTCTGTAAGCATCACGGCCTGTTCCGTGGATTGCATGATCTTAGGCAAATGGGCTGGGTCAACATCAAGCATTCTGCACATAACAGGACTCCAGACTCTTTTCTTTGCATCAAACAATAATGTGGCGAACGCTGAGTCTTCAGTCATGATGAACGAACCGGTCAGCTTCGCTATCAGGTACTTCTTCACATCAAGCCACTTGTAGATACAGGGGAAAGCGTCAGGTTCATGGTTTCTTACCCAATGATATTTCCAAACTGGATCTTTTACACTGGTAGCAACCGCCTTTGTGATAGAGAGGGAGAGAAGGAGCTTCCAGATGTTCGCACCCTCGATTTGCATACCGTGAGCCAGTCCTTCCTTCAATTCCTTGGTTGCTCGTTGGTCAAGATAACTGAATGCATTCCTGATTGGTTTCCCTTCCCTGTCAACAAGTACCAACCCTTGCATCTGGGAACAGAAGGAGATTCCCTTGATGTCAGCAGGATTGACTGCAGTCATAGAAAGGACATCCCCTGTCGTGGTGACCATTGCCTTCCACCAATCCTCAGGATCCTGCTCTGCACCGCCACCCTCAAAGAGATACAATGGGTACTTGGCAAGTGCAGAGGCAACAAGCTCCAAGTGGCCACCAGCTGAAAAAAGACAGGTCTTCATTCCCGTAGTACCAACATCGTAGGCGAGAAGGTATTGTTTACTGTCCATGGCCACTCCTTTTTCAGGGATATCAGGTTTTCAATGCAGAGGAGATGAAGCTAACCATTTGATCAAGGACAAACGTGTCCTGATTCTCTATATCATTGCCCAAGAAGATCCTGAATCGTTGTTGGTAATACTCACTTGAGTATGAGAACTGAAGGGATATGAAGAGATTGTCCATGAGAAAGGCTGTCATCGCAGGATCGATATCCCTTTTGATCTCACCTGTTCTCTGGCCTTCCTTGACCAACTCAGTGTACATCTCGGCGGCGATGGATTCAATCTCATAGGAAAGTTTTTTGACAAGTTCACTGTAGAGACGTAGAAGTTCTTGCTGCTCCCTACTTGATTTCTGGATTGCTTTGATCAAATCCCTGCACTTCTCTTCAAAGGATTGCTCTGAAGGCACGATTGTCTTCAGCACCTGGGTACCTTGATGGATGGTCACAAGGAAAAGGTCTTGCTTCGACCCAAAATACTTGTATAACGACCCAATGCTTATCCCTACTTTCTCGGCAATGACATTGATGTTTGCATGCTCAAACCCCTGGTTTGCATACTCTCTGGTAGCAGTTTGGATGATCATGAGTTTCTTTTCATCAGAGAAATTGTCGAATGTAGCCTTGGTAAGTTTCCTCATTGTTTCTCCTATGTAATATCCTCTACCTACCCCCCGTATCAGTGAGTAAGTACGGTACTTCCTTTAGTCAAAAAAACTTATTATTGTAAAATAGCAAGTTACATTCTTTGCTATTCATCAGGAATACACTTAAATAGCCTTATCTATCGATACCCAAGGACCTTGTCCCCTTTACGGTTCTGTTCCTTGAGGCTACACTGTCAGAGATGGTAGGTAATTACCATAAGGAGTAAGAACATGGCAAAGGACCCAAAGACAACGCTTGGGGTACTCGCATCGACAAGGATTCAGCAACTGCTGATTGCTCTCTTGTTCATTGCAATGGGTATGATGGGGTTCGCATCTGCCTCAGGTGCTGGAAGCCAGCTCTCTCGAGAACTTTCCAATATGTTTGGTGGGGACCGGGAACTCCTACTCTACATTCTCTCTGCGCTTGAACTATTGTGCGGGATCTTCCTCGTTGTACAATTCTTCATGAATGGAGTCGCGGATAAGTTCGGCAAGCTTGCTCTGACCATCATCCTGGTTTTCTGGCTTGTCTTGATCGTCATACTCGATATCCTGACCATCGACTTTGGAGGTTTCCATGGATCTGACTGGTTCTCATGGATCGAACAAGTCGTACTTCACCTCATCGTATTGGCAAGCATAGTGCAATTGCAAAAATGATTTTTGGTATTTCTGCTCTTGCATGATTGACTCATTGTATTCATTATCCTAGTGTAATAATACAGCTAGGAGTCAACTATGCAGACTATAAGGATGGCAATCGCTACAGACGATGGAAACACGTGCATTGAGCGCCACTTTGGTGACGCTCAATATTATTATCTTTACGATATCGATGATCATGGGGTCCATTTCATAGATACCTTGAAAAATACCGTGGATATTGAAGAACAAGAGAGTACTCATGGCGATCCTCGAAAAGCATCAGGAATCGGTGGATTGTTGAAGAAATTCCAAGTAAATACTGCTGTATCCAAGGTCTTTGGACCAAACATCAAGAGGTTGCAAAAACAGTATGCATGCATCCTTGTTGCAGCTGATGATATTCCTGTCGTGCTTGAGATCCTTGTTCAAGAGAAAGAACGAATTATCACAGAGCTGGAGAAAGGTGAAAACAGAAGCCCTGTTGATCTGAGAAAAATAGATAGATGATTACGATTGATACCATATAATTGCTTCAATCGTCCTCTCTCAGTAAACAGAACATACTGACCATCGTTGATGTTGATTATTCACACGGATGTATGCGGTGTGCATAGCCGGTCTTGCTGCAGAGGGACTACTCCATAAGGTA
>NZ_JBFXGH010000198.1:0-2655 GCF_050178175.1 Sphaerochaeta sp.
CGTTACCGTGTCGGAGCGGGTATCAATACCAGGGACTACAAGGAACGGGTTCCTGCCTTGGTTCGTAGCGGTGCCGACGTACTCTGTATCGATTCATCTGAAGGGTACAGTGAATGGCAACGCCTGACACTCTCCTGGATCAAGGGACAGTATGGGGACCGAGTGAAGGTGGGAGCTGGGAATGTAGTGGACAGGGAAGGATTCCTCTTCCTCGCTGAAAGCGGTGCTGACTTCGTGAAGGTCGGCATTGGTGGGGGATCGATCTGCATAACCCGAGAGACGAAAGGAATTGGAAGAGGACAGGCAACAGCCTTGCTTGAGGTCGCAAAAGCCCGTGATGAATACTTCAATGAGAAGGGTGTATATATTCCCATCTGCTCTGATGGGGGAATAGTACTTGACTACCATATGACCATCGCATTGGCAATGGGTGCCGACTTCCTGATGTTGGGACGCTATTTTGCACGATTCGACGAGTCACCGACAGAGAAGGTAAATGTCAAGGGTTCCTACATGAAGGAGTATTGGGGAGAAGGATCTTCCCGTGCACGAAACTGGCAACGTTATGACCTTGGAGGGGAAGGAAAGCTGAGCTTTGTGGAAGGTGTCGATTCCTATGTCCCCTATGCAGGCCCGCTGAAAGACAATCTCAACTTGAGTCTGAGCAAGATTAAATCAACCATGTGCAACTGTGGTGCACTCAGCATTCCTGAATTGCAGCAGAAGGCTCGGTTGACTGTAGTCAGTTCCACTTCCATCATAGAAGGCGGAGCACATGATGTGTTGCTCAAGGATTCCCAGGACTCGATGAAAAAATAGGTGTTGTATCATACTTCTTGCATGAAATGTGCTACAATGAGTTACTTTTGTGGAAGAAGGTGTAAGAAGTATGAATGAGGTTTCCCGAACCGGCCATGGGAAAGACCGAATGCTTTCGATCAACGACCTTCCCGGTGGAGTGGGGGTATATGAACTCGGTGATGAGATAATTGCAATCTATCTCAGTAGAGGTTTGTCCAAACTGCTCGCATACACCCCGAAGGAGTTCCACAACTACAATGAACTCGATTTGTTGGATTCCGTACATGAAAAAGAGCGAAAACGTATCAAGGCAGTGTTCCAGAAACTGAAGAGAAGCCACAAGGAATTGGATGTAGTTTTTCGATTAGAACGTAAGGAAGATCGTTTCATCAGACTGCTAGGCAGGTACAGCCGTCATCATGGACAATTCCCGGTATACTGCCTGGTGGCCAGCGACGTTTCAGAAGCACACCAGAATGCCCTTGCACTGGAAAGACAGAATACCAGGCTCCAGTTTGCATTTTCTCACTCTACCTTGGAAATGTGGGAGTATCATCTGGAGGATGATCGTCTTGTTCCCTTATCGAGAACAATTCTGGGTGGCCATGCCCCACTTGAGATTTCCAACCCTGCTGCTTTCTTGCTTGAGGAAGGCTATATCCATCCTGACTTCTCAGTGACCTTGAACCATGATTTTACACAATTGCAAGCTGGCAATGAACCAGATTCAATCCTTTTTGTCCGTAGTGCAGCCGGCTCATTCCGATGGCTGAGATTGAGTTATGCTTTTCTCTCAGATGGAGAGCAGGAACGTCGCAGAGCGATAGGTATTTTCCAGGATGTCCATGATGAGATAGCAATGCGACAGCAGGTATTAGGGGAGGATAAGGCCTTCTTTGGAGGGTTTAATCTGGATTCCGGGAAAGCGGTACTTGCAGACAATCGTGTTTGGAAGATGATGGATGGCTGTGATGATTTCTACACCATGTACGATTCAGTCATGCAAAAAGCAATACCAAAAGATTATCTTGCAGTATTCCAAGAAATTGACTCCAGTGAAAAACTCAAACATTTCGTGGAAGCTGGAAAAAAAGAACTGGCCATAGAAGCAAAAATGATGCACCCCCTCCATAGGGAGGACGGGTATCGTTGGGTTAGGTTCCATTTCAATGTCTCCATTGCCAACAACATTACCATCGGATATATCGCGATCAAGGACATTGAGAAGAGCAAGGTCCAGGAACAAGCCTTGGAGAAGCAGGCACATAGTGACAGCCTCACCGGTGTATACAACCGATCTTCCCTTGAAGAACTCGTAACACGGTATCTCATCGATGGTGGCAACAGTGCCTTTTTCCTGATCGATATCGATCGATTCAAAATGATAAACGATACCTTTGGTCATGACCTCGGTGACCGCGTGCTCAAGCGAATGGCGTCATTGATGAGAATGGTGTTTCCCCAGGGTACGATCATTGGCAGACTTGGAGGTGATGAGTTTGTTGCATTCATCCCTCATATGACTGAGGCGGTAAAAAGTGCCGGGGATGAGTTCTGTCATCGTATTGCCGAGGATAGGACGCTTGGGATTCTTTTTACCTGTTCCCTTGGCTGCTGTATCAGCCCTGAAGATGGAACAACATTCAGCGAACTGTATCAACATGCAGACCTTGCCTTGTACCACTCCAAGAATCATGGGCGGAACCAGTGCACCCACTATGTCCCTGAGATGGGGATGCATAAGACCCTCTGCTGGACTAATCATGAGTGGATGTTGGACAATTTCCCTGATACTGTTTGCTTAATCGATTTGCAGAACTATGACCTGCTCTTCCTGAACAAGACCGGTAAGGA
>NZ_JBFXGH010000199.1:0-2552 GCF_050178175.1 Sphaerochaeta sp.
TATGAACAGAGAACAACTTAGCCGGATGGCAACTGGAAAAGGTTTTATCGCTGCATTGGACCAGAGTGGCGGCAGTACGCCCAAAGCACTGTTGCAGTATGGGATCCCTGAAGACGCCTATAAAACGGATAAAGAAATGTTCGATCTTGTACATGCTATGCGCACCAGAATCATTACAAGCCCCGCTTTTACCGATGCCCATATCCTGGGTGCAATTCTGTTTGAAGACACCATGGACCGGACCATTGAAGGAATGCCAACTTCTGCATACCTTTGGGAAACCAAGAGAATAGTCCCATTCCTGAAAGTGGATAAAGGTCTTGCTGAACTCTCTGAAGGAGTTCAGTTGATGAAACCCATGCCCGACCTTGGACCACTGCTTGAGAAAGCAGTCGAGCAGGGGATTTTTGGCACAAAAATGCGTTCAGTCATCAAGGAATCCAATCCGAAGGGAATCAGGAAGATTGTCGAACAGCAGTTTGAAATTGCCAGGATCATATTGAAAGCAGGCTTGGTTCCAATCATTGAACCTGAGGTCGACATCCACAGCATGGACAAGCAAGCATCTGAGAAGATTCTGAAAGCTGAACTTGTCAAGCAACTTGAACACCTCAATGAAGAGGATAGGGTCATGTTGAAGCTCTCCATACCTAGCGAACCTAACTTCTATGCTGAACTGCAGAAAGATAAGCACATGGTTCGTGTGGTGGCTCTCTCTGGAGGGTATCCTCGCAATAAGGCTAATAAGCTTCTTGCAAAGAACCATGGACTTATCGCCAGCTTCTCAAGAGCCCTCACGCAAGATCTGCATGTTGAGCAGAGTGACGAGGAGTTCAACAAGATACTTGAAACTTCAATACGAGAAATCTACGAGGCTTCCATCACCTAATGATATATGCTCCTCACTGATGAGAAATGGAATAGGTGAGGAGATACTCTTTTTGCTGGAAGTATCATTCCTGGTGCAAGCTTCCATGCTCTGTTCAATTTCAGTGGAACGGTGACCAGACAGGATGCAGAATTGCAAGCAATGCTGCTTGTACCCATCCTTGTCATTTCTGTGCTTTACAGTATCATCATCAGCCGTAAATCATCAAAGGGCCTGGTTGTGGCTGGGTAATTATTACATTTTTGGGCACGTTGCTGATGCAATTACGTTGAGCGACACGTGTGTCAGTATCTGAATATTGCTGCAACACCAGTAGTGCTTGGCATCATCTCCTTGGAAATGACCAGCACATCTCCTTTTCGAATCAAGATTAATTCAGCGATATCATCCAGGAGGTCATCAAACGCTGGGTCTCCGTATTTCACCTCTCCGGTCGCTCGGTTGATCTTTCCTGGTACTATGTTGCTTTCCTCTCTGAGCAAGGTTGCGATCCTGCTGTTGAAAGCTGCTTTTGCTACCGTGTTGAGATCTGAAGATCCATGACCTTCCGCTTCAGCCATCGCATAGGATTCAACTACCTTCAGTATCTTCTCCCTCTTGATCGGTTTGATCATCTCCAAGGCCTTGGCCTTAAGCATATCCTTGTCCAATGAATCATAGGCGTTTTCAATACCCTCAATCCAACACATACCGATTATTGCTGAGGTCCTTGAAAAGGGAAAGCAACTCTGGAAGTGAAACAACAATCTGCGGAAGTTTCGATGGCTTGCATAGAGGTCAAGTACTAAACGGTCCACATACCTGAAGAGCTTTTCAGTACCATTGTCTCTCTCTTGCTTTGCATCCCCGTGTCCTTGGTACATGGTATGGCTTCCCGTCCCACCATATGAGCCATGTGACGGATGGGAATCTGTCGGTTGGTCCCCCTGACACCTTTTCCAATGTGCGGGGTGTACCAGCGGGTAGGGTGATTTGTGAGAACCCATTGCGGTCACCTTGATAGAGCGTGAAATGAGAGCTGCTCAATCCTGATAATTGTCAGCTTTCCATTGATTGGAACGCTTTGATCAACGGCTTGTTATGAAAACTGTCTGCAACAGTGGCAAATTCCTTAACAGGGAGCTTCCTCCAGCTCATGGAACGGCTCCATGATTTGGGTGACACTATCTTTCTCATAGTCCTTGTTCAGTGATGTCACTACCGTTCTAAGCAGATTCTTGGATACAATAGGATTCTGCTAGTTTTCGCAAAGCGTCTATGTGTTGGTTGCTAGGGCGAGATAAAGGGACCTTCCTCTTGATGTACGATACTTCATCTAAAAAACACTGTGCAATTTCATAGGCCATGCTTTGCACCTTTTCCATTCGTAGAACATCGCATCTTTCAATATCGATAACCATGATATAGGAATTAATCTATCATGCATAAACCGGCGTAACGGGTAATCATGGGATTAGCATGAATGTCCTAGGTTGGTGTGGCTCGACAGTGCGATTTCAAGCTCTGCTCCATGATTTAATAAAATATGCCAGACGATACCTTATGGAGTAGTCCCTCTGCAGCAAGACCGGCTATGCACACCGCATACATCCGTGTGAATAATCAACATCAACGATGGTCAGTATGTTCTGTTTACTGAGAGAGGACGATTGAAGCAATTATA
>NZ_JBFXGH010000200.1:0-2547 GCF_050178175.1 Sphaerochaeta sp.
CCTGGTAGTTCTACTCACTGCCCTTGAACAACCGATGGATCAGGCTATAGTCACAAAAGGCAAGATTCGCATCCAGTTCCCGATATCCTGAATCATAAAGATTGCCCACTACACAGAATTGTGGACGGATTCCATCGTCACCTACCAGCATCAGAGCAACCCGGTCGCCAATACCCACCTGAAGTTCATCAGCCAGGGTGGTGCTGAGCAGTACCTTCTCCAGCGTGGTACTCTCCTTGGGAATTCCATCCATCAAGGTAATCTGGGAGGTTCTCAGTTCGTTGAAATATCCGTCCCCAACACCCTTGAGTCTCACCATCTTGTTTCCGTCTGGACTATAGATCAGGGCATAGCTTTGAGAAACCAGCTGTACATCCAGCACACCTTCCTTCTCGGGCAAGACATGTGTGGAATCCCCATGCACTTGCAGGTGGCCATTACCCAATAGGGCATATTTATCAGCAATCCCCTTACTCATGGACACCACAAAAATCTGTGCAAAGACCAAGGCTCCAACTACCAGTGTGATCAAAACGAGATTAAAGAGGATTCGTTTTCTTGCTGCTCTGCTTCCTTTGTACCCAAGCTTTCTCAGTACCAGAAGACGAAGAAGTCCTTGCCTCAAGAGCGCACCTCCACATTTCCATTATGGAGTTGATAAACGGTATGGCACCGGCTGGCAAAGGAAAGGTTGTGGGTGATCAGCATCAGGGCTACTTCCCGCTCAGCGACCAATGAAAAGAGAAGATCTTCAACCAGTGCAGCATTTCTCTCATCCAATGAACCTGTCGGTTCATCGGCAAAAATGAGTGATGGTTCATTCACCAGGGCCCTTGCAATGGCGACCCGTTGGCGCTCCCCTCCGGAGAGGTGGTCACTGGTGTGCCCCAGTCGGTCCTGCATACCAACCAGTTCAAGCATTGCCAAGGCCTTACGGGAGGCATCTCGCTCACTGTACCCTGCGATCATGGCAGAGATCTGCACATTCTCAAGGGCCGTGAAATCATCCAGAAGCAAACTGCTCTGGAAGATGAAGCCCATAGAACGGCTCCTCAGCCGACTGAGGTGTTCATCATCGAGTTTGGAAATCTCCTTACCTTCAAACCTGATGCTTCCACTGTCTGCAGAGAGCAACCCTGCACTGACCTGCAACAAGGTCGACTTCCCGCTCCCACTTCGACCGGTGATCGCAATACTCGTCGCACGATTCAAGGTGAGGGATACCCCTTCCAATATCTGGATGGGCTCTCCTCCCCTGAGTGTTGCGGGAAAACTCTTTGAGACTTGTTCTAGGGTAAGGACCTCAGTTGACTTCATCATGCGCAAACATCTCCATGATATCTGCCTTCAGGATCTTATGGGTCCCCTGGAAGGACGCAATGAGGCTGAAGACGACAATGACAATAAACAACACCAGAAGTTCCAAACCCCTGATCTCTAGTTCAAGATGAACACCCATCGACCTGTAGACATAGGAAGAGATGGTTGGGTAGACGGCAATACCTGCATAGGAGAGAACAACGCCCACCAAACTTCCAATGACTGCCACTACCATCGCCTGCAACACGAACAAGGCTTGTACCTTTGCCTTGGTAAGCCCGATGGTACGGAGCATGGCAATCTCAGTTTGCTTTGCGAGCAGCAATCTTCTGGAACTGTTCCTGATATGTACCAGTATGACCAACACCATCAGGAAAAGCATCAGTGCCATCATTTTCTGTTCAAGTTCCATGGCACCATACAGGGAAGCGTTTATCTCCATCCAGGTGCTTGTATTGGCAAAACCCAATTGCATGATGTCAGCTTTCACTTCCTTGACATCGTGGGGGGTGAATACCCCAATCTTCAAGGAGACATCATCCTGCAGGGCAAGCAGGGTCCCTACATCACATAGGAAGGTGGAGTGATCAAAATCATAGCTGGTGGTATAGTAAACGGCTCCCACCTCGAGTTCCTTTCTGGACGGGACCACCGTTGCCTGCTTGCCTTTTTTCAGGAAGGTAAGCGTAAGGGGTTCACCCATATCGATGGAACGTGTATTTGAGTAGGAAACCGCAACCTGCCCTTCTTGGAACAGGAATCCACGATAGCTGTTCAGATTGGAAAGGAATCTTCCCTCCCCATCAATACCCCGAAGGCGACCAGCAATGGTCGACCCATCAGTTCCCTGGGCAATGACAGGGATATCTCCATACACAAAGGCATGCTGGACAGAGTCCAACCCCTCGATCAGTGTTGCAGCCTCATTGGCTGCAATGTAATCATTGCTCTCTAGCTCTATCTGGAGGTCGAAGGACTCAAAGGTCCTGATATCATCGAACTGGTTCCGCTGCAGGGCCTGCATAAAGGAAAGCACTGCTACAATTGCAAAGAGACAGAGAGCCAGACCGAGGGAAATACGCACACTTGTCCCGCGATGTCGATTCTGCCTGGAGAAGGCATAGCGGGTGGCAAGGCGCAACAACAAACGCATGATTACCGGTACGAGATGGAAAGAATGCTCTTCCCACCTGGAGCATAGGTGATATCACAGTACGGTCGTCCTTC
>NZ_JBFXGH010000201.1:0-2524 GCF_050178175.1 Sphaerochaeta sp.
CCGAGGGAGAGGCCGGTATCGCCGAACGTTGCAGGAATCGGAATTCCAGAGACAGTACGCTCAGCAGCATTGAAAACAGGACCAGTTCCGGAATGGGAAAGCGAAAGATTGAAATTGGGAAGAAAGAGGTTCCAAGAGGTATCAATATCACGCTTTGCTGCGTTTACATCGATGGCATTACCCTGAAGGGAGAGATTGTGCATACGTGCACGCTCCAATGCATCATCCAATGTGAGAGAACTTGCTCCTAGATTAAAAACACCTACTATTAGCAGGATATAAAGTAGTAGTATCTTTCTATTCATAGTACTTCCTTCGGTTATAGTGAAGAAACAATACTCAATCTCATACATTTCGGCAATTAATTGACAAGAGTTTTCAAAAAAATACAACAATCTACAACCAATGTTCACAACTTCATATGATGTGAACATTGATCTACCACTGTCATCCAGATTGTATCTTACGGTATCCACTGTTTCTTTTCTCTGATTAGCAAGGGATATAACCTTGCGTTCTGAAATATATACAGGTACGATGAAGTATGAGTGAATGCACAGTCGACAATGAATTTCTCTGCAAGCACAGCATGTTTGGCGGACTCAACGATGCCTCTCTCTCCTTGATCAAACCCTATCTTGAGGAGCATACCTATGAGGAGAATGTTACCATCCTCAAGCAAGGAGAACCCAACAACCGTGTACACTTCATTGTCGAGGGCGAGGTTGCCATCGTCAGGCAATCAGAGACCAACAAGAAGCAGAGCAGAATAATCACTACATTGCATAATGGGGACAGTTTTGGAGAAATGGAGCTCATCGACATCCAGAACTGTGCGGCCTCAGTCGTCACCCTTGCACCGAGCCGCATCATCACCCTCTCCAACAAGGATCTTTACAAGATATCACTCGTTGACCTGAAGACCTACACCATGCTCGTTCTCAACCTTGCAAGGGATATCTCAAGAAGGCTTCGTGGTGCAGATGAAATGCTTGCAATGGTCAAGAGCCGTGCAACCATGCCTACTTCTGTTTCTCAAGGCGATGCATCCCCATAAGAAACACAACCATCAACAGGGGAAACATGGTGCCGATAAGCATTCCGCTTCTCAGTGCAGCATCAGCCTCGGAAAGTCCTTGTAGCCAGGGAGCCTTGGTAACAAGATTGGGGAATACATCAGCAGTCACACCAATTAGCCAGGGGCCGAAGGCCGCCCCTGCATCACCCCCTGCAGCCAAGAAGGCAAAGAGCGAGGATCCAGCAAACGGAAAACGGTTTGCACCGTTAACCACTGAGCCCGGCCAAAGAAGCCCCGCTCCCAATCCTGCAAAAATACAGGCAACCAAGCTGATGATCGGCAACGGACTCAAGGCAGCCACAAGATAACACACTACACATAGCAGGGATCCCATCAGCATTGCCTTGTACAAAGGGAAGCGGGTACCCCATGCACCGTAGATGGCGCGTATGGTTCCCAGGAGCAGGGCAAACAAGCAAAGTCCTACCAAGTCCCCCACTTCTTTCGGCAGTCCCAGTGCAGTTTCTGCAAAGGTACTGGTCCATTGGCTCATGGAAACCTCAGTGGCACCACCGACGGCAATACCGAGTACTACAAAGAGGAAGTATCTGGAAGCGAGCAGCTCTCGGATCTTTGTCCGGTGATCTTCATGCACAGCTGGGGCAAGGGGGACAGTCAGGAAGTTGATGAAATTCAACAGGGGGAAGACTGACCAGATCAGGACAACAAACATCCAGTTACCACGACCGAAAAGCTGGATCATCAGTGTCGTACCGATGACGACAACAATGAATCCCCATGCATAGAAGGAGTGCAGGAGGCTCATTGCACTCTCCTTTGCATCTCCGGGGATTGCCTGGACAATAGCACTCAACAACAGTTCGAAGAGCCCGCCCCCTATGGAGTAGATGATGGTTGCAAGCATCAAGCCAAGATAGGTGTTGTGAGGGAACAATCGTGGGGCAAGGGCCAGGAAGAGAAAACCTACAAATGCCAGAAAATGCCCCAAGGTAATGAACGGTCTGACCCCATAGCGGTCAACCGGTCTGCTGAAGACCAAGTCG
This sequence comes from Sphaerochaeta sp., assembly GCF_050178175.1. Taxonomy (GTDB): domain Bacteria; phylum Spirochaetota; class Spirochaetia; order Sphaerochaetales; family Sphaerochaetaceae; genus Sphaerochaeta. The sequence goes on from NZ_JBFXGH010000201.1 coordinate 2,083, forward strand.
GCGACTATCTGGGTGAAGAAATTGAGCAAGGTAAGACGACCAACCTGTTCAAAGGAGAGTCCAAGCTCGCTCATGAAGGTTACATACAACAGCGGAGCCAGGTTGCAGGTCAGGGCCCCTATGAAATTTCCAAGGTAACAGGCTCGAATGGTGCGTTTGTACATGTGGCTGAGTATACTACCAGTACAGATAAAATGAAATGAAAAATATCCATCAGATGATCACTTCCCCCATGAAGACAAGAAAATCCAAAGGCAACGACGTTTTTTACTCTCTCCTGATATTTCCCGATGTGTTATGCATGGAATCGTTATTCCCCATATAGAAAGTTGCAATCATTCAAACGCTTCAATCTCTACCATCCAATCAGTCTCTGGCCCATAATATCTATATGCTTCATGCACTGGAGCTCCCCAGGACTCATCTCCCCCAACCCCACTCT